>JBIJDX010000210.1:0-4659 GCA_044343855.1 Flavobacteriales bacterium
ACACGGAGCGCGGTGAGCTCGAACGCATCGTGTGCATGGTCAACCTTGACATGAGCGGCAACCCGCGCGGCTTTGGCGTGGGTGGTCCTGCAGGATGGCGGCCCCTGATGAACGACCTCTGCGCACGTATCGCCGCGGTGGACAGCAGCATCTTCAAGGGCGAAGTGCGGGAGGAACTATGGTTGCACAGTGACCACCAGCCCTTCCTGCTGGCCGGTGTGCCCGTCCTCTATCCCCTGAGCGACCTGGGAAAGCATGTGTATGCATGCTACCACAGCAGTTGCGACGACATCCACCTGGTGGACCCCGGTGCCATGCTGAACAACGTACGGAGCACCGGCATGCTGCTGCTGGGCCTGGCGAGTGCGCCGGAACTGCCCGGCCATTTCACGCGGGACGAGCTCCGCAACCGGCTGGTGGACGGGGGATTGGAAGGACCGCTGCGGATCGGGGGGGACTGGCCGTTCTGACCGGCACGCACCCCGGAGCGGCAAGGCACTACGGCTTCTCGTTCCCTCCGGACTGCTGGGCGGTCATACCCTGCAGGTCACGGTCGAACAGGTACAGGCCGCCCTTGTCGTTGCCGATCAGGTTGAGCTTGTCGATGAGCGTACGCGCGAGGGCCTCCTCCTCGATCTGCTCGCCCACGTACCACTGCATGAAATTATGGGTGGTGTAGTCCTTCTCCTTCAGGCACGTGTCCACCACACTGTTGATCTCCTGGGTCACCTTGGTCTCATGGAAGAGGAGGGCCTGGAAGATGTCAGTGATGGTCTTGAAGCTGGTGCCCGGTTGTTTCAAGGCGGGGATCACCGCCCTGCCGCCGCGCTCATTGATGAACTTGACGAGCTTCAACATGTGCATGCGCTCCTCGTCGCTGTGGCGGTAGAGGAAGGCGGCGGTGCCGCTCAGGCCCTGGTTCTCAGCCCAGGAGGCCATGGCCAGATAGGCCTGGCTGCTGGCGGCCTCCACCGCCACCTGGGCGTTGAGGGCGGCTTCGATCTTCTTGCTCAACATGGCGGGCGTACTCGGTGGTACAAAGATAGTGCGGCCGGCCTCAGCGCTTGTTGAAGTTGTTCATGGCTGCGGGAAGGCCCAGCAACCCGAATTGCAGGATGGCCTTGCCTGCCAGTTCGATGCGTTCGGGCAGGGCCTTGCGTTCCTCCGCGGACCATTGCCCCAACACGTATTCACTCTGCCTTCCGCGTGGAAAGTCGCTTCCGATCCCGAACCGCAGCCGCGGATATTCCTCGGTCCCGATGAGCTCAATGATGCTGCTGAGCCCATTGTGGCCACCGGCACCACCCTTGGCCCGCAGGCGGATCGCTCCGAAGGGGATGGCCAGATCGTCGGTCACCACCAGCAGCCGATCGGGGGCAACACCTTCGGCATCCATCCAGTAGCGCACCGCCTTGCCGCTCAGGTTCATGAACGTACCGGGCTTGATCAGTACGAAGGTGCGGCCCTTGTGGCGCAGCTCGGCACGGTCGCCGTAGCGGTCGGGTCCGAACCGCACGGATGCCGCCTCGGCCAGATGGTCCAGCACCTGGAAGCCGATGTTGTGGCGGGTGTCGGCATAGTCAGGCCCGGGGTTGCCCAAGCCCACGATGAGGTACTTCATTGCACGGCGAAAAGGAACGGACCCGGTTGCAGCCGGGTCCGTTCAGATGGCAGGCTGCCCGGCCGGATGGGGGCATCACTTCTTGGCGGGGGCCGCCTTGGCAGGAGCCGCAGCCTTGGCGGGGGCCGCAGCCTTGGCGTCCTTGGCAGCCGTTGCAGGGTCCTCCTTCTTCTTGGCCATCCGCACAGCGGCCACCACATCCTGGGGACGACCCACCATGGTGAGCCCCTCGAACTTCAGGTCTGCGAGGGTGATGGTCTGGTTCACGTCCAGGTCGGTGATGTTGAGCTCCATCATGCCGGGGATGTGCGCGGGCTTCCCCTTCACCCGCACACGACGCATGGGGTTGCTGAGCTTGCCGCCCTTGCGCACGCCTGCAGGCTGGCCGACAAGGCGCACATTGAGGGTGGCGGTGGTCTCCTTCGCGGGATCCATGGCCAGGAAATCCACATGCTGCACCTTGTCGCTCACCGGGTGGAACTGTTTCTCCTGCACCACGGCGAGGGTCTTCGTACCGTTGATATCGATCTCCACACCGATGGTCTCGGGGGTGAAGATGATCGGGCGCAGCGCGGGTTCCTCCACGCTGAAATGAACGGGTTCTCCGGATCCGTAGAGCACGCAAGGCACGCGCTTCTCACGGCGTAGTTGAGCGGCATCCTTCGTGCCGACCGCATTGCGGGGCGTTCCGCTGAGCGCTACTGTGTTCATGGGGTTCTTGGTTAGGCGATGATGAAATGGCTGCTGATGCTCTCATGGCTGCGCACGCGACGGATGACGTCGGCGAAGAGCTGTGCCACGGTGAGCTGCTTGATCTTGTCGGTGTAATGGAATTTGTCGGCACCGATGGGAATGGTGTCCGACACGATCAGTTCGGTGAGGGCACTGTTCTGGATGCGCTGGCAGGCCTCGCCACTGAGCACGGGATGAGTGCAGACCGCACGCACACTGGCGGCACCCTGCTCCATCATCATGTCGGCGGCCTTGGTCAGGGTGCCGGCGGTGTCCACCATGTCATCCACCAACACCACGTTCTTGCCCCTCACATCGCCGATCACGGTCATGCTCTCGACCTTGTTGGCCACTTTGCGCTGCTTGTAACAGATGGCCATGTCCACGCCCAGGTGCTTGGCGTAGGCATTGGCACGCTTGGTTCCACCCGTATCGGGGGCGGCCATCACCAGGTCCTTCAAACCCATCTCCTTGATGTGGGGCAGGAACAGGCTGCTGGCGAACAAGTGGTCCACGGGAACCTCGAAGAACCCCTGGATCTGGTCCGCATGCAGGTCCATGGTGATGATGCGGTCCACGCCTGCAGCGGTGAGCATGTTGGCCACCAGCTTGGCGGCGATGCTCACCCGTGGCTTGTCCTTGCGGTCCTGGCGGGCGAAGCCGAAGTAGGGGATCACCGCCACGATGCGCTTGGCGCTGGCACGCTTGGCGGCATCCACCATCATCAGCAGTTCAAAGAGGTTGTCGCTGGGGGCGAACGTGCTCTGGATGATGAACACGAGCTCCCCGCGCACGGTCTCCTCGAAGCTGGGTTGGAACTCCCCATCACTGAACCGGGCCACCGCCACCTCGCCGAGCCGTTCGCCGCTGGCGGCGGCGATGTTCTCGGACAGGTAGCGCGTTGCGGTACCGCTGAAGATCTTGGAGCTCTCCTGCATCTGGACCCGGAAAGGGCTGCAAAGGTAGCGATCTTCCGCAGGTTATCAACGATCGTTGGTGAAGGCCCGAAATCCGCGCCGGACGTGGGCGCCACGATGGCCGGATATCTTTCGGGCCCAAGCTGCCCCATGTCACGCCACCCCGGTACCAACCCCCTGAACGAACAGGTGATCGCCGCATTGCGCCGGGCGGGCACCACCGGAGCCACCAGCCAGCAGCTCGCCCTCCAGTTGGGCTTCAAGGACAAGAGCCGGCGCTACCTCCTCTTCGATGCATTGGACCAGCTCCTGGATGAAGGGCGCATCGTAGGCGGGACCAAGGGCCGCTACACCCTGGCCGGTTCAGCGCCCGGCAGGTTGGTGGAGGGGAGCATCGACATCATCGCCAGCGGCGCCGGCTACGTGCGCCTTGGGGTGCAGGGCATGGACGACGTGTACGTGCCGCAGCGCGACACCGGCACCGCGCTGCACGGGGACAGGGTGCGCATCAAGCTGCAGGAAGGCAGGGGTTACAAGCAGGAGGGCCGGGTGCTTGAGGTGATCCAACGGCGGCGCACCGAGTTCGTGGGTACGCTGCACCAACGCCAGGGACGCAGCGTGATGGTTGCCGATGACCAACGCGTGCAACGACCCTTCTTCATCGGTGCAGCCGACCTCGGCGGAGCGCGTGAGGGCGACAAGGTCATCATCGAACTGGGCGAATGGAAGGACCCGCGCGACCTGCCACGTGGCCGGGTGACACGTGTGCTGGGAAAGGCCGGCGAACACCAGGTGGAGATGCACGCCATCCTGGCCGAGTTCGGACTGCCGCTGGAGTTCCCGCAGAGCGTCATCACCGCCAGCACGGAGATCGCCAACGGTGTCACCCCCGAGGAGATCGCCCGCCGCCGCGACGTGCGCAGCATCCCCACCCTCACCATCGACCCGGATGATGCCAAGGACCTCGATGACGCCCTGAGTTTGCGCAGGCTGCCCAACGGCCACTGGGAGGTGGGCGTGCACATCGCCGACGTAAGCCACTATGTGCGCCCCCGCAGTGTCATCGACATGGAGGCCGCCCAACGCGCCACCAGCGTCTACCTGGTGGACCGGGTGGTGCCCATGCTGCCCGAGAAGCTCAGCAACGACCTGTGCTCGCTCAATCCGCACACCGACAAGCTCAGCTTCAGCGCCATCTTCGAGCTGGACGACCAGACTAACATCAGGGAGGAATGGTTCGGCCGCACGGTGATGCGCTCCCAGCACCGCTTCGCCTACGCCGACGCACAGGCCATCATCGACGGTGGCGAAGGCCCCTTCCAGCAGGAGGTGCTCACCCTGCATCGCCTGGCCCAGGTGCTGCGCAGGGACCGCCTGGCCAATGGCGCC
>JBIJDX010000211.1:0-4652 GCA_044343855.1 Flavobacteriales bacterium
CTGGAACATACCGCCAGCCGCGCACGCCGAAAGGGCTGGATCGAAGTGATCTGCGGAAGCATGTTCAGCGGCAAGACCGAGGAGCTCATCCGCCGTCTCAGGCGTGCGGAATTCGCCAAACAGCGTGTGGAGATCTTCAAGCCCTGTGTGGACACACGCTATGCCGAAAGCGATGTTGTGAGCCACGATGCAACGGCCATCCGAAGCACTCCCGTGCCCAGCAGCAGCAACCTGCTCCTGCTGGCCGGCGACATCGAGGTGGTGGGCATCGACGAGGCACAGTTCTTCGATGACGGACTGCCTGAGGTTTGTGCGGAACTGGCAACGATGGGTGTCCGCGTCATCGCCGCCGGACTGGACATGGATTTCCAGGGCCGCCCCTTCGGGCCGATGCCACGTCTGATGGCGTCCGCTGAATATGTGACCAAGGTGCATGCCATCTGCGTGCGTTGTGGTGAACTGGCAGCGTTCAGCCACCGCACCACCACCAGCAAGGAGCTGGTGCTGCTCGGCGAGACCGACAGTTACCGTCCGCTGTGCCGGGGCTGCTTCACCGACGCCCTGAACACCGCACCATGATAGGCACGCCTTACACCCTGCAGGCCATCGCCGATGCAGTGGCTGGCACGCTCATCGGACCACCCGGGTCTGGGCAATGGAGCGTTGACCGCATATCCGTGGATTCCCGCGGAACCACCGGAGGCGATGACGTCCTCTTCGTAGCACTCACAGGACCACGCCATGATGGGCATGCCTACATCGACGAGTTGATCGACCATGGGGTGCGGTGCTTCCTCGTGGACGCTGACAAGGCCACCCCCAGACCCGATGCCTGCCTGATCGCCGTGCCCGGCACACTTGCAGCATTACAGCGCCTGGCAGCGCACCATCGAAGCCGGTTCAACATCCCCGTCATCGGCATCACCGGCAGCAACGGCAAGACCATCGTGAAGGAATGGCTCTGGCAGCTGCTGCACCGCGAGGAGCACATCGTGCGCAGTCCGGGAAGCTGGAACAGCCAGGTGGGTGTACCACTCAGCGTCCTGCGCATGGGTCCCCAACATACCCTCGGGCTCTTCGAGGCCGGCATCAGCAAGCCCGGTGAAATGGCTGCGCTTGCGGAGATGATACGACCGACCATCGGCGTGCTCACCATGCTCGGTGATGCGCATGACGAAGGCTTCCGACACCTGAACGACCCCGCAGCCAAGGCCCGCGAGAAGGCCACCCTGTTCGCTGGGGCGCAGGCCTGGATCGGTCCCATGGATGCCCTTCCGCCAACCGCAGCGCAGGGGACAGCTGCACCGGTGCTTCGCTCCTGGTCCCGCACCGGCACGGATGCCGCCGACCTGAAATGCCTGGCAGGGCAGCGCGAAGGAGGCAGCACGATGCTAACCCTGCGCTGGCAGGACCGCGAGTTCCCATGCCGGGTGCCCTTCACCGATGAAGCCAGCGTGTCCAATGCGCTCACCTGCTTCACGGTGTGCCTGCACCTGGGCCGCACAACGCACTGGATCACCGACCATGCACCGCAGCTGGCGCCGGTGGACATGCGCCTGCGCACCGTGCAGGGCCGCCATGGCAGCACCCTGCTCGATGACAGCTACAGCCTGGACATGGTCTCGCTGGCGAGCGCATTGGAACACCTGCAGCGCATTGCACATGGTCGCCGACGCGTATTGGTGCTCAGCGACCTTCCGCATACCACCGATCCCGGAGGTGCCTACCATGCCATCGCCCGGCACATCGAGGAACACGGCATCGATACACTCATCACTGTAGGGCCCGAACTGATGCGTTATCGCGGTCTGTTCAGCAGCCCTGTCGACTGCCATGGGGATGTGGCCTCGGTCCTTTCCAAGGTGGATGCCCAGGTGTATGCCAATGCAGTTGTTCTGATCAAGGGGGCACGGCGCTTCGGGCTGGAGCAGCTGGTGGAACGATGGCAGCAGCAGGTTCATGGGACGGTGCTTGAGATCGACCTCGGTGCGGTGCGCCATAACCTGAACCACTTCCGGGCCGAACTAAAGACCACCACCCGCGTGATGGCCATGGTGAAGGCAGCAGGTTACGGCACCGGTGCCACGGAACTGGCGCGCCTGTTGGAACATGAGCGCATCCATTACCTCGGGGTGGCCTACGCTGATGAGGGTATTGAGCTGCGCAGCCAGGGCATCACCCTGCCCATCATGGTGATGAACCCGGAGCCCGTGGCCTTCGACACCCTGCTTCGTTTCAAGCTGGAACCCGAGGTCTATGACCCCACCTCACTGAGGAACGCGGTCGCCTTCGCACGTGCCACCCACCAACGGCCGGTGGTCCATATCAAGCTCGATACCGGCATGCATCGGTTGGGATTCCAGCCGCAAGAGCTCCCTGCGCTGTTGGCCGAATTGCGCGAGGCACCTGTTCAGGTCGCTTCCATCCTTTCGCACCTGTCGGCCAGCGAGGATCCACAGCACGATGCATTCACCCGCGAGCAGCTCAGGCGCTTTGCAGAAATGGCCGGCGCCATCTGCGAAGTGTTGGGTTATCGTCCGCTCTGGCACATCGCCAACAGTGGCGCGATCGCACGCTTTCCCGAGGCCCATTTCGACATGGTGCGGCTCGGCATCGGATTGCATGGCATCGGCGCCACGGCGGAAGAAACCGCCCAGCTGCTGCCCGTGGCCACCCTGCGCACGGTGGTGGCCCAGGTGAAGGACATCCCGGCCGGTGAGGGCATCGGCTATGGACGTGGTGCCTTGAGCGACATGCCGCGTCGCATCGCCATCCTGCCCATCGGTTATGCCGATGGCTTCCCACGCCGGCTCGGACATGGCAACGGACGTGTGCACATCGGTGGTCAGGAATGCCGCACCGTGGGCAGCATCTGCATGGACATGTGCATGGTGGAACTGGGCACACGTTCCTGTGCCGTGGGCGACGAGGTCGTCCTCTTCGGACATAAACCCACCCTGGCCGAGTACGCAGCGGACATCGGCACCATCGCATATGAAGCGTTGACGAGCATTTCGCCGAGGGTGAAACGGGTGCACCTGCACGGCTGATGGACCATCCTCCGACAACGGATGGCGGACATGGCTTTGATCGTATTATTGCGATATTCTTTTATTTGCGTATCTTTGCCGCCATACCGGAAGTATCATGGGTGTCACAAGGACCGATCTCTTCACCACGCAGCAGAACCAGCTGGCCACCTGGGCCAAGGTGCTGGGCCACCCGGCGCGCATCGCCATCCTACAGCACCTGCTGAAGCAGAACACCTGCGTGTGCGGCAGCCTGGTGCAGGAACTGGGGCTGGCGCAGGCAACCATCAGCCAGCACCTCCGGGAACTGAAGGACGCCGGCCTGATCACCGGTACCGTGGAAGGCACCAGCGTGTGCTACTGCATCGAACCCAAGGCCTGGACCAAGGCGGAGGCCGCCTTCGCCAAGCTCTTCGACGCCTACAAACCCATCAACACCTGCTGCTAGATACCAAGTACGGGCGCGTCATGACGCGCCCCAACAAGCAACACCAATGAACACCGCACAACAGACCAAGGACCTCGTCCGCGCCAAGTACGCGGAGATCGCCCGCCAGGACAAGGCCACCAACGCCAGCAGCTGCTGCGGGGCCGGTGGCTGCAGCACCGAAGTGGCCACCATCATGAGCGACGACTACACGCAGCTCGAAGGCTACAACCCGGACGCCGACCTGTCCCTGGGCTGCGGCCTACCCACTGAGTTCGCGCAGATCACCCCCGGCGATACCGTGCTCGACCTCGGCAGCGGCGCCGGCAACGATTGTTTCGTGGCCCGCGCGGCCACCGGTCCCGACGGACGTGTGATCGGCGTGGACTTCACTCCCGAGATGATCACAAAGGCCAGGGACAACGCCCGCAAGCTGGACTACCAGAACGTGGAGTTCCGGCAGGGCGACATCGAGGCGCTGCCCCTTTCCGCCTGCATGGTGGATGTGGTGGTGAGCAACTGCGTGCTGAACCTGGTGCCCGACAAGCGCAAGGCCTTCAGCGAGGTGCTGCGCGTGCTCAAACCCGGCGGACACTTCAGCATCAGCGATGTGGTGCTGATGGGCGAACTGCCTTCCGCCATCCAAGGTGCGGCCGAGATGCACGCGGGCTGCGTGAGCGGGGCTCTGCAGGAGAGCCACTACCTCGGCATCATCCGCGAGCTGGGCTTCGAGGACATCACCGTGCAGAAACGCAAGCCCATCGTGGTTCCGGACGATATCCTCTCGAACTACCTGAACGCCGAGGAGCTCGCCGCCTTCAAGGCCAGCGGCACGGGCATCTTCAGCATCACGGTGTTCGCCCGCAAGAACAGCGTGGACTGCTGCACGCCTGCCAAGGAGCGCGTGGCCCTGAAGGACCTCATCACCACGAACCCCGAAGGCACCCATGCCCTGCCCGGCTGCGACCTCGGCTCAGGCTGCTGCTGATCCATACACCCCAACACCATGCTGCTCGCCACACTCCTCCTATCCATGTTAACTCCGGATATACCCATGGAACGCACCCTGCACCCCGACCTCCAACGCTACGTGGACGAACGCGTGGTACCCGCCATGGCCGCCATCCCCGCCGAGCGCAGGGAGAGCCTTGACCTCATCGCGGCCTTCGTGAAGGAGCGCAAGGCCGCAGGGGTCA
>JBIJDX010000054.1:0-14017 GCA_044343855.1 Flavobacteriales bacterium
GGCTTCACAGCACGCAGCATCCGTGAGGGCATCAGGCGTTCCAAGCGGACACGGTTCGTCTCCATCACTCCCGACCCCTCCACGGCGGCACTCATGAGCGCCATCCGGGCCGGTGTCACCAGTTACATCAAGAAGGATTGCGGTGTCGACGAGATCATCGACGCGGTGCTGCACACGGCCGATGGCGGCAAATTCTTCTGCGGCAAGATCGTGGAGCACCTGAAGCGGTCGGGTTTTGACGTGGAGCGCTTCAGAAGGGAGCCGATGAGCTGCGCTCCGGTCACGCTCAGCGCGCGGGAGAACGAGATCGTCCAGCTCATCGCCGAAGGTCTATCCTACACCCGCATCGCGGAACAGCTCAACCTGAGCGCACACACGGTGACCACGCACCGGCGCAACGTGATGCAGAAGCTCGGGGTGAACAGCACCGCCGCCGTGGTGATGTACGCCGTGAAGAACGGGTTGGTGAGCCCCAACAGGTACCTGTTCGAAGGGCGTGGTGGTGAGTGACGGACTCCGGGCCGTTGCCTGACGTTCGCCATTCGGCGGAGCATTGCGTTCGTTACCTTGCCCACGATGGCACCCACCCTCATCGGCGAGATCGGAGGTTCGTCCTCCCGGTGGGCCTATCTGGCAGCTGACGGCAGCGGGACCGTGCTTCCGGTGAAGGGGGAGCGGATGCCCGGTTTCAATCCCGTTTCCGGGGATGCGGAGGCCTTCACCCGGGCTGTTGATGGATTGTTCAGGATGCATTGCCCCGAGGCCTTCCATGCCCGGCACGCATACATCTACGGTGCCGGCTGCGGCGCTCCGGACCGCCGGGCGCGCATGCAGGCGGTGCTGGCCCCCCTCTTCGACAGGGCTGTGGTGCATGTGGAAAGTGACCTTGCCGGTGCTGCATTGGGTCTGTGCCACGGCACCCCCGGCCTGGTGCTGATCCTGGGAACAGGCATGAACGCGGGGTACCATGATGGACGTTCATTGCATCGTCCCATGCCTTCCCTGGGCTACATCCTTGGAGATGAAGGAAGCGGTGCTGACATCGGACGGACCCTGTTGCAGGATGCCTTCTATCGGCGAATGCCCGATGACGTCCTCCAACTCCTGTTCGGCGCGAACGGACCTTCCCTCGAGGCGGTCATTGCGGACATCCATTCGTCCACGGCTCCCTCCCGGTCCCTGGCGGCCTACACCGGTCTGCTGTTGCCCCACCGTGACCATCCCTACGTGTACGCCTTGGTGGCATCGCGGTTCCACGCATTGGCCGAATTGTTGAAGACGTTCTTCACCGTGGAGCAGCGTTCCGGGGTATGCGCCACGGGCTCGGTTGCATGGGGATTCAAGGATCGGTTGTCCGAGGTGCTGTTGGACCACGGGATGACATTGCGGTCGGTGGAGCGTGACCCCCTGCCAGGACTGGTGCATCACCACCGGAGGATGGCCGGTTCGGAGCCTTGAGAAGGGTTGCAAGGCGCTGCAGGGATGCACGGTTCTCGCTGCTTCCCACGCTCCGTATCACCCTGGTCCGTTCCACCGCTGTAAGGTGCCAGCTCAGGCTGATCTGTTCGGAGTCGCTGCTGCGCCTCAGTTGCAGGTCCACCACATCCATGGGCACCGGCATCCAGCCGCTTGCCTGTTGCATCATCAGATCGTAGTCCTGGTCCTGGATGCGCACGAAGTTGTCATATACACTGCCCAGCGGATCCGTGAGGCGGTCGAGCAGCGTTGCGTTGCTCGGGTGCACCGGCAGGTCGCGTTGCGTGTCGCGCAGCTGGATGAGCACGATGCCCGAGGTGTTCTCCGCGATCCACCTGCGGAACGTGTATAGGAAACCGAGCGTGGCGCGATAGCCGTAATTGTCGCGGCCCCCGGCATCCGTTACGCGCATGTGCGGCGTGCTGGGCAGGGTCACCACCGGGCTGATGTAGGGGAAGCTTGCGTTCATCCGCAATGCCGATGTGAGCTTCAGGTTGCCCGGGTCGTGGTCGCGGAAAAGGCGTTGGAACTCGATCGCCTCGGGCTCGCTCTCCATGCTCATGGGTGCAGCGGGAGTTATGTGCGCCAGGAAGGCCATGGGACGTGATGCGATGATCAGCCTGCGGCCATCGTTGATCGACACAGGGCTCATGACCAGGTGTGGCACGATTGCATCCCGTTCGGCCGCAGCCAGGTCGTTCAGGCGCACATCCAGCAGGTTCCCGGTGTTGGCGTTCAGGCCTTCCTCGAAGGCGGTGCCCCGGTCGCGGGTATAGCTCCTCCCGCCATCAAGCACCTTCCGGTGGCGGATGAACATGTCGTTGGTGACGAAGCTGAATCCGATGCGATTGAGCATGTCGCCGGAGGTTTCATCACGAAGCTCCGGTGAGTTCCGATGGATCCCTCCGTTGGCCAGGTCCTTCAGGTAGAGCTGGCGGTAATAGGCTGCGCCCATGAGGCCGCCCGATGAGCCGCTCATGAAGGTGGTGCGCGTCATCAATTGTCCGTCCAGCAGACTGTCAATGGACTGCATGCAGCGCACGGTCCACAACATGGCACGCAATCCTCCGCCGCTGGTGTTGATGAGCACCATGCGCGGCCTGCCGCTGCTGTCCGCCCATGCACCATTGCGTTCCAGCCAGGTGTTCAGGGTGGCTTCCACTGCCCGCGCGTCGGCCGCTGCTGCGACGCTGTCACGGGCCAGCGCCAGGCTGGTCGGCTGGTCATAGGTGGCCGGTGGTGCGTCGTAGTCGATCCCGTAGGCCTGTGCATTGGCCATGAAGGCATCTGTGCGATGGCTGGCGAGGTTGAGCACCAATATCAGTGCGATGAGCAGGGTGCCGGTCCACCCCTGAAGCCAGCTGAACAGCGCACTGTAGATCATCAGCAGCATGGTGAATAGCAGGAAGGCGCTGGCCCCGGCGGGAATGGAGAACATCGGCGAGCTGCTGAACGCACCCAGGGCGAGAAAGCTCAATACCAGCACCACCTCGAAGATCGATCCGTTGATGTGGTTCTGCCAAAGGATGTCGCGCAGCAGTTCCTGGTCGTAATGGCTGCTGCTGCGGGCGAGCATCAAGCGGAGGTTCGGGCCGAGGTAGGTCTCCACGCGCCATTTCTCGCTGCGTTGTTGCCTACGCAACCAACGGGTGGCCTTTCGGCGCTGTGGTTTTCCATGTGGCGGCGTCTCCTGCGAGGGTGCCAGCATGTCCAACAGGGGTTCCGGTGGTGCTTCGGGGGCATGTTCCTTTCCCAGGAGTTTGATGATGTCGGTATTGGTACGGGTGAAGTACAACAGGGAAAGGCCCAGGAAGGTGAGCAATCCGCAGGCAAAGCCGGTCAAATGCCAGGCGATGCGCCAGGGTGTGATGAGCTCCTGCAGGTACTGGAAACGGGCGGCACAATAGAGGTAGGTGATGATGAACAGCCAGGGGATGATGCCGTTGTTGATGTTGAACTTCAGGAAAGGTCTCCCGATGGTGGCGATGAACGGGAAACGGTATCCGTGCATCGTGTAGGTGTACAGGTTGAAGGCGGTGATGAACCCCCCGAGCGAGAAGCCGATCATCGCGTAGGAGAGGAAGCTCACATGCCCCCCGTATTCCGGGAACAGGAAGAGGTTGGGCACACCATACTTCACACCCAGGGTGCGGGTGATGAAGCCGAAGAGCAGCAGCCACACCATCAGCAACAGGTGGTTCTTCTTCAGGTGCAGCAGCAGCAACTGCAACGGGAAGAAGTAGAGTCCCCGCCGCAGCACCATCCTGTATGTATCCCTGACGCTCATGGGGTGTCCCACGTCAAGTATACGAGCCGTAGGCCGGGTATGTTGTGCCCTTGGTCGGAGCGTCGGGATCAGAGCCGTGCAAGGATGTCCCGCATCACCCGGTCCTCGATCGAACCGGCGCGCTCCCTGAGCATCTCCGCCTCGCCGAGCACCTCGGTCCTGAAGGCCTCATCATCCAACCCTGCGCAGTTGATGCGCACATTGAGGTAGGCCCCCATTGCTCCGGCGCGCGCGCACAAGGCGCCGACACCTGCATCGCTGATGCTGGCCGGGAGGCCCTGCGCGGCCATCGCCACCATCAGGTCCATGCTTTCCACACACACCTGCATGGTGCGGAGCGGTGTGCGTATGGCCCCCTTGGTGGCTTCCAGAATGGCGGCTTTGCGGGCAGCCTTCTCCTCATCACTGCCTTTGGGAAGACCCATCGCGGACATGATGCGGTCAAAGGCGCGGGTGTCCTCGTCCACCAGGAACAGCAGCTCATTGCGGAGCCTTTCGCCCTGGACGGCCCACCTGCTGAACTCCTCCCAGCGTTCGTCCCAGCCGCGCTTGTGTGCGCTGAGATTGGCCACCATGGTGCCCAGTGCCGCACCCAGCGCACCTGCGTATGCGGCCACGCTGCCGCCACCCGGTGCCGGACTTTCGCTCGCGGTCTCCTCGCTAAAACGCTTCAGGTCCATGCGCACCAGGCGCTCGCCTCCCGCCGATCCGGTCGTGGTGTCCTCGAGCATGTATTCGATCACCTTCTTACGCGGGTCGAACGGCCCAAGGTCATCGAGGCCCAGCGACTTCACGGCGATCTTGATCTTCTCCCGTTCCGGAATGCCCAGGCTTCGTTGCTGGCGTGCCAGGTAGAAATCGGCTGCGTCCAGCAGGGCCTGCTTCGGGATAAGGCCCACCAGCTCGCTTCCGGTGACCCGGATGCCACGCTCCGCCGCGCATTTGCAGGCTTCGTCGAAGGCTGTGTGCACGGGCGTGACGGTGATGTCCGTGAGGTTGAGCGACAGTTGTGCGATGCCATACTCCTCGATGAACCAGCCGATGCCCTTCACGGCCTTGAGCGTGCCCGGCACCTGCACTTCGGTTCCGTCGGCCTGCTTGACCTTGCGGCCCGCTTCGCGGATGTCGAAGGCGATGGCATTGGCCCTGCGGGTGCTGGTGGTGTTGAGGTTCACATTATAGGCCACCAGGAAGTTGCGGGCTCCGATGGCCACCGCGCCGCTTCGTGCCACGGCATCCGTGAATGCCGCTGGTCCGAAATCGGGCTTCCATGCGGGATCGACGAGCTTCCTCGGAAGGCCTTCATACTCGCCGCTGCGGTTGTTGGCCAGGTTGCGGCGCTTCTCTTCGCTGGCGGCGAATTCATACAGGTACACCGGGATGCCGAGCTCCTTGCCCACGCGCTCGCCGAGCTGCTTCGCATAGGCCGCGCATTCCTCCATGCTCACGCCACTGACGGGGACCAGGGGGCACACATCGGTGGCGCCGAAGCGGGGATGCTCGCCCTTGTGGCCGCGCATGTCGATGAGCTCCTGCGCCTTCTTCATCAGGCGGAAAGCGGCTTCCAGCACGGGCTCCGGTTCGCCCACGAAGGTGATCACCGTTCGGTTGGTGGCCCTGCCGGGGTCAACGTCGAGCAGGCGCACACCTTCCACGGTCTCCACCACGGCGGCGATGGCATCGATCCTGGCACGGTCGCGGCCCTCGCTGATGTTGGGCACGCATTCGATCAAACGACGTTGCATGGGAATGTGGAATGTGGCCGCAAACTTAGGTCGCTCTCCTCCTCACCCCAGCAGTACCGTGGCCATGTTGTTGATCACATGCAGCAGCACCGGCACCCAGATGGATCCGCTCCGCACTCGCGCGTATCCCAGCGCTATCCCAAGGGGCAGGATGAGCAGCATCACTGTCCAGTCGTATTGCAGGTGCATGATGGTGAAGACACCTGCCGTGAGCGCGATGGCACTGTGGGCGTCGGTGATGTGGCGTATGCTGCCGAGCAGCAGGCCGCGAAGGAGGAATTCCTCGAAGATCGGTGCCATCAGTCCAACACCGAGCGCCAGCAGCACGCGGTCCGTGTTCGAAGCCATCACGCGCTCCATGAAGTCGGTCTGGAAGGAGGGCATCACCCGCATCAACACTTCAAGCCCTGCGGCCAGGAGCAGGAAGATGGCGGTCCAGAGCATGAACTGACGCGCCGGTGCAGGGCGCAGCCCGAGCAGATGCACGATGCCCCGCCGTTTCCATAGGTAGCCCGTACACAGGATGAGTGCCGTTCCCACCAGGCCGCTCCAGAGCGCCGTGCTTGCTATGAGATCGCCGTGGTACAGGTAGCGCTCCATGACGCCGTTCAGTTCGGGAGAACGCAGCAGGTCGATCAGGGAGGCCTCAGGACCCCAGGCGGGATCGATGCGCAGCACACCGGTGAGCATCACCACGAATTGCACGAGCATGAAAACGAGCAGTACCACGGAGAACAGCGCCACGCCCATGGCGAATTCCAACCCGGGTGGCCGACCTTGGATGTCGCTTTCGACCTGTTCAGCGGTCCCGGTTGATCGGTCTTCCATCGATGATCACGGTATGGATATGGTCACTACCGAAAGCGTACGGCAGGTATGCCAGCGAAGGCACGGGCCGGGTGATGAGCAGGCTGGCCCGCTTGCCCACGGTGATGCTGCCGAGTTCATCCTCCAAACCCATGGCCGCGGCGCTGTTGAGCGTCATGCCATTGATGGCCTCCTCGGGCAGCATGCGCAGCTGGATGCAGGCCAGGGAGAGCACCAGGTTCATGTTCCCGCTGGGAGTGCTTCCGGGATTATGATCGGAGGCAAGCGCAACAGGCAGGTCGCGATCCATCAGCGCACGGGCTGGCGCATAGGGGATGCGCAGGAAGAACGAGCATGAGGGGAGCAGGGTGGGGATGGTGCAGGAGCCTTCCATGCCTTGGAGATCCGCCTCCTCCATCACTTCCAGGTGGTCCACGCTGAGCGCTCCGTGCTTCACGGCGGCAGCGATGGCACCGATGCTGTTGAACTGGTTCACATGGACCTTGCCCGGAAGTCCGTGGCGGGTGCCGGCCTCCAGCACCTGCTCCAGCTCGGCCACGGTGAAGTAGTTCGTCTCACAGAACACATCCACGAAGTCGGCGAGCCCTTCTGCTGCCACGATGGGGATCAGCGTATGGCGGATGAGATCGATGTAACCCTGCCGGTCGTGGGCATATTCCGGCGGCAGGGCGTGTGCGGCCAGCAGCGTTGTGCGGACCTGCAGCGGTAGATCGGCCTGCAGCCGGCGTGCCACGCGCAGCATCTTCAGCTCGCTTTCCATGTCGAGGCCGTAGCCGCTCTTGATCTCCACGGCCACGGTTCCCTGCCGCATCATCTCCTCCAGCCGGGCGCGTGCCTGTTGATACAGGGTGTCCTCGTCCACTGCCCGCAGCTTGCGCGCACTGTTGATGATGCCTCCACCGCGCAGGGCGATCTCCTGGTAGCTGAGCCCCCTGATGCGGTCCACGAACTCCTCCTCCCTCGGTGCGGCGAATACCGTGTGGGTATGGGGGTCGCACCATCCTGGGAGCACGTACCGGTCACTGGCATCAATGCGGGTGTGAGGCGGCAAGGCCTCCGGGGCAGGCAGATCATCCATCCTTCCGAACGCTGCGATGCGTCCTTCCTCGGACAGCAGCCATGCATTCTCCACCAGTGGCAGCTGGTTCATGCTGCGACCCGGTACGCGGGTGGTCCCTGCGGGACGGACACCCACCAAGGCCTTGGCATTCACGATCAGCAATGCTGGCATGGACACAAAGAAAACGTTCCGGGCGACGCGGCCTTCACGGAGCCCCCTCTATCTTCGCCACAATGCCGGGCAATTCTTTCGGACAGGTGTTCCGCCTCACCACCTTCGGGGAGAGCCATGGCCCCGCCCTTGGTGGTGTCATTGACGGATGTCCGGCCGGTCTCATGCTCGATCTGGCAGCCGTGCAGCAGGAGCTGGACCGCCGCCGACCGGGAACCACGGCCCTGGGCACCGCTCGCACGGAATCCGACCGTGTGGAGTTCCTGAGCGGTGTCATCGATCCCGCGTTGGTGAACAATGTGAAGGGACCGGTGCGGGATGGTATTGTCGTCTCGCTGGGAACGCCGATCGGTTTCATCCTGCGGAACCAGGATGCGCGCAGCGGGGACTATGATGCATTGAGGAGCATCCATCGTCCGGGGCACGCTGACCTTGCATGGGAGCTCAAGTTCGGTCTGCGGGACCATCGTGGTGGTGGGCGCAGCAGCGCGCGCGAGACGGCCTGCCGGGTGGTGGGCGGTTCCATAGCGCGCCAGCTGCTGGCGCAGCACGGCACCGTGGTGCAGGCCTACGTGAGCCAGGTGGGCGAGGAGGTGCTTTCGGTCCCCGCAGCACAGCTATGCTTCGATGGTCTTTGGAACGATCCGGTGCGCTGCCCTGATGCCTCCACGAGTGCCCGCATGGCTGCGCTCATCGAGCAGGTGCGGAGCGAGGGTGACTCGGTGGGCGGCGTTGTGAGCTGCCATGTACAACATGTGCCGCCAGGGTTGGGTGAACCAGTGTTCGGCAAGCTGGACGCGGATCTCGCGGGGGCCATGCTCGGCATCAACGCGGCCAAGGGTTTCCAGATCGGCAGTGGCTTCGGTGCTGCTGCCATGCGTGGATCGGAGCACAACGGCTCCCTGATGCGCGCGAGCGATACCGCCATCGGACAGCACATCACCCGGGCATCGCCCGGAGCGCGGAGCAGTAATACCAACAGCGGCGGAACGCTCGGTGGGATCAGTTACGGTGAGGATATCCAGTTCTCCGTCGCCTTCAAGCCCCCTGCCACCATCGCCCTTCCTCAGCGCGCGGTGGATGTGGACATGAACGAGGTCATCCTTGAAGCGAAGGGACGTCATGACCCCTGCGTGGTCCCGCGTGCGGTGCCCATCGTGGAGGCCATGACCTGCCTCGTTCTTGCGGACCACCTGCTACGCCAACGCACCACACGCCCATGAGCACCACAACCGCCCGCCGTACGTCACTGCCTGCCCGCATCCTCATCGGCCTTGCACTCGGCATCATGTGGGCGGTGCTTTCGAGTTTCCTCGGCTGGAGCCGGATCACCATGGACTGGGTGGCGCCCCTCGGTGACATCTTCATCAACCTGCTCAAGCTGATCGCCGTGCCCTTGGTACTCTTCAGCATCATCAGTGGTGTCTCCGGGCTGAGCGACCTCTCAAGGCTGGGTCGTACCGGCCTTGGCATGATGGTGCTGTACCTGGGCACGACATTCGTGGCGGTATCGGTGGGCCTGTTGATGGTGAACATGGTCCGCCCGGGCGAATGGGGTGATGATGTCCAGCGCATGCGCAACCGCATCACATACGAGTTGTGGGTAAGCAACACGGCCACGGTGGCGCAGCCAAAGGACGGCAGGTGCCTCAGCTGCGACCCTGCCAATCGCGGCCTTGTGGAGGAGGTGGCGGCGGGCCGGGGTCAGGTGGCACCTGATGCATGGTTGAACGGCAAATTGGAGCAGTCCAAGGCCGCGGTCGAGCCAAGCCCCCTGCAATTCCTGGTCGACATGGTCCCCAGCAACATATTCCTCAGCTTCAACGAAGCCTTGATGCTGCAGGTCATCTTCTTCGCCATCTTCTTCGGGGTGGTGCTGGTGATGCTACCCGCCGGCAGTGCCGCTCCCGTCATAGCGCTGGTGAACGGGTTGAACGAGGTCTTCATGAAGATGGTGGAACTTGTTATGAGGGCGGCGCCCCTGTTCGTCTTCGCCCTGATGGCGGGTGTCGTGTCGCGCATTGCGGGTGATGATCCCGGTGCCGTGCTGCAGCTCTTCAAGTCGTTGGCGGGTTACAGCCTTACCGTTGTGCTCGGGCTTGCCGTGGTGGTGTTCATCGTCTATCCGGTGCTGATGTCGATCGTCATGCGCCGCAATGTGTATGCGCGGTTCCTCAGGGCGATATCGCCCGCACAGCTGCTCGCATTCAGCACCAGCAGCAGCGCTGCAACCCTGCCGGTCACCATGGAGTGCATGGAGGAGCGCATAGGGGTGAGCAAGGGCACCGCCAGCTTCGTGCTGCCCATCGGGGCCACGGTGAACATGGACGGCACCAGCCTTTACCAAGCCGTGGCGGTGGTGTTCCTGGCCCAGTTCCACATGGTGGACCTCACCTTCGTGCAGCAGCTCAGCATCGTGGGCTCTGCCACGCTGGCCAGCATCGGAGCGGCCGCCGTGCCCAGTGCCGGGCTCATCACCCTGTTCGTGGTGCTCACCTCCCTTGGCCTCGATCCCGCATGGGTGGCGATCATCCTGCCCGTGGACCGCATATTGGACATGTGCCGCACGGTGGTCAACATCACGGGTGATGCCGCTTGTTGCAGCGTCATCGCCCATGCACAGGGCGAGGAGCTGTTCAAGAAGACCCTGTGAACCTTCGCTTACCGAACGCCGTGCCGGAACACCACGCTCCGGAACGATCTTTGTAGCCGGAACGTCCTTCATCCATCCACCCGATGGAAGAGGTATGTGCATTCCCAACCTAGCATTCCCACAGCCATGGCCAAGTGGACCAAGCGAATACTGCTCACGATCGGCATCCTTCTCATCCTGCTGCTCGGTACGGCCGTGCTGATCCCCATCCTGTTCAAGGACAGGATCGAAGCGGCCGTAAAGGCCGAGGTGAACAAGAGCCTAAACGCCACGGTCAACTGGGGCGAATGGGACCTCACCATCCTGAAGAGCTTCCCCGACCTCACCGTGGAAGTGGCGGATGTTGTCGTGAGCAACGCTGCGCCGTTCGAGGGCATCGACCTGGCGCGCATCGGCACCTTCTCCGCCACGGTGGACATCAGGAGCGTGTTCGGCGATAGGATCGACATCAAGCGCATCGCCCTGGTGAAGCCGCACATCCACGTGAAGGTGTTGGAGGATGGCCGCGCCAACTGGGACATCACCAAGGCCGATACCACGGGTGCGGATGCCCCGGTCGATACTGCCGCATCGGCCTTCAACATCGCCCTGCGCGCCTATTCCATCGATGATGGATCGATCATCCATGATGACGCCTCGCTCACCTACCACATGGAACTCAAGGGCCTCGACCACACGGGCAGCGGTGATTTCACCCAGGACCTGTTCACCCTGCGTACGGTCACCCATGCGGATACGGCCAATGTGGTGTTCGATGGTATCCAGTACCTGAAGAACGTCAGGGCCGACATCACCGCCGACCTGGACATGGACATGCCGAACATGAAGTTCACCTTCAAGGAGAACGAGGCCACCATCAACCGATTGGTCGTGGGCTTGGACGGCTGGTTGGCCATGCCCGGTGATGATATGGAGATGGACCTGACGTGGAGCGCGAAGAAGACCGACTTCGCCACATTATTGTCGCTGGTACCGGCCGAGTTCGCCACCGATCTGAGCGGAGTGCAGATGAGCGGCAAGGCGGCCTTCAGCGGGCATGTGAAGGGCGTGATGAGCGACACCGGGATGCCTGGCTTCGGGGTTGTGGTGGAGGTGGACAACGGCCGCTTCAAGTACCCCGATCTCCCCGCCGCCGTGGAGAACATCTTCGTGGACCTGAATATCATCAGTCCCGGTGGGCCCGACCTCGACAACATGGTGGTGGACCTCAAGCGCTTCGCCCTCACCTTGGCAGGCAATCCCGTGGAAGCCCGCATGCACCTCGCCACGCCCATGAGCGACCCCAACGTGGACGCCGAGCTCAGGGCCGATCTGGACCTGGCCAGCGTGAAGAAGGTGGTGCCGATGAAGGAGGAGCTCAAGGGGCACTTCTCCTCCGATGTGCGCATGAAAGGCCGGATGAGCGATGTGGATGCAGGACGCTACGACCAGTTCCAGGCTGATGGCACCATGGTGCTGCGCGACATGGACTACCGCAACGACAGCCTTCCGCCCATGGCCATAACCAAGCTTCACTTCGCATTTTCGCCGCGGTTCCTGCAATTGGACGAGTTCGACGGGTCCGTAGGAAGCAGCAGGATAAAGGCACAGGGGCGCATGGACAATTACCTGCAGTGGTGGCTGAAGGATAGTACGTTGGTGGGGTCCTTCGACCTCACCGCCAACCGCTTCGACCTCAACGAGCTCATGGGTCCGCTGGACAGCACCGCGGCATCGAC
Organism: Flavobacteriales bacterium; assembly: GCA_044343855.1. Lineage (GTDB taxonomy): Bacteria > Bacteroidota > Bacteroidia > Flavobacteriales_F > PHOS-HE28 > PHOS-HE28. The sequence goes on from JBIJDX010000054.1 coordinate 11,939, forward strand.
CACACCGGCCGACACCACGCCCATGAGCGTGATCGAAGTACCAGGCAACATCGACTTCCGCATGGGCATGGCGGTGGGCGAAGTGATCTACGACAAGCTGCAGCTCACCAATGTGAAGGGTGGCCTGCATGTGCATGATCAGCGTGTGGACCTGAAGGACGTGCTGTTCGATCTCTTCGGCGGCACGGTGACCATGGTGGGCGCCTACGATACCAGGGATACCAAGCGTCCACGCATCGATATGAACTACGACGTGCGCGAGATCGACATCGAACAGGGCGTGGCGTATATGGACCTCATCCAGAAGATGGCCCCCATCGCCAAGTCGTGCAAGGGCCGCTTCAGCACCGACCTCACCATGCAGGCTGTGCTTAACGATCGCATGGAACCGGACATGAACACCCTGCAGGGTCGCGGCACCTTCAGCACCAGGAGCGTGCGTGTGGACGGCTTCCAACCATTGGTGGACATAGCCAAGGCGCTCAAGTTGAAAGGCATCGAGAATACGACCGTTCAGGACATCAACTTCGTGTACCGCATCGTTGACGGCAGGATGATCACCGACCCCTTCCCGGTGAAGATCGACCGGGTGAAGGCCACCGTTGGCGGGAGCACTGCCTTCGCCGATCATGCCATTGATTACGACATGAAGGCGCAGGTGCCGAGCGACATGTTCGGCCAGGGCGCGTCACAGACCATTGCCGGTCTGTTGGGGAAAGCCAATGAGGCCATCGGCAGCAATTTCGCCGTGCCTGCTGAGCTGGATGTCCAGGTGAAGATCACGGGAACCCTGGAGAAACCCATTGTGAAGCCCATGTTCGCGGGAGGTCGGACCAGCGTGAAGGAGGCCGCCACGGAGGCCATCAAGCAGGAGTTGAACCAGCAGATCGGTAAGGCCAAGGAGGAGGCCATCGCACGGGCCCGGGAAGAGGCGGCACGGCTGGTCGCCGAGGCCCGGCAACAGGCTGACAAGGTCAAGGCCGATGCGCGCAGGGAGGCCGCCGCTGCCAAGGCACAGGCCTACAAGCTGGCCGATGATGAGCTGGCGAGGATCACCAATCCGCTTGCCAAGATGGCGGCCAAGGCCATCGCCGACAAGGCCAGGAAGGAGGCCGATCGGAAGGAACAACAATTCGTGGCAGAGGCCGACAAGCGGGCCGATGGTCTGGTCGAGAGCGCACGCAGTAAGGGGGATGAACTCATCGCGAAGGCGGAGGCCACCAACACCACCGTGAAGTGAGGGCAATGAGCTGGGGGCGGGGAATGTGCAGAGTGCTGGGTATGGGGCTCATGCTCTGCGCCGGTACCCTTCATGCGCAGGACAACGATGCGTGCGCTCCTCCCACGGACAAGAAGGTCGTGAAGCTGCTGGAGGAAGCGGCCAAGGCTCGTGAGCCCATGGAGCGCCACAGAAGCCTCAAGGCCACGCTCGAAGTGGATGCGGAATGCATCGAATGCCACTTCCGCCTGGGGCTCTCCGCATATCGCATCGCCAGGGAGAGCGGCAGCGGCTACAAGGCGGCCATCGGCTATCTGGAGAAGGTGCAGCAGACCTGCCCCGGCTACCATAGCGATGTGCCTTACACCCTTGGCGTGATGCATTTTGCCGAGGATCGTTTCAACGAGGCCGCCAAAGCCTTCGACGCTTTCCGCCGCTTCCCCAGCGAGGATGCCACGCGCATGTCCAAGGACTACGACAAGCAGTACAAGGATGTGGAGGACATCATGCCCGAACTCCAGTTCTACCTTGATTTCTACAGGAACACTGCGCCGTTGGACCCAGCGGTCCTGCCCAACGTGAGCACACCGGCCGATGAGTATCTGCCCATGTTCTCGCCGGACAATGAGCTGCTCTTTTTCACCCGCAAGCAGACCGTGAAAGCCAAGGGCGACATCGTGGGACGTGAGGTGGAGGAGCTGACGGAGGCACGCCGCAAGGATGCGCAGGAGCCGTTTACCGCCGGCCGCGCCCTGCCCGATCCCTTCAACCAGGGTGACAGCTATGGCGGTGTCACGGTGAGCGTGAACAACAAGGAGATGTTCGTCACGGTCTGCGGCCCCGCCGACAGTCGCGGCTAC
>JBIJDX010000212.1:0-4613 GCA_044343855.1 Flavobacteriales bacterium
GGACATGAAGCACCTGGTGGGGCATTGCGTGAACCTCCTCGCACTGCGCAGCCGCATCGATGAGGAACGCCCCTTCACCGAACACCTGAAGGAGCGCCGGACTGCCGTGCTTGACGCCTTCGACAACCAGAAGTACACCTTCGGCACGCTGCTGCGCACGCTCAACGTCCCGCGTGAACCCGGCCGCATCCCGCTGGTGCCCGTTGTCTTCAACATCGACATGAACATGGACGATGGCGTGGCCTTCGATGGGCTGCATCACCGCTTCCACAGCGATCCCCGGGCCTTTGAGAACTTCGAGCTCTTCCTCAATGCCACCGGCAGCGAGCAGGGCCTGGTGCTCGAATGGAGCTACAACACCGACCTCTTCGACGAGACCACGGTGCGCGGCTGGATGGACCAGTTGCTGCTGCTCGTGCAGCGCATCATCACCTCCCCACAGTCCTCGCTGGCCGAACTGGTGGGCGATGAACCGCTGAACGCCGATGCCGTGATGCCCTCCAACCTATGGGAAGGGAGTTCCACCGCATATCCCCGCAGCGATGTGGGCAGCGTGTTCGCCGAAGTGGCCGCTGCGCATGCCGCGCGAACGGCGTTGGTCCTGGGGGATGCTACGCTGACCTATACGGATCTTGCTGCGCGCGTGGATGCCACGGCCATGGCGCTGGTGACGCGCGGTGTAAAGCCCGGCCAGCCTGTGGGCATCTGCATGGAACGCAGCTTCGAAATGATCGTGGGCATGCTCGCCATCCTGCGCAGCGGTGGTTGCTTCGTGCCCTTCGACCCCGCCTATCCCGCCGAGCGCATCGCCTTCATGCTGGAGGACACAGGGGTGGACCTGGTGCTGGTGCAGGAACACCTGCGCGACAGCCTGCCATCAACCGCACGCACCGCCACCCTTGCGGAACTCGGCACGGCCACCGCACAACTGGCCACCATCGCGCCCGATGCACCCGCGTACATCATGTACACCAGCGGCAGCACCGGTACGCCAAAGGGTGTCGTAGTGCCTCACCGCGCCATCCTGCGCCTGGTAAGGGCGCAGAACTTCCTGCCCTTCGGTCCTGAGCTCACGTTCCTCCAGCTCTCCAACACCTCCTTCGATGCTTCGACGCTGGAGATCTGGGGAGCGCTGCTGAACGGAGGACGGCTCGTGCTGCAACCGCAGACCAAGCCCACGCTGCTGGAGATCACCGAAAGCATCCGCACCCATAACGTCACCACCGTATGGTTCACCGTGGGGCTCTTCAACCTGCTGGTGGACGAGCACCTCGACAAGCTGCGCAACCTGAAGCATATCCTCACCGGAGGCGACGTGCTGAGCGTGCCCCATGTGAAGAAGGCCCTGGCCGTTCTCGGGCCGGGTGTGCTGATCAACGGCTACGGCCCCACGGAGAACACCACCTTCACGTGTTGTTACCCCATCAACGATGCAGGTGCCATCAAGGGTAGTGTACCGATCGGCGTCCCGCTGAACAACACCACCGTGCATGTGCTGGATGAACAGCTGCAATCCGTGGCGGTGGGGCGCAAGGGCGAACTCTACACCGGTGGCGATGGCGTGGCGCTGGGCTACTGGCGACGTCCCGAGCTGAACGCGGAACGCTTCATGGACGACCCCTTCAGCAGCAAGCCCGGCGCCAAGCTATACCGCACCGGCGACCTCGTGCGCTGGCTTGCCGATGGCACCATCGAATTCATCGGTCGTGCGGATGGACAGGTAAAGGTGCGCGGCTTCCGGGTGGAGCTGGGCGAGATAGAGAACGCCATCGCGGAAGTGACCGGCGTGAAGGATCGTGCGGTGGTGCTTCGCCAGGACACCCCGGGCGAGAAGCAGCTCGTGGCCTACCTCGTTGCCCGGTCGGCTTCCGCTCCCGAGGACCAGAGCGCGCTTATCACGAAGGTGCGCAAGAAACTGCGCGAACAGCTTCCCGAATACATGGTGCCCACGGCCTTCGTGGTGCTGCCCGAGCTGCCCCTCACACCCAACGGCAAGGTGGACCGCCGTGCCCTGCCCGCACCCGAGTTCCGTCAACAGCTGATGCAAGCCGAGTACATGGCACCACGCGATGGCGTGGAACGTGAACTCGCCGCCATCTGGCGCACTGCGTTGAGGTTGGACCGCATCGGCATCCACGACAACTTCTTCGACCTCGGCGGCCACTCGCTCATCGGCATCCAAGTGCTGGGGCTGGTGGAACAGCATTTCGGACGCAGCCTGCCGCTCAGCACCTTGTTCGAGTCGCCCACCATCGCCGAATTCGCCCGGGGGCTTCAGGTGGATGGTACCGGCAGCCGGTGGAAGAACCTTGCATCCATCCAGCCCATCGGTGACCGTACGCCCCTGTTCTGCGTGCACGGCGACGAAGCCAACCACTTCATCCCGCGCTACCTGGGCAGTGCGCACCCCTTCTTCGCCTTCTTCCACCAGGGCGAGGACGGGCGCGCCATAGAGTACCAGAGCGTGGAGGCCATCGCGGCCCATTTCATCCAAGAGATGAAACAAGCGCGCCCCGATGGACCCTACCTCCTTTGCGGCTACAGCTTCGGCGGCATCGTGGCCTACGAGATGGCACAGCAACTGCGCAAGGCCGGTGATGAGGTGCCAATGCTGGTGGTGTTCGACACCTATGCGCCGCAGCTTCATGCCGCCGCCGTGGCCAGTGACCGCAAGTTCTACGAACCGGTGAAGAACGCCCTGTACCGCAGCCTCATAGCGCGCGATCTGGCGCGGGGCAAGGCGCTCTCCCCACGCCTGCGGCACTTCCACATCATCGACACGTACGACCGCGCCGTGATGGCCTACCGCCCCGCCCCGATGCATGGACCGATCACCGTGTTCAAGGCCCGCGAAAGCTGGGGAGCGGATGACATGGGCTGGCGCGAACTGGCCGCCGATGTGGACGTGCATGTGCTGCCCGGCGACCACTACAGCATGATCAAGGAGCCGCACGTGAAGGAGCTGGTGAAGGTGCTTGCGGGCTGCATGGACAAGGCCCTGTTGCGCCATGCCGTGGATGCCGTATGATGATGCCCCCCACGCACCAGGACCTCCACCTGCATTGCAGCGGCCCCGAGCCCGCACTGGTGGGCACCTGGTCCGGTGATGCGCCCGACCGCGGGAAGGTCCACATCCACGTGGCCACCCTGGATGCCCTGCGCGACCGGAGCGCAGCGTATCTGCACACCCTCGACCCCGAGGAACAGGCCCGCTACGAACGCTTCCGCTTCCCCGCTGACCGTGAACGCTTCCTGCTGGCGCATGGGCTGCTGCGCGACCTGCTGGGCCGCTACCTGGGCCTGCGACCCGACACTCTGCGCATGGCACGTGGCACCCACGGCAAGCCCTTCCTTCCTGACATCCCGCTGCAATTCAATCTCAGCGATACCAAGGACGCACTGGCGCTCGCCGTGGGCCACCACCCCTTGGGCCTTGACCTGGAGACCATGGGCCGCAGCGTGGACCACACGGCCGTGGCGGCACACTACTTCACGGCCGAAGAGCGGACCGATATCGCCTCGGCCGCCGATGCAAAGCGTCGCTTCCTGGAACTGTGGACGCGAAAGGAGGCCGTGCTCAAAGCCAGCGGCGTGGGCATCATGGACGACCTGAAGGTGCTGCGCGTGGACCGTGCCCATAACGCGTTGCGCATCGCCCATCCCGCCTTCCGCGCCATGGCCGATGCAGCATACCATGTACACACCTGGCATGTGGGCCCGGACCACCTGCTGAGCCTTGCCTGTGCAACAGCACCGAAGGAGGTGTTGGTGTTCGGGGCGGCGTGACCACTTACTCCTCCCCCCAGAAACGTCCGTGGAAATTGAGCAGGTACAGGGTGCTGCTGGCACGTGTGACGGCCGTGTAGAGCCAGCGCAGGTACTCGCGATCCATCATCTCATCGGTCACGTAGCCCTGGTCCACGAAGACGGTGGCCCACTGGCCGCCCTGGGCCTTGTGCGCCGTAACAGCATAGCCGTACTTCACCTGCAGCGCATTGGCGTAGGGGTCCTCGCGCAGGAACTTGTAGCGGGCCGACTTGGAGGTGAGGAGCTGTCCTTCCAGCACCTGTTCGGCAAGGGCGCGCTGCTGTGCCATGGCCAGGGCGGGTGCTTCGATGGCCAGTACATCGAGCATCACCTTCACATCCAGCTCCCGTTCCTCCTGCCCGCTCCACCACACGGCGGAGATATCGGCGAAGCGCAGCCCGTAACGCTCCTCCACGCCATGTACGCGGCGAACTTCGATGGGTTCGCCGTTGGCGATGAGCCCCGGACTGCCGTTGCGACCGGCCCAGAAGTAGTTGTTCTTCACCACCATGAGGCGGTCGCCGCCGCAGAGCTCCTCTTCATAGCCGTAGATGCGGGCGCGCACTTGCTGGCCGTACTGGTAGGCGCGCTTGTTGCTGCGGGTGATGACGCACACCTCGTCGGCCCCATCGCGGGCGTAGGCCTCCTCCAGCGCATCCTGCAGTTCGTAACCGTCCACGCGACGCACATCGGCGAAGGGTTCGAAGCGCGGCAGATAGACGGCGTCCCCGGCGGGCGGAGATGCTTCATCGGGGGTGGCAGGGGTGCTTTCCGCGATGCGCTGGCGCAGGGCCGTCGCGTTGCGC
>JBIJDX010000213.1:0-4594 GCA_044343855.1 Flavobacteriales bacterium
GCCACTGAGCCAGCCCTTGCGCAGTGGCGACCAGGTGGAGATCATCACCAGCCGCAAGCAGCAGCCGAAGGCGGATTGGCTCAGCTACGTGGCCACGGCCAAGGCGCGACATGGCATCAAGCAGGCGTTGCGCGAGCAGAAGCAGAAGCTGGCCGTGGTGGGTCGCGAGACCGTGCAGCGGCACCTTCGCGGCTGGGGTGCCAAGGTGGACCAGGGCAACGTGAAGGTGCTGATGGAGCACCTCGGCGCCAGCTCCCCCACGGACCTGTTCTACCAGGTGGCACGCGGCAGGCAGGCCCTTGACCAGCTACCCCCTCCGGTCGTGAAGGGCGGACGCCTGGTGCTGCCCAGGCACAAGCCAAAAGCCGATGAACGGCCATTGGAGGAGGTGGTGGCCGAGATCCGCGGCCATGACCATGGCGGCCTGTCGCTGGGCGATGACCTGCAGCAGATCGCATACACCCTCTCGAGCTGCTGCAACCCGATCGCCGGGGATGATGTGTTCGGGTTCATCACCCTCAGCGAGGGCATCAGGATACACCGCGTGAACTGCCCCAACGCGGTGCAGCTGATGAGCAACTTCGCCTACCGCATCGTGAAGGCGCGCTGGAAGGGCAAGGACACCGTGGAGTTCCTGGCCGGCATCCGGTTCAGCGGGATCGACGATGTGGGCCTGGTGAACAAGATCACCACCATCATCAGCCACGAACACAACGTGAACATGCGTGCCATCAGCTTCGAGAGCCACGACGGCATCTTCGAAGGCAAGGTGATGGCCTATGTGCACGACACCGACCACCTCAACTCCCTGATGGAGAAGCTGCGCCGTGTGCGCGGGGTGCGCATGGTGGAGCGGGTGGACCAGTGACCCCCGTGGCGCCACCACCCTTACATTTGCACCATGGTGCAGGTGGACGCACAGGACCAGGTCCAGCGGATCTTCTCGGAATACCTCGAGCGCAACGGGCATCGCAAGACACCCGAGCGCTTCGCGATATTGGGCGAGATCTATGCGCAGGAAGGGCACTTCGACATCGAGCGGCTCTACGTGCGGATGAAGTCCAAGAACTACCGGGTGAGCCGCGCCACGCTTTACAACACCATGGACCTGTTGCTGGACTGTGACCTGGTGCGTCGCCACCGTTTCGCCGCCGACAAGGCCCACTTCGAAAAGGCACATGCCAACCGACAGCACGACCACCTCATTTGTGAGGCATGCGGCCGGGTGCAGGAGTTCTGCGACCCACGCATCCAGCAGATCCGGAAGACCGTGAGCGAGGTGCTCCACTTCCAGGTACAGTACCATGCACTGCATATCCACGGCCTGTGCAGCCACTGCCAGGCCCAACGCCAAGCCCCATGAACGTGACCGACCAACCCACTTTTGACCTGGCCGTTACCGACGCCGCCAACAGCAAGGTGTTCCACCTGAAGGGCCGCCTGATGGACCAGCAGCAGGCCGACCGCCTGATGTCAACATTGGACAGCGAACTTGCAGGTGGTGCCCGCTTCGTGGTGCTGGACATGAGCGCGCTCCAGTACATGAACAGCACGGGCCTCAATATCCTGATCAACGTGCTCACCCGCACACGCAGTGCTGGCGGTGACACCCTGATAGCAGGACTGAGCAACAGCGTCAGGCAGCTCTTCATCGTGACCAAGCTGGACACCGTGTTCGTCATTGCCGCCACCGTGGAGGAGGCGGTTTCGCGCATACCCGTCTGACCCCTGCATGAGCGCACGGATGGATGTGCTCCTCGGCGCCCAATGGGGCGATGAGGGCAAGGGCAAGGTGGTGGATGTGATCGCACCTGATTATCCGGTGATCGCACGCTTCCAGGGTGGTCCGAACGCAGGTCACACCCTGCTCTTCGAGGGGCGCAAGCACGTGCTGCACACCATCCCCAGCGGCGTTTTCCGGGAGGGTACCATGAACCTCGTGGGCAACGGGGTGGTGATCGACCCCATCGTGCTCATGAAGGAGATCGATGGCCTGGCGGCGGCCGGTGTGGATGTCCGCGACCGGCTGCTGATCTCCCGCCGGGCGCACCTCATCCTCCCGTCGCACCGTGCGCTCGACGCCGCCAGCGAAGCCGAGAAGGGCAAGGGCAGGATCGGAAGCACCCTCAAGGGGATCGGTCCCACCTACATGGACAAGACCGGCCGCAACGGCCTGCGTGTGGGCGATCTGGAGCGCAGCGATCTCGCTGAACGCTTCGGGAACCTCGTGCGCAAGCATGAGCGACTGCTGTCCATGCACGAGGCCGTGATGGACCACCGGGCGCTGGAGTCCGAATGGATGGACGCCATTGCACGCCTGCGCTCCCTGCGCCTGGTGGACAGTGAGCACTACCTGGAGGACACCCTTCGCAGTGGACGGCATGTGCTTGCGGAGGGTGCGCAGGGAACCCTGCTCGACATCGACTTCGGCACATATCCCTTCGTCACCAGCAGCAGCACCATCTCGGCCGGCGCCTGCACCGGGCTGGGTGTGCCGCCCAACCGCATCGGACGGGTGATCGGGATCTTCAAGGCCTACTGCACCCGCGTGGGCAGCGGCCCCTTCCCCACCGAGCTCCACGACGAGATCGGCGAAAGTATCCGCCGGGTCGGTCATGAGTTCGGCAGCACCACCGGCCGTGCCCGCCGCTGTGGGTGGCTGGACCTGCCGGCGTTGCGCTACGCGGTCACCATCAACGGCATCACCGAGCTTGCCATGATGAAGGCGGATGTGCTTGCCGGCATGGAACGGGTGATGCTCTGCACGGCATACAGGCTGGACGGACGCTCCACCGATCGGATGCCCTATGACATCACCGGTGGTGTGGAACCCGTGCTGGAACCCATGGAGGGATGGCCGGCCTCCACGTCGGATGAAGCCCTGCCACCCGCCCTGGAGCGTTACATCGCACGCATCGAAGCAGCCGTCGGGGTCCCGGTGACCCTGGTTTCGCTGGGGCCGGATCGCGCACAGACCCTTGTGCGCAGCACTTCGCTGGCCCGCTGAGCCATGTCCGCCCGTCGCACCGCCCCCGTGGAAGGTCCGGTGGTAAACCTGCCCATCGCTCTCCGGGACCGGCTTGAGCAACGGCATGGGGTGGATGTGGAAGCCCTGGAGGCGGCCCTGAACGGATCACCGCCCACGAGCATCCGGCTGAACCCCGCCAAGGGCTTCGACCCCGGCGGCGACCGGGTGCCCTGGTGCGCTGCCGGTCTCTACCTCCCACGGCGCCCCTCCTTCACCTTCGATCCACTGCTGCACGCGGGCTGCTATTACGTGCAGGAGGCATCCAGCATGCTGCTGGAGCAGGCGCTGCAGCAGAGCGGGATGCTGGGCAGGCGTATTGCCGCCCTTGACCTCTGTGCCGCGCCCGGGGGGAAGAGCACCCACCTGCGCAGCCTGCTGGACCCCTCATCGCTGCTGGTGGCAAGCGAACCCGACGGGCTACGCCGCGCCGTGCTCCAGGAGAACTGCTGGAAGTGGGGGCTGCCCAACGTGGTGATCGCAGCAGGTCTCAGGCCCGGGGCCGCGCTGCAACCGCTCTTCGACCTGGTGCTGGTGGACGCCCCCTGCTCAGGCGAGGGCATGTTCCGCAAGGACCCGCAGGCGCGGCGGCAATGGAGCGAGGGCCTTGTGCGAACATGCGCCCTGGTGCAGGAGGACCTTGCGTCTGCAGCCTGGCAACTGGTGCGCCCCGGCGGCATCCTGGTCTACAGCACCTGCACGTGGGAGGCATCGGAGAACGAGGCCCGCGTGAACGGACTGCTGGAGCGGGGAGCGGAACTGGTGGCCCTGACGCTTCCCCCGGGCGTGGATGCGGTCCCTGGCTACGAAGGCGCTCCGGGCGTGCGCTGTTATCCGCACCGCATGCGTGGTGAGGGGTTCTACCTTGCCATGGTACGAAAGCCAGGGGAATGGCATGAACAGCATGCGTCCAACCCCATCGAAGGAGGCACCGCAGCCTGGATGGACTGGTTGAGGCCCACGCCCAATGGTCACCACGGCACCGAAGAGGAGGGTGTCGTACATGTGGTTGACGGAGGTTGGCGCGACCTGCTGCGCAGGGTGGATACAGCGCTGCGCGTGGTTTCACCGGGCATTCCCGTGGCTGCCTGCAAGGGTTCGGAGCCGCACCCCCTGCCGGCCCTTGCCCTGAGCACCCTCCTGCGGCCCGGGACCTTCCCCGATGTGCATGCCGACGAGGAGCAGGCGCTCCGCTACCTCCGCGGTGATGCGCTGGAGGCCACCGGGGCGACCGGCTTCGCATTGCTGCGCCACCGAGGGCACGCGTTGGGTTGGCTGAAGGGAGCCGGACGCCGCTGGAACAACCGCTGGCCCGCCCCCTGGCGCATCCGGGCCAACAGCCCGCTGGCGGAGCGTGTATCTTGGTCCGCACGCAAGGGCGACGAAGCGCCCTGAGGCCATGCTGTACCGGCTGCTGGACTGGTTCGAGGAACACAAGGTGGGTGTGATCGGCACCCTGGCCCTGCACAGCCTTGCATTGTTCGCCTTCACCCTCTGGACGCTGCGGGAAACCCCGAGGGAGGAGGAGATCAGCGAAATGCGCATCGAAGTGATCAGCGACACGGAACT
>JBIJDX010000055.1:0-13957 GCA_044343855.1 Flavobacteriales bacterium
CGCTTGGCTTGTCTGGCGGTGGCGTTCGGCGCGTACAGTATCCCTTGTACTGCTCGCCGCCTGCTTCCTGTCGTGGGTTCTCGCTGCCAGAAAGGCACAGGTGCAAGTGCAGCTTGTGATATATGATGACCGGGACCGGCTGTTCCTTGGCCTGGTGCAGGGTCGCAACCTGATCACCTTCGGTCCATCCGGTGGGGAGGATGTGCTTCGGAACAAGGCTGCACGTCATGCACGCCATGCCGGCCTGTGCGATATCCGCATGGTGCCGATGGACAGCCTCCATGAGCCGCGGACGAGTTGCATGGGAGCTTGGTGCTGGGCGGCGGGAGGTATCGCTGGACCCGCAGGTACTTTGCGGTTCTTCAGCGGTCGTCTGGATGGGTCCACATCCCCGGGCGACGCAGCGGATGTGATGGTTTTTCGCGAGCTCTCGCAGCTGGATACCGCTGTCCTTCGCCCCCTTGCCAAAGGTTCAGGGCAGGTTGTCCTTGCGGATGGTCTGCGGTGGCGGCACCGGACGGAATTACGGCTATGGGCTCTCACGCATGGGATGGAGCTGCATGATATGCGCGTGGAAGGCGCATTCACACGATGAGCATATGGATCCAATTGACGCGACCTTTGCCGGCGGGCCTGGACACCCGTGTCCTCGGCGCGTTCATTCCGCGACACCAAGAGCGACCGAGCCGTAGCTTGCGCGGATGATCGTTGAACGCATCCGGTGGCATCAGGTACGTGATGCACGTGTGGCTTCCCTGGCGGAGGGCGGTCTCCTGCGGGTCATGTTGAAGAACGATCCCATCGTACTTGTGCGCCACTCCGGATCGCTTCACGCCTTTGCCGATCTGTGTCCGCACCAAGGCAAGCCACTGAGCGGGGGATGGGTGGAGGATGGTCACCTTGTGTGTCCGTATCACCGCTTCCACTTCAACCTTCAGAACGGCCATGCGCGACATGGTGTCTGCAGCCACGCCACCAGGTTCGAGGTGAAGCATACTGCGGATGGATGCGCAGTCGGCGTTCCGTACACCACCCTGCGCATCTTCGGCTTCGATCTCTGGTAGCTCAGAACAGCAGTCCGTGGTCCTGCGGTGACCCTGGTTCCCATGCCGCTGCTGTATTGGGAGAGGCCATCCTGCCCGTGAGCTGTCGCACCGGCCACGCTTCCAACGCCTCTTCCGGATATGGCTGAAACACCGGCTGCAAGGCCTTGATACCGCTGTTCGGATCGAGCCAGACGGCATCCAGGTCGCGCGGCACGATCACAGGCATTCGTGGCCCGTCACTGCCAGGCCGGTTGTGGATGGATCGCATCAAGGGGTTGGCCACCGTGGTCACGATGCTCACTGTATGCAGTTCCGCGCCACCGGCCGGGTCGGTCCACCGGCTGTGGATGCCTGCGAGCGCCATTGGTTCATCGTTCCGCAGGCGGACCAGGTACGGAGTGGTGATCCGGCCCCGATGCTGGTACTCGAAGAAGGCGTCGATCAGCACCAGGCAGCGATGCCGTGATGCTGACCGGAACGCGGGTTTTTCGAAGATCGTCCCGCCCCTTGCGTTCAGGGTGCGCTGGCTCAGTTGTGCGGCTTCCGCAGCGTCCCTTGTCCAATTCGGGATGAGCCCCCAGCGAAGGAGGTCGAAGTGCGGACCACCTTCGCGGAGGAAACAAAGCAGGGCAGGATGCTGGAAGCCGCTCACATGGAACATCGGCGGCTGATGCGGGACAATGCCTACGTCGAGCTGAACCTCCAGTTGCCTCACCTCCGCCTCATCGGCACCGGCGCGCCTCGCGTATTTCACAGCGCGCTTGGTGAGGTAGGCCACCGTGTAGCACATGCCTCAGAGCGCGCTCAGGGGGAAGGTCTCTTTCAGGCGAATGCCCTTTTCCGTGCGTTCCACGGTGCAGCATTGATGCACCGCATCGTGCTCGAAGAAGAGGACATGCCCCTGGTCCGCCGCGAGCTCCAGTACATCGCGCTTTTCCTGAAGGGTCAGCAGGGGGCGCGTGTCATAGCCCATCACCCAGGCCAACGGAATGTGGTGGACGCTGGGCAGCAGGTCGGCCATGTACAGGAGCGTCCTCCCCTTGTACTGCATGTACGGTATCATCATGGCATCGGTGTGGCCGTTCACCAGGAGCACATCGAAGCTGGGGAACACTTCCTTGATGTAGAGGTTCTCCTCGGCGCTGCGCCGTCCGGCGGCCACGAACTTCAATTGACCGCTCTCCTGAATGGGCAGGATGTTCTCCTTTAGAAAGCTGGCCTTTTCACGCTGGTTGGGTTGCGTGGCCCAGCGCCAGTGGTGCTCATTGCTCCAAAAGGTGGCATTCCGGAAGGCGGGTGCGTAGCCATCGCCCTGCCGTTGGATACTGCCTCCACAATGGTCGAAATGCAGGTGGGTCAGGAAGACATCAGTGATGTCATCGCGTGTGAAACCCGCCTTTTTCAGTGAGCTGTCCAGCGTTTCGTCGCCATGGGGTTCATAGTGGCTGAAGAACCTGGCGTCCTGTTTGTCACCCAGGCCGTTGTCGATGAGGATGAGACGATCACCCTCCTCCACCAGCAGGCAGCGCATGGCCCAGGTGCAGAGGTTGCGCTCATCGGGTGGTAGCGACTTGCTCCAAAGGGTTTTTGGCACCACACCGAACATGGCGCCACCATCGAGTTTGAAATAGCCGGTATCGATCACATGCAGTTGCATGCCGCCAAGTTCGGCAACAGGAGTCGACCTGCGATGGATGAGCAATGGGCGCTCTGCTCACAGGCCTTCGTTGATCCATTGAAGGTGACCGCTGCGGTTGGCCATGTCTGGCCATGGAACTTTGCCCTATCGGTCCATTCACGACCACATGCAACATGAGCACGAAGCGGGTCCATTTCATCGCCATCGGCGGCAGTGCCATGCATAACCTGGCGATAGCCCTGCAGCAGAAGGGTTTCGATGTCAGCGGCAGTGATGACGAGATCTTCGAGCCCAGCCGCAGTCGATTGGACCGACTGGGACTCTTGCCTGACAGGCTGGGCTGGGACCCGTTGCGCATCCATGCAGGCCTCGATGCCGTGATCCTGGGAATGCACGCCCGTGCCGACAATCCCGAGCTGCAACGCGCACAGGAGCTCGGTGTCCCGGTGTTCAGCTACCCTTCGTTCTTCCACGAGCAAACGCGCGACAAGACGCGTGTGGTGATCGGCGGCAGCCACGGCAAGACCACCATCACCAGCATGATCGTGCATGTGCTGCGGCATTGCGGTGTGGAATTCGATTACCTGGTCGGTGCGCAGCTCGAAGGATTCGATTGCATGGTGAAGCTGAGCGACCGAAGCAGTGTGGCGATCATCGAGGGGGATGAGTACCTCGCTTCGGCGCTTCAACCTGTGCCCAAGTTCCATCTCTACCATCCGCACATCGCCCTCATCTCCGGCGTGGCATGGGACCATGTCAACGTCTTCAGGACGTTCGCTGATTATGTGGGTCAGTTCCGTCGTTTCATCGCATTGGTCGAGCCGGGCGGGAGCCTGGTGTATTGTGCTGAGGATGTCGAGGTGCGGGCCCTGGCCGAGGAGCCCGGGACGGAGGCGCGCAAGGTGCCGTACGGTGTGCCGCCCCATCGCATCGCGGATGGTGTCACGCACCTGGTCACAGCGCAGGGCGAAGTACCCCTCCAGGTCTTCGGACGCCACAATCTGATGAACATGGAAGGTGCGCGCCATGTCTGTCACCAGCTTGGCATCGGGGATGCGGATTTCTACCAAGCGATACGTTCGTTCCATGGTGCGGCAAAGCGGTTGGAGAAGGTGGCTGAAGCACCCGGACGTGTTGTGTACAAGGACTTCGCGCACTCACCGAGCAAGCTGAAAGCCACTGTGGATGCGGTGCGCGAGCAGTTCCCCGACCGGCGGTTGGTGGCCTGCATGGAGCTGCACACGTACAGCAGCTTGAGCGAAGGGTTCCTGGACCAGTATGCTGGCTGCATGGAGGCTGCAGACGTTGCCGTCGTGTTCTATGACCCGCATGCGGTACAACTGAAGCGGTTGCCGCCGATCCCGCCGGAGCGTATCAGGGCTGCGTTCGGAAGGGAAGACCTGGTGGTGATGACCGAACCGGTCCAGGTGATCGGCGCGGTGCGCGCTGGTGCGCTCGGGAAGTCTGTGTTGCTGATGATGAGCAGTGGCAACTTCGGTGGACTCGACCTTCAGGTGCTGAGCGAAGCCTTCCTGGCCTGATCAGCGCTGCACTTGTCGACGCATGAGCTTGTGGTGCAGCAGACCGATGATGAAGGTCTGTACCGCACCCACGGCCAGCAAGGCGAAGAAGGTGATGGTCGCGTAGTTGAAGGGTGTGAAGAAGCGTTCCATGCGTTCACGCACCAGCGCTTCCGGTTGTCCCTCGGCAACGGCCATCGCCACACGCTCATCGATGCGCTCCTGGAACAGGCCGGCCTCCACCTGCGTGTAATGGAACCAAAGGAACCCCAGCATGAGAACGGCATAGAGCGCGGCCTGGCGGAAGCCTTCCCGCAGCAGGTCGGGGAAGCCGATCTGCGGTTCGGCACGCAGCAGGCGGGCATCGGCGACGTACACCACCGTTACGATGGCCAGGAAATGGACCAGCATGAAGTCGGTGCCTTCGGCAGGACGTCCCATGGAGAAGAGCCCCATGCGCAGCGCCATGATGGCAACAGCCGCGATCCACGTGAACGCCATCGGCAACGGGTCAGCCGTTCATCGAAACAAGGAACTCCTCATTGCTCTTCGTTCCCTCCATGTGCTTCTTCACGAAGTCCATGGCCTCCACGCTGTTCATGTCAGCCAGGTGTTTGCGCAGGATCCACGTGCGCTGCAGCACCTCCTTGCCGTGCAACAGATCGTCGCGGCGGGTGCCGGAGCTGAGGATGTCGATCGCAGGGAAGACGCGCCGGTTGCTGATCTTTCGGTCGAGTTGGAGCTCCATGTTGCCGGTGCCCTTGAACTCCTCGAAGATCACCTCGTCCATCTTGCTCCCCGTTTCCACGAGTGCCGTTGCGATGATGGTCAGCGACCCACCGTTCTCGATCTTCCGCGCCGCTCCGAAGAATCGCTTTGGCTTCTGCAGGGCATTGGCGTCCACACCGCCGCTCAGGATCTTGCCACTGGCGGGCTGGACGGTGTTGTAGGCACGGGCAAGGCGGGTGATGGAGTCGAGCAGGATGACCACATCATGTCCGCACTCGGTGAGGCACTTGGCCTTCTCCAGCACCATGCTGGCCACCTGTACGTGACGCGAGGCGGGTTCATCGAAGGTGCTGCTGACAACTTCGGCGCGCACACTGCGGGCCATGTCGGTCACCTCCTCGGGACGCTCGTCGATGAGCAGAACGATGAGGTATACCTCCGGATGATTCGCCGCGATGGCATTGGCCACCTCCTTCAGCAGCACGGTCTTGCCGGTTTTAGGCTGCGCCACGATGAGGCCCCGCTGCCCCTTGCCGATGGGGGCGAAGAGGTCCAGGATGCGTGTGCTTAGGCTCTGTTCCTTGCCGGTGAGGTTGAACTTCTCATCCGGGAAGAGTGGCGTGAGGAACTTGAACGGAACCCTGTCGCGCACCCAGTCGGGGTCGCGTCCGTTGATCCGGTCTATCTTCACCAGGGGGAAGAACTTGTCGCCTTCGCGTGGCGGACGGACGAACCCTTGCACGGTATCGCCCACCTTCAGGCCGTACTGTTTGATCTGCTGTTGCGTCACGTAGACATCGTCCGGTGAGGCGAGGTAATTGTAATCGCTGCTGCGCAGGAAGCCATAGCCTTCGGGCATCACCTCCAGCACACCTTCAGCCTCCACGAAGGCATCGAAGTTGATCACTTCACGTTGGGGACGGTCCTGATGGCGTTCCGGACGGTTCCCTTCGTTGCCATGTCGCTGCTCACCGCGCTGCTCACCGCGCTGCTGTTCGTGACGCGGCTCGTTCCGCTGTTGCTCGTGTCGATGCTGGTCGCGGCGCTGGTCGTTGGGGCGCTCACCACCATCTCGATCGGATCGTTCGCGTCGGTCGTTGCGTTGCTGGTCACGGTCGTGGCGCTGGCCCCCGCGGTCGTTCCGTTGTTCGTTCCGTTCCTCACCTGGTTCACGGTCTGCAGGTCTTTCCCGAGGGCGCTGGTCCTGTCGTTCGCGCCGCTCGTGCCGTTCGCGGCCATCACGGGGACGTTCTTCCACTGGCGATGCCACGGCCTGGCTCATGGCTGGCGTATTCTCAGCGGGTTCGTCCTCCTCGGCCTCGTCCTCGTCCTCGTCATCCTCGTCATCCTCCTCATCCTCCTCCAGTTCGGGTTCGGGGTCCTGTGCCACGGGGGCTTCATCCGCAACGGCCAGGGCGGCGATCGATTCATCCTCCACGAAGGCGGGACCGATGGACTTGCTGCGTTCGGTCCTGCGTTCCTGTTCCTCCAGGATCCTGTTGATGAGATCCTGCTTCTTGAGGGTTTCGGCCTTTTTGAGATCAAGCGCCTTGGCGATCTCCTTCAGCTCGGTGAGCTTCATGGATGCGAGCTGAGCCGCGTCAAACTTGGACATGGTGTGATGCTTGGGGTCCCTTGCAGGGAGCTGGTCAGACCTGTTGAGGCCCGGTGTAACGTATTCAGTCGGAGGATCGGGTACCATGCCACCACGCTGGACCATCGTCCGGGGTGCACAGTTCAATGAGGAAAGCGATGCAATGTTACGACCTCTTTGTGAAACCCGCACCACGGGTTGTCCTAATTTTGAAAATGGCAACCCCATCGCGAAGCCTACATTCGCGCCGTACAGCCATGTTGCAGCGAAAGCAAACCCTGTTCCTACTATTGGCCTCCATGTTACTGATGGCCACGTGGCTTTTTCCGATCGCAACCTATGAGCGAGCCGGAAGCTCCTTCCAACTTCGCAGCTCAGGTCTATTCACAGCCGAGGGCATGCCGGTCAGCGATGTGGAGCTGAAGGTTCCCTTCCACCTGGTGCTATCCGTGCTTGCCGCGGGAATGGTGGTGGCCATTTTCCTTTTCAGGAACCGGCCACGGCAAATGCGCTTCGTGCGTGGCACCTACCTGCTGCTGCTTGCGGTGATCGCGTTCCAATTCATTGTGGACCGGTCTGTCACCGGCTACCTGGCACAAGGCGGCACGGTGAAGACCCAATACGGGATCACGTTCGTGCTTCCCATCGCAGCGCTGGTGCTGGCCTTCCTCGCCGAGCGCGCCATCCGTGCCGATGAGGAGCTGGTCCGCAGCATGGACCGGCTGCGCTGATCAGCGCTTCGCGGCTGCCTCCTTGAAGGCTGCTATGGCGTTGCGGGTGAAATCGCTCAACACCAATCGCCCACTGATCCCGGCCCGGTCGATCAGGAGCCGGTCCCAGTCCTCGGTGCCCTTCCAGAGCACACGCTTGATCTCGGCCATTGCTTCGGGGCTGTATGCAGCCAGCTCACGGGCATGCGCTTCCAGGCGCGCGTCGAGTGCTTCGGTGGTTTCGAACAGTTCAGCGTAGATGCCGTGCTGCTCGGCCCATTGGGCGCTGCGCTTGGTGGCGGGAGTGGCGCTCAGCAGACCGAAGTGACCTGTACCCACCTTCCGTTCCACGGCTGGGCCCACCACGAACGGGCCGATGCCCACGGCCAGCTCGCTCAGCCGGATGGTGGCGTTGGTGGTGGCATAAGCGATGTCCACCGCGCAGGCAATGCCCACGCCGCCACCCACACAGTGGCTGTGGATGCGGCCGATGACGAAGACCGGAACGGTGCGGATGGCGTTGATCACGTGGGCGAAACCGCTGAAGAACTCCAGCCCGCGTGCACCGTCCCCGATGGCCGTAAGCTCGTCAAAGCTGGCCCCGGCACAGAAGGCCTTGTCGCCATCGCTGCGCAGCACGATCACCCGCACCGCAGGGTCGTTGCCGCAGGTGGTGATGGCATCGGCCATGCCGCGCAGGATGTGACCGGGGAGGCTGTTGCTCTTGGGGTGGTGGAAGGTGACCGTGGCGATGCCGTCCTTCAGTGAGTGCTTCACATAACCGTCGTTCATCGCAATATGGGGTTGGGCCTGGTCAATGGCCATGACGACCATGGCCTTGCTTGCGGCGCACCTTGGGGACGCCGAACATCAAGGAGGTGAGCACGGGTGCGAAGAAGATGGCCACGGTGACTGCCGTTGTGAGGTGGTCTGCCGTGTGGCTCACCATGAATCGGCTGAAGGGCAATTCAGGCCGGTAATGCTCGACAATGGAAAGCGTGAGCTTCATTCCGAGGACCAGGATCACCAGGAAGGCTGACGTTTCCAGGAAGGGGAACTGTTGCATGAGTCGGACGAACCCCTGCGCCACGTAACGCATGGCCAGGATGCCGATGAAAACACCGGTCCAGATGAGCACCAGGTTCTCCGTGAAGGCAACAGCCGCGAACACGTTGTCGATGGAGAACGCAAGGTCCATTAGTTCAACAAGGATCACAGTGGACCAAAAGGGACCGATACGGTGCACGGTGTTGCGGTAGAACCGGTTGCTCCTCTTGTCGAGGAGATCGTCCTTTTTGGTCACGGTCTTCCTGCCCTTCCACCAGTCCCATACGAGATAGAGAAGATAGAGGCCGCCCAGGGGTTTCAGCCACCAGACCTGGATGAGGAAGGAGGCGAACACCAGGCAAATGCCCCGGAAGAAATAGGCCCCGATAATGCCATACTTCAGCGCCCGGTTGCGCTGCTTTTCGGGCAGGTCCATCACCATGGTGGCCAGCACCGCTGCATTGTCCACGGACAACAGGCTCTCAATGATGATCAGGTTGACAACCACCGCCAGACTGGCCATGGGATTGTCTGCGATATGCTGGAAATACTCAATCACCGGCGTAAAGATCATCATCCGCCGTTTATCCAGGAGGAGCTTGCCCGATTTTCCTTTATCAATGATCCTGCCGAGCCACGTTCCATTGGTGCACACACTGGGCGGGAAGCGGACTGACCGGCTGCTCCCGCCGGTCATTTGCCCTTCCAGCACCATGATGGGGATGATGGAGCGTATGCGGGCCGATCCCTCGCACGGCCGACAGCGTGCTGCACCATGCCCGATGTCCAACACGCAGGTCCGTGATGCAGCGCACCCAGCCTGCTGTTCATAATGTCGCACTGGCCCGGTTGACCTGCCGCCGGGCAGCCGGTAGTTTCGCGGTCCATGGCACGCATTGTGAGGGTGGTTGAACTGTTCGCCGGTGTGGGCGGCTTCCGCATCGGATTGGAACGCGCCAGCGATCGGTTCCGCGTGGTGTGGAGTAACCAGTGGGAGCCCGGTGTGAAGCGGCAGGCGGCGTCTGATGTCTACGTGGCCCGTTTCGGTCGCGAACACCATTCCAATGTGGACATCACGCAGGTGGCAGCCAAGGATGTGCCCGGGCATGATCTTTTGGTGGGCGGCTTCCCCTGCCAGGACTACTCGGTGGCCCGCACCTTGAAGCAGTCCGAGGGCCTGGGAGGAAGGAAGGGCGTACTCTGGTGGGAGATACACCGCATCCTGAAGCACCGCAAGCCCGCCATGGTGCTATTGGAGAACGTGGACCGCCTGCTGAAATCACCTGCTGACCAACGTGGCCGGGACTTCGCTGTGATGCTCGCCTCGCTGTCGGACCTGGGATATGCGGTGGAGTGGCGGGTGATCAATGCCGCCGACTACGGAATGCCCCAGCGTCGCCGACGCGTGTTCATCCTGGGCTACCATCGCACTTCATCCATGGGGCGCAAGCTGCACGAGCTGAAGGATGCGGGACGGTACCTGTGCGAACAGGGCTTGCTGGCTGAGGCTTTTCCGGCCCGTGCGGACGGGAGTGTCGAGCGATTTGTATTGGAGGGTGACCTGGCCAACATCACGCGCAGGTTCAACCAGGGGAGGAAACGTTCGGCTTCGCCCTTTGCACTTGCCGGTGTGATGTCGGACAGGGTCGTACACACCATGGGGGTCAGGCCTGCATACGATGGTCCGATCATCACGCTCGCTGATGTGCTGCTGCCCAACGCACAGGTGCCCAAGGAGTTCTTCGTACCCAGGGCGCAGGAGCGTGCCTGGCGTTACCTGAAGGGTGGCAAGAGCGAGGTGCGGACCAGCAGCGATAAGACCTTCAGCTACACATACAGCGAGGGGGCGATGGCCTTTCCCGACCCGTTGGACAAGCCCGCGCGCACGATCGTCACGGGCGAAGGGGGGGCGAGCCCCTCGCGATTCAAGCATGTGGTGCGGGTGGACGGCAGGTTGCGCAGGCTCACCCCGGTGGAACTGGAGCGCATCAACATGTTCCCCGATGGTCATACCGCTGGCGCGAGGGACACCAAGCGTGCGTTCTTCATGGGGAACGCCCTGGTGACCGGCATCGTGGAGCGCATAGGCCGGCAATTGATGGAACGTTATGGATGATCGAGATGTCGATCGCACGGAGGGTGAGGAGTTCACACCCCTGGCCCATCGCAACCTACCCCGATCATGGTATGGGATGCATCGCATTCAAGGTCCATCTTTGCCCATCGAATGATGGCTGACGTCCGACCATCGTACCCGCTATCCACGATGAGCGAAGGATCAATGGCCTTGGTGGCCGATGTCGTCGTGCCGTCCAATGGTCCCGACAAACAGCTCGTCATCCGCCTGTTGGAGCTGGGTTTCGTACCCGGTGAGCGCGTTCGGATGCTGCGCCGATCCGCGGTTGACGGTGGGGCATTGGCCGTTCGGGTGGGACACGGCACGTTCGCCCTGCGCACCCACGAAGCATCGTTCATTCTGGTGCATCCTGAGCCACAATGAGCGTGACCTCCGGGGTTTGTCGCATTGCCCTGCTGGGCAACCCCAACAGCGGCAAAACGGCCTTGTTCAACCTGCTTACCGGCAGCCGCCAGAAGGTAGCCAATTATGCCGGTGTCACCGTGGAACGAAAGGAAGGTGTGCTCATCACACCCTCCGGACGACGCATAACAGTGCTCGATCTTCCCGGGGCCTACAGCCTTAATGCCCTTTCCACGGACGAGGCGGTGACGCGTGACGTGATCACCGGACACAGCCGCGAAGCGTTGCCCGACCTGCTGGTCTGCGTGGCCGATGCTTCCAACCTGCGCCTGCATCTGCGCCTGGTGCTGGAGGCGCGCCAGCTGGGCATTCCCATGGTGATGGCCCTCAACAAGATCGACCGTGCGCAGCACCTGGGCATCGCCATCGATGTCGAACGGCTCCAGCGCGAACTCAACCTTCCCGTGGTGACCACCATCAGCCTGCACGCACATGGAGCCGACGAGCTGCGCGCACTGCTGGACCGGGAGCCCCAGGCCGCCGGTCCTCCCCGTTGGCGGTCCCCTGGCGTGGAGCAGGTGCTCGCCACCCAACGTGATGTGCTGCGCATTTTTCAGGCCGTGGTCACCGAGCCTGCCGTTGACCGCGACCCCAGTGACCGCATCGATCGCTTCCTTATGCATCCGGTCTGGGGCTTCGTTGTGCTGGGGCTGGTGCTCTTCGCCACCTTCCTCGCGGTCTTCTCGGGCGGTGATCTGCTTTCGGGTCACATCGAGGAGGCCTTTGGTGCATTGGCGGGCAGGGTGGAGGGTGCCATGGGAGAAGGGGTCCTGCGCGGGCTCATCGTGGACGGCATCATCGGCGGGGTGGGGGGCGTTGTGGTGTTCCTGCCGCAGATACTCATCCTCTTCGCGTTCATTCTGGGGCTTGAGGCATCGGGCTATCTCCCCCGGGCCGCCTTCCTGTTGGACCGTCCGATGAGCGCGGCGGGTCTTTCCGGCCGTTCCTTCATCCCCCTGCTGTCCAGCTTCGCGTGTGCCATCCCCGGCATCATGGCCACGCGCACCATCAGCCATTGGCGGGACCGCCTAACCACCATCCTCATCGCCCCCCTGATGGCCTGCTCGGCCCGCATCCCGGTGTACACGCTCATCGTGGCCGCCATGTTCCCGGATGATGCCGTGGCCGCCGCCCTGGTCATGGTGGGCCTGTACGTGCTGGGTGTGGTGGCCGCCATGACGGTGGCCTGGGTGATCAAGCGCAGCGACCGTGGGTCAGGCACCTCACCATTGATGATGGAGCTGCCCGCCTACCAATGGCCCGATCCGCGCAGCCTGGTGATCGGTCTGTGGGAGCGTGCGATGATATTCCTGCGCCGCGTGGGCACGATCATCCTGGCGCTCACCATCGTGATGTGGGCGTTGTACACGATCCCTTCACCACGCCGAAGCGCCGAAGGGGTGCTGGTGGAGCGCAGCATCGCCGGCGAGCTCGGCCATGCGCTGCACTACGTGTTCGTGCCCATCGGCTTCAATGAGGAGATCTCCTTCGCGCTGGTGCCCGGCATGGCGGCTCGCGAGGTGGTGGTGAGCGCCTTGGGAACGGCCTACGCCATGGACGGCGACGAAGGCGATGTGGAGGACCGGTTGCGGGAACGGATAACGGTGGAATGGTCCCTGGCCACCAAGCTGTCGCTTCTGCTGTGGATGGTCTTCGCTCCGCAATGCCTCAGCACCTTCGCGGTGGTGAAACGCGAAACGGGCTCCTGGAAGCAGGTGTGGATCATGGGCGGTTACCTCTTCGGGCTGGCCTACCTTGCAAGCCTCCTCACTTACCAGTTCACAGCGTTCCTGACCGCGAACTGATGCAGACGTTTCTCGCCGTGCTAATTGTGGCTTTGGCCGCCGCCTACCTCGGGTGGAATTGGTGGCCTCGGCCGGTGGTGCACAAGGCGGATGATGGACCACAGGACGCGCGCTGCGGCAGCTGTGGTACCTGTGGCGGGTGTGGTGGGTAGGGCTCAGCCCAACCGTGCCGTCACCCCCTCGATCGCATCCTTCAGCTTCTCACAGGCCCGGATGGTGTCGCTCAGCAGTTCGGGACGCGGGGTGAGGGTGCTTTCCCGCAGGATGTCCTCTCCACGCACCAGATCGGCACATCGCGTGTCACTGGCGATGCCGTTCTCAAGTTGTGCCGCGATATCGGCGAGCAGACCTTCGTCCAGGCGACCATGTCGAAGTTCGGTCTCCATCATCTGCACGGTGCGGCGCAGGGTGCGTAAGGCGCGTGAAAGTTCGAGGTCGGTCATCGGCGCGAAGATCGCACGCTCACTGCCCTTTCGCTACGCGGACATCACTGCACCACGAACGCCCGATCCACCGGCACCGATACACCCACGCGGACCTTCACCTGGTCCATCTGCACAGGTGGCTCAATGGTGAAGGAGCCATGCCATGTGCGACCGTTCGCCACCGTTCTGAACACGTAGTGCTGCTCGTTGAGGTTGGGTGCAGCGGTGAACTGTTCCGCCTGACCGCCATACCCCCAATAGGCCACAGGTATCGAACCATCGGTGTAGTTCACCAGGGGGGGCTGAAGGTCGTCCTGTGGTCGGGTGGGCACGGCTCGTATGCCATCGCCCTCGCTGCATACCTTCAACCGCCACCGGCCTTGCTCATCGCGGGAGTTCAGCAAGCTGGTGCCCGGCAGGTTCATCACATGGAGATGGCAGTTTCCTGAACTGCTGGGCTCGTCGTCCGTGCCACTGCGGAAGCCCTGCACCACGAGGTCCGGGATGCCATCGTTGGTGATGTCGATGCTGTCGTTGGGCGCGAAGCCGCAATAGTTGCGGTCGAGATCGGGTTGGGCGGAGGTGCATAAGCCGAGCACAAGCATGGAGAGCAGGAGCAAGGATTTCATCGCGGTTGCAGAATGATGTCCACCGGTGCGAAGTTTGGTCTTCCTTCCAGCGGTGGATGGACCTCCTCATCATATCGGCCGCACAGCGGGTAAACATCGTTGTTGGTGATGGGAACCACCGTGCGTCGCAGTTCACCCAGCCCTCCGTTGCGTTCATCCTGCACCAGGATGGCGTAACCCGTGTGGTCCAGCCTGGCCGGGACCACCAGGATGTAGTTGTCGCCGGCGAACGGGAATTCATGCCCCTTGTACCGATCGAAGTGCGGTTGCCAGG
>JBIJDX010000056.1:0-13956 GCA_044343855.1 Flavobacteriales bacterium
GTGGCACCGAACGTCTACCTGATCAATGATGGCAACGGGCAGTTCATCTGGAACCAGGGCGGCCTTGGCGATACGCAGGGCGGTGGCAACTATGGCTCCATCTGGACGGACTTCGACAATGACGGTGACATGGACATGTTCATTGCGAAGTGCCGGGGAGGCAATCCCGTGGTAAGCACGAACCAGCTGCACCGCAACAACGGTGACGGCACCTACACGGAGGTTGCCGCGCTGTACAACCTGGCCGACCCCGTGCAGACGTGGAGCGCAGCGTGGGGCGACTTCGACAACGACGGGGACATGGACGCTTTGGTGGGGGCCAGCTCCTTCTCCGCGGGCGGTCACAAGTTGATGCGTAACGATGGCAGCACCTTCACGGACATCACGGCGGGATCCGGCTGGGACGTATTCACCGGCACCAGCATCGAGCACGTCACCCACGATTTCAACAATGACGGCCTCCTCGATGTGATGGGTGGCGGCGGCACCATCATGATCAACCGGGGTAACATGGTCTTCGAGGGAAATCCCGTCGGTTTCGAAGTGGGCGCGGTTGGGGACCTCAACAACGACGGCTTCCTGGATGTGATCAGCAGCTCAACGGCGCGCCTGAACAACGGGAACGACAACAACTGGCTTCGCATCCGCACGGTGGGTACGGTGAGCAACAGCGAGGGCATCGGGGCGCGGATCACCATCACCACCGCATCGGGACAGCAGATCCGTGAAGTGCGCAGCGGCGATGGGTTCCGCTACATGAGCACGATCACCGCGCACTTCGGGCTCGGGCAGGATGACGTTGTGGAGCAGGTGCTCGTGCGCTGGCCATCGGGCATCGTGAACGTGATCAATGATGTGCCCATCAACGGCACCATCACCGTGATCGAGGAGGTGGGAACCGATGTGGCGGATGAGCAGCCCATGGCCCTGCGACTTTACCCGGTACCCGCAGGTGCGGAGCTGTTCGTACAGGGCGCGCATGCCGGGTCCCCGGAAGTGCGCGTGTTCGCCGCCTCGGGAGGCCTGGTAATGAAGGAGCGCCTCGTGGGAGGTCGGATGGACCTCACCGGCCTGCAGCCAGGCTACTACGTGCTGGAGGTCATCGACAACGGGGGTGTACAACGCCTGCCCTTCACCAAGGAGTAAGCCGTTCCAGGCAACCCGGGACCCTCGGAAGAACGTCCAATGAACGACCATGCCAGCTGGCATACATAGACGTCACAGGCTTCCCGTGCTGTTCATGGTGGCATCGGCCCTGTTCCTGATGCCGGGTTGCAGGAAGGAACCAGCGTCTGAGCCGTATACGCCGCCACCGGTCGTCCCCCCACCCTCCGGGGATGACGTTCATGTGGACCTTGCGCTGGCACCCTACCAGACCCTGTCCACCTACCGGTTCTTCACGGGCGCCATGAAGGAGCAGGTGCCGAACGCGGGTGTGCTACCCTATGAACCCATCACATCGCTCTTCTCGGACTATGCCAAGAAGAAACGGTTCGTGTGGATGCCACCAGGTGTCATGGCCACTTACGCGGGTGACCACCAGGTGTTGGACTTCCCTGATGGCACGGTGCTCATCAAGACGTTCTACTACGATGAAGTGCTGCCGGACAATGAACCGCGCATCATCGAAACACGGCTGCTGTTCAAGCGGAACGGCAACTGGAATTTTGCAGACTACGTATGGAACGCGGACCAGACGGAGGCCTATCTGGACATGAACGGCAGCAATACGCCGGTGGCTTGGCTGGACGGGAACGGGGTTCAACGCAACATCCAATACCGCATCCCCAGTGCGGCCGAATGCCAGACCTGCCACAAGGTCAATTTCGATCCCGTTCCTATCGGCCCGAAACCCCAGAACCTGAACAGCGACCATGTATACCAGGACGGTGTTCGCAACCAGCTGGAGAAATGGGTGGAGATGGGCTACCTGCAGAGCGGCTACCCATCGAACATCACGACCACCGTGCGCTGGGACGATGAGTCCCAACCCCTTGATCTGCGGGTGCGCAGCTACCTCGACATGAACTGTGCGCATTGCCATGCGGATGAGCGGCACTGCAACTACCGGCCCATGCGTTTCGCCTACAATGAGAGCGAGGACCTCGTGAACCTGGGGGTATGCGTGCCACCCGACGACCCCATCGCACCGGAATACACGGAGATCGTGGCACGCGGCAATCCCGCACGTTCGATGATGCATTACCGCCTCACCTCAACGGATGAAACCGTTCGCATGCCCCTGCTTGGAAGGACCGTCGCCCATGACGAAGGTGCCGAGATGATCCGTGCATGGATCGCAAGCCTTCCGGGTACCTGCCCTTGAACCAACCCACCCTGACCGATACGATCATGAGCACCTGCCGTTCGACCCTGCTGACCGCATTGATGACAGCGGCCATGCTGAACTCCAGCGCCCAGAACACCTGCACCACCGCCCTCGGGATCGGGGTCGGTGTCCATGTGGTGGATGCCATCAATGGACCGGAGCCATTGCCAGCCAGTTGTGCTGTGAACGGCACCCCGGGAACCCTTGCTGAGTGGTACAGCTACACGGCCACCATGGACACCACAATGCGGCTGAACACGGACGTTCCGGGCGCTGCCTGGGTGGACACCAGGGTGCACATCTACACGGGTGCCTGCGGCAGCCTCACCTGCCTGGCCGGTGATGACGACAATGGATCGAACCTGGCATCGCTGGTCACCTTCCCCGTGACCTCGGGCCAGACCTACATCATCGCCTTCGACAACCGTTGGACCACTGCCGGGTTCAGTTTTGAACTGGCCTACGTGCAACCCGCCCCCCCTCCCCCGCCTCCCCCACCCACCACCATCAACTTCACCAATGTGGGCCAGGGTGTGAGCGGCAGCGGGTACTGCGTGGTGGACATGAACAACGACCTGCTGGATGACATCGTGGGCACCAGTGCCAGCAACGTGAACATCCTTTACCAGCAGACGAATGGGACCTTCCAATCCGTGAACATCATCACCACACCGGCTGACCATGTGGCATCGTGGAGCATCGCCGCGGGCGACATCGACGGCAACGGCTACAACGACCTGCTCTACGGGGGGGGCAACGGGTCCACCTTCATGATGGCCAACAATACGGGAACGGGGTTCACTGAGGTCTCCTTCCCGAACTACATCTTCAGCCAGCGGACGAACATGGTGGACATCAACAACGATGGCAACCTGGATGCGTTCGTATGCCATGACGTGGATGCCAACGTGGCGTTCTTCAACGATGGCAACGGCAACCTCACCTTCAACCAGGGCCTGCTGGGCCTCACCTGCGGGAACTATGGTTCCATCTGGACCGATTATGACAATGATGGTGACATCGACATGTTCGTGGCCAAGTGCGGCTGCGACCCGGTGGACCTGCTGATGCGCAACAACGGCGATGGCACGTTCACGAACATGGCGCCCACGCTGGGACTTGCCGATGGGCACCAGAGCTGGAGCAGTGCGTGGGGCGACTTCGACAACGACGGGGACATGGACGTGCTGATCGGAGCCAGCAGCAGCGGCTATCACAAGCTCATGGAGAACAACGGTGATGGAACCTTCACGAACATCACGGGGGGTTCTGGCATCGACCAGTTCACCGGCCAGAGCATCGAGTGGACCACCCATGACTTCGACAACAACGGCTACCTGGATATCCTGGGTGGTGGAGGACTGCTGATGAACATGGGAAACATGACGTTCGTGCAGAACGGTGTCACTCCGGGCAATGGCCCCGTGGGTGACCTTGACAACGATGGATTCCTCGATGTGTATACGACCGGCACGATTCGCCGCAACGTGGGCAACGGGAACAACTGGCTGAAGATCGCCACCGTCGGGGTGGTCAGCAACAGCAACGGCATCGGCGCGCGGATAACGGTGGTGACACCCAGCGGCACCTTCACACGCGAGGTGCGGAGTGGTGACGGCTTCCGCTACATGAGCACGATGACGGCGCATTTCGGCCTCGGGGAGGAGACCGAGATCACCTCCGTGACGGTGCGCTGGCCCTCGGGCATTGTGGACGTGCTGGAGGGCATCAACGTGAACACCACGGAGGTGATCGTGGAGGGCATCTCTACAGGCCTGCGCCCCTCAGCCGAGGCCGAACTCAGGATATTCCCCGTCCCCGCCCGGGAGCATATCACGATAAGCGGTCTGGGCAACGGCCAGGTTCCCGTGCGCGTGTTGGATGCCACCGGTCGCCTGGTCCTGCGGGGCAGCCTGTTGAACGAACGACTTGATGTGAGCGATCTGACACCCGGCACTTACGTCCTGCAACTTTTCACCCCACGCGGCACGAGCCAGCGCAGCTTCACCAAGGAATAGCATCCCCGCCCGATCCCCGATGAAGGTCCGCACCAGAGGGCCGGACCTTCATCCCATGAAACCATGGTCAGCGTACAGTTGTTGCATCATCGCATTTCCAGCCTCATGGAACAGTCCCGCAGCCTATTCGCCCTTATGATCCTGCTCGGCACCCTCTGTGCGTGCGGCAAGGATCGCCTGGAGGACGGCATTGCGGGTTACGATGCCATCGGCACAAAGGTCAACTTCGACCTGGACGAGGTGCCCTATAACACACTCTCGGAATACGGCTTCTTCGAGGGCAAGCTGGGTACCATGCGGCCGGTTCCGGAACTGTTGCCCTTCGAACCCATCACGCCACTGTTCACCGATGAGGCGGAAAAGACCCGCTACGTCTGGATGCCTCCCGGCAGGAAGGCGCGATTCAATGGCGCCCACAACGTGCTCGACTTTCCCGACGGATCCGTGCTCCTGAAGAGCTTTCACTATAATAATGCACAGGCGGGGGGCGGCAGGCGGATCATCGAAACGCGCATGCTCTTCAAGCGTGCCGGTCAGTGGGAGATCGCGAACTACGTCTGGAACAGTGCACAGACCGAGGCGTACCTGGACCTTGGAGGAAGCACGATACCGGTAAGCTGGACGGACGAGGACGGGGATGCCCGCACCATCCAATATCGCATACCCTCGCTGGTGGAGTGCCAGAGCTGCCATCGGAGATATGGTGCGAACACACCGATAGGTCCGGAGCCCCAGAACCTGAACGGGCCGCTCTGGTACGGTACGGGCATGAACAACCAACTGACCCAGTGGGTGGCGCACGGCATCCTGCAACCGGGCTATCCCAAGGACTTCCTTACACTGGTGCGGTGGGACGATGCCTCACAGGACCTCGAGCGGCGGGTGCGTTCCTACCTTGACATCAATTGTGCACACTGCCATGACGAGGGTCGCGGTTGCTCCTACCGTGCGATACGGCTGGCCTATGAGCGCACGGAAGACCCGGTGAACCTGGGCGTATGCGTGGTGCCTGAGGAGCCGATCGAACCGTTCTCCCACCTGGTGGCACGGGGCAATCTGGGTCGTTCAGCGATGTATCACCGGCTCACCACCAACGATGAGGCCGTCCGCATGCCCTTGATCGGGCGCAGCATTGTGGATGAGGAGGGTGCCGCACTGCTTGCGGAGTGGATCCAAAGCCTTGGACCTCCCTGCCAATAACCTCAGCTCAGGCGAAGGCGCAGGCTGTTGAGCACCACGCTCACACTGCTGAATGCCATGGCCATGCCCGCCCAAACGGGATCAAGGGCAAAGCCAAGCACCGGCACCAGGACCCCGGCTGCTACGGGAATGCTGATGACGTTGTAGACGAATGCCCAGAAGAGGTTCTGACGGATGGTCGCCATCGTGCGCCGCGACAGGCGTATGGTCCGTGGGAGCGCGCCAAGATCGTCGCCAAGCACCGTGACATGCGCCACGCCCATGGCGACATCACTGCCCTGCCCCATGGCGAAACCGACATCCGCGGCAGCGAGTGCCTCCGCGTCATTGACACCATCCCCCACCATCGCCACCACATCCCCGGCGGCCTGCAATGCGCGAACGAAGGCGGCCTTGTCCCTTGGTGATGCCTCAGCGCGCACCTGTTCGATCCCCACCGAGGCTGCCACCTGGCGTGCAACACGGAGACCGTCACCGGTCTGCATATACACGGTGATGCCCGCCCTGGCCAATGCGGCCACGGCTTCACGGGCCGAATCGCGAACAACATCCTCGAATGCGAAGAGGCCGCGCACCATGCCTGCCTCCGCCACCCAGACCGTACTGCGCCCGGCTTCCTGCCAGCTGCGCTCCAGCCCACCATGCTCGCGGGATATCAGGATGCCGGCGGACTCCAATGCGCGTCGGTTGCCAATGATCCACTGGCGACCCTCGTGGACAGCGAACATCCCTTCACCAGGCACCTCGCGCACCTGGTGCAGCGGAGGTGGAGCGGGGCAGGGCGGCAGGGCCTCCACCAAGGCGGCAGCAAGGGGATGCGTGCTTCGCTGCTCCAGGGTGGCGATCACGGCTTCATCATCAGGTGAAAGCGTACCCCAGCGTTCAACCACCCGTGGACGACCAATGGTAAGGGTGCCTGTCTTGTCCATTACCATGGCTGTCACACGCTGCGTGCGTTCAAGGCTTTCCGCACCCCGTATGAGGACCCCTGACTCTGCACCCTTCCCAATGCCGGCCATGATGGCGGTGGGTGTGGCCAGACCCAACGCACATGGACATGCGATGATGAGCACGGTGATGAAAGCCTGCAGCCCACGTTCGGCACCATCGGGCCCTCCATGGAGCCACCATGCGGCAGCGGCGATCGATGCAAAGAGGACCACCACCGGTACGAACCAGGCGGCCACACGGTCCACCAGCAGCTGCACCGGTGCCTTGCTGCCCTGGGCCTCCTGCACGGCCCGGGCCACCCGTGAGAGGTGGGTACCGGCACCCACCTGCACCGCCCGAATGCGCAGAGCACCCTGCTGCACCAGGGAACCCGCAAGCACCCTCATGCCCGGAAGGCGCTCGACCGGCAGCGGTTCACCGGTGAACATGGACTCATCCACCGCCGCAGCGCCATCCACCACGGTTCCATCCACAGCAACCCGCTCACCGGCACGCACCTGCAGTTCGTCTCCGGGCATCACCTCGCCCAAGGGCACCTCCCTTGAACGCCCATCCCCTTCAACCCGCAGGACGTGGTCCGGTCGCATGCCCATCAGCTGGCGGATGGCCCCACCTGCACTGTTCTTCGCACGTCCTTCAACATACCTCCCCAGCCACACGAAAGTGATGACCACGGCAGCCGATTCGAAATGAAGGTGACCATGTGCATCGGTCGATACAAGCAACAGGTGCAGGCTGTACATGAACGCCGCACCACTGCTCAGCGCCACGAGGGTGTCCATGTTCGCCTGAAAGTGCTTCGCCTGGCGCCATGCATTGCGGAAGAACGGGAAACCGGCTCCGAGGATGACGGGCGTGGCGAGTGCCAACTGGGCCCACCGGGTGACCGGGAGATGGGGCAGCAACATGGCCACCACCACAAGGGGCAGGGTGCATGTGGCGGATATCAGGAAGTGCAGCCGGATGTCCCGAAGGCGTGCCTCACGGGCACTGTCCAGCGCCACCATCAAGTCCATCGCATCGGTAAGCACAAGGTCATAGCCGGCCTGTCGCACAGCGGCCTGGAGCAACCGATCGGGCACCTGGGCCTGCATGACCAATGTGGCGCTATGGTCGGCCAGGCTCACGTTCACGTGCTCCACACCGGGCACAGCACCCAGGGCGCGCTCCACGCCCAACACACAGCTGGCACATGACATGCCCTCCACAGGGAAACAGCGTTGTATGCGTTGGTCCGTTGTCATGGACCGGGCAGCTCATCTGACCACCGTCACGTGCCCTGTGGACCGGATCTCGTCCGTAGCCTGGCATGGATCGCGATGGCGCATGGTATAGGCGTACACCCCAACAGGAACAGGGGATCCATTGAAAATGCCATCCCACTGACCGAAGGGGTCGTTGGAGATCCACAATTGACGGCCCCATCGGTCATATACCACCACCTCGTATCCCAGGGCCGGAACATCGACCCGCGCAGGCCAGGCCTCATTGATGCCATCACCATCCGGGGAGAACGCATTGGAAAGGAACAAGGTGGGTTCCGTGCGCACATCCACAACCACCTCCAAGGTGTCATTGCACCCGTTGGCCTGCGTTGCGTACAGGGTGAGGGTGTGTAGATCGTATCGCTTGATGTCGTAACGGATGAACCCGTTGCAATCGTTCACATAAAGGCTGTCGTTGACGAAGAACGCGCACGAATCGGCCACGCTGCCGAGCAGGATGTCCAGCTCGGTGGTGCACGGTATCTGCGCCGCGGAGAAGATGGCCGGGACCTGGGCTTCGATGTAGATGCTGTCCTGCACCGGAAGACTTCCGCAGGCATCAATGGAGTTGAAGGCCTGGATGCTGATCGGCTGGTAACCGCCCTCGGTGAACACCACGAGCTCGTTGAACGCATTGCTGAAGCCGTTGTCCTGCCAGCGCCACACGATGGAATCACCGGTGGTGGCAAGGGTCAACACCTGTACAAGCACGTTCTGGCATGCGGTATCGGGAATTCCCATCACCGCTGTGGGGCTGGGCAACTCCTCCACCTCCACATCCGCCTGCAGTTCGCATCCGGCCGCGTCGATCGAAGTGACCGTGAAGGGTCCGGTGGTGCCTGGGGGCAGGTTGATCACCTGGGCGGTATCCCCGTTCGACCATGCGAAGAAGAGGCCGTCGTATCCGATCGACGGCTCCACCGTGAGCGCTGGCGGGTCGGATGGGCAATAGACAGCATTGCCTGAAATGGTCAGTGATGGTTCAATGACGACGGTATCAATGACGGTGATGCACTGCGTGGCCTGAGCCGTATCGGTGATGACCACGGAATAGGGCCCCGGCGCCAGGTCCACCCACGTTCCCACATTCACCGGAGGCAGGCTGCCGTTCAATGAATAGAGGAAAGGGCCGCCTGAATTGGTGACCACGGCAATGGCGCCATCCGTCAGGCCGGTGCAGCTGACAGGAGTCACGGCGAGCACCACGTCGCACTCGGGCTGGGCGCGCAGGATGCCGGGGGCAAGGAACAGCAGCACTATGAGGTAACGCACCATTGCAGGTCCGAACATAAGAGCGCGAGCGCCATGTCGGGCGCGAAGATCGTGAAAATCCGGTGCACGGGACGGGACATCGGACGGGTACCGACAAACGGAAGGGGTGCCCCCCCGGACACCCCTTCTCCCGATCAAGCTATTGATATTCACATAGTTGAAAGAATTGAACGCACCATGGCCGCCACCGCAGCACCATCCGCCTTGCCAGCCAGGTCCCTGGTGGCCATTGCCATCACGCGACCCATATCCTTCATCCCCTGTGCACCGCTGCTGGCGATCATGTCACCCACGGCGCTACGCAGTTCATCGTCGCTCATCCGTTGGGGCAGATATCCCTCGATCACCGCAGCCTGGGCCTCCTCCTCGGCCGCCAGTTCGGGGCGGCCCTGCTCGCGATAAATGGCGGCGCTTTCCTGACGTTGCTTATGCATCCTCTGCAGGATGCGCAGGCCAGCAGCAGCGTCCAGACCTTCACTGGCACCATCCTTGGTCAACTCGAGCAGGATGGCGCTCTTGATGGACCTGAGTGCATTCAGGCGGTCCTTGTCGCGGGCCAGCATGGCGGACCGGATGTCAGCATCGATGCGCTGTTGCAGATCCATGGTTCAGTCAACGTTATCGTGCAGGAACGGATTGTTGCGCTTCAACTCCACGCGGCGTTCGCCATGTTCGTCCACTTCCTCATTGAGCGTGTAGCGGCTCACGTTGGAATCGGCGCTGTGCTGCACCTCGCTGATATGGATGTTCTTGCGCTTGTAGGCAGGCACCTGCTCCATGTCGACCAGGCCTCCCGGTGAGCGCATTTGCTGGGTGATGGCCCTCACGCGGGCCTGACGTTCCTCCACCCGCAGCTGGTGCTCCTGCGGACTCAACCGCGCTTCGGAAACCACCGTGCCATTGTGCGCCGGAACATCCGGGGTCAGCCACAGGTTGTGCACGATCCTTTCCTGATCCGGGGCGGTCGCCACGGGTTCGGGAACCGGGTGATGGATATCCACGTCGAACTCGATGGTGCCCTGCGGCGCCGGTGTGATGGGGGCCTCCGCCGTGCTGGCCTCCCCGGTCACCCGCTTGATGTAGGGCTCCGGCGATGCGGCTTCAACGGGGATCGGGGTGACCGATGGGGCCACGGGGTTCAGAATGGGTTGGGTGATCATCGTGGGCCGGTCGGCATCCAATGGGATCACGGTACGTTCGGTCGCATTGCGTGCCACGCCACCAGCCGCCTCACCCGCCTCGAAGCCGGTTGCGATGACGGTTATGCGCACCTTCTCGCCGAGACCCTCCTCCATTCCGTAGCCCCAGATAACATCCGCACCGCTTCCGGCCGCCTGTTGGATGTGATCGGTGATCTCTCCGATCTCGTCCATCAGGATCTCACGCGCGCCGTAGGTGATGTTGAGCAGCACGAATTTGGCTCCTGCGATGTTGCTGTCGTTGAGCAGGGGTGAATCCAGCGCCGCCTGCACGGCACGCATGGCACGGTCCTCTCCTTCAGCCTCGGCCATGCCCATGATCGCATTGCCGCTGCGGGTCATCACGGTCTTCACGTCCTCGAAGTCCACGTTCACCGTACCGGTATGGGTGATGATCTCGGCGATGCCCCGGGCGGCGGTGGTCAGCACATTGTCGGCATGTCCGAAGGCATCCTTCACCGAGAGGTTACCGAAGAGGTCGCGGAGTCGGTCGTTGTTGATGACCAGCAGCGTATCGACGGCATTGCGGAGTTCCTCCTCACCCGTGACAGCCTGGCTCTTCCGGCGGCGCCCCTCCCAATGGAACGGGCTGGTGACGATGCCTACGGTGAGGATGCCCAGCTCACGCGCAAGCTGCGCGATGACGGGCGCTGCCCCGGTACCGGTGCCGCCACCCATGCCGGCGGTGATGAACACCATCTTGGTGTCGGTGCTGAGCAGCTGTCGGAGCTCATCGAGGTTCTCCTGCGCGGCCTCACGGCCGCGTTCGGGTATGGAACCGGCACCGAGGCCTCGGGAAAGGGCAACGCCGAGTTGCACCTTCACCGGAACGGGGCTGACGTCAAGGGCCTGGCGATCGGTATTGCAGACGATGAAGTCCACTCCGTGGATGCCTTGCCGATACATGTGGTTGACGGCGTTGCTGCCACCACCGCCCACACCGATCACCTTGATGATCGAGTTGAGCTCCTGGGGGATGTCGAATTTCATTGTTGGGGGGATTGGTCGGTTATCGTTGGGCCTTCATTGGTTCAGTTCTCATCTTCCTTGAGCAGGTTGGACGCTCCATGGATGACGCTGTCAAGCAATCCTCCAAGGATGCCCCTGGAATGGCCTTTCACGGGTGTGCGTGCCGCGGGTGCCGCTGTCCTGGCGTCGGCGGGTATCCGATTGCGGAGACGCTCGAGATGCTCGAACCCTTTCATCACCAATCCAACACCAGTTGCATGCAGCGGGCTCGTCACATCCTCCACGGCGCTCTTTGCGATATGCTCGTTGGGATACCCGATGCGGGTGCTCATTCCGGTCATCAATTCAACGAGGTGCTTCAGGTGCTTGAGCTGGGCACCGCCGCCGGTAAGCACGATACCTGCGATCAGCTGCTTCTCCATGCCGGAATTCCTGATCTCGAAGCATACGTGCTCAAGGATCTCCTCCATGCGGCTCTGGATGATGTGTGAAAGCGTCCTGAGGCTGATCTCCTTGGGGTCGCGGCCGCGCAGTCCGGGGATGCAGACCACCTCATTCTCCTTGTTCTCCGAGGCGAGGGCACTTCCGAACTTGGTCTTGAGCTGTTCCGCCTGTTCACGCATGATGCCGCATCCCTGGCGGATATCCTCCGTGACCACGTTGCCCCCGAACGGGATCACCGCGGTATGGCGTATGATGTTGTCATAGAAGATGGCGATATCGGTGGTGCCCCCCCCGATGTCAACCAGCACTACGCCGGCCTCCTTTTCCTCCAGGCTGAGCACCGCATCGGCACTGGCCAGCGGCTCAAGGATCAGCTCGGTGACATTCAGGTCGGCGCGATGGACGCATTTGTTGATGTTGCGTGCGGCTGTTATCTGGCCGCTGATGATGTGGAAATTGGCCTCCATTCGGATGCCGCTCATGCCAATGGGGTCACGGATGCCCTGCTCATTGTCGATGATGTACTCCTGCGGCAGCACATGGATGATCTCCTCACCCGGAGGCATCACGAGGCGATAAGTCTCCTCAATGAGCTGGTCGATGTCGGTCTGGGTGATCTCCTCCTCAAGGCTTTCGCGCATCTTCATGCCACGGTGTTGCATGCTGCGGATATGCTGTCCGGCGATGCCCACGTTCACCGTGCCGATCTCAACTCCGGCACTCTCCTCGGCCATCTTTACGGCAGTGATGATGCTCTCGACCGTCTTGTGGATGTTGGCCACAACCCCCCGGCTGACACCATCGCTTCGCGATTTGCCCATGCCGAGGATCTCGATCTTTCCCTGATCATTCTTTCGCCCGACGATGCAGGCGATCTTGGTCGTGCCGATATCAAGGCCGGCCACGATGTCGTGATGTTGGTCCATGGTCTCTTTGGGGGTTAGGGCGTTGTTCGTTGTGTGCAGACCACCTGGTCGGCGAACCGGAGGTCGATGAGTTCGTATCGGCGCCAATCGGTCATGGGCATTCCCTTGGCATAGAAGAGACGGAGCTTGGCGAAGCGTTGCTCAAGGTCGGTCCCATCACCGATGAGAATGCGCTGCCCACCGACCTTGGGGATCAGTTCGAACAGGCCGTCGCTGCGTACGACGAGCTGGTCGACGAGGGCTTCCCAGAATGGCTCCGATCGGAGGAAAGTGGCAATGCGATGGATGTCGTCGGACAGGAACCGCGAACGGAGGCTGTCGTTATTGAGGATATCCATCACCCCGTTGCGCGCGCCTGGTTCAGCCAATGCACCCGTGACCACTGGTACGCGCGCCGGATGTGCCAGTTCAGTGGGCATGGTCCATCCTTCCTCGTCGATGTAGAAACCGCTGCCATCGGCATTGATCACCCGCACGATGGGCGTGCGCTGGACAACGCTCACATGCAGCACCCCGTCCATGGTATGGTAGGCTTCGGCCCTTGCCACGCAAGGGATGCGTCGAAGGCGCTCCTCGATACCTGTCCTGTCCACCTCCCCGAGGGTGGTTCCCATCACGGCGATGCCCTGCTCAAGCACTTCGCGGCGGATGACCTCTTCATCAATGAAACGCACACCATCCGCACCGGACAGTGTCACGCGCAGATCGTTCAATGGAGTGCTCCGGGCACTTCTTTCCACAAAGCCCAAGGCCAGCAGGATGACGGCCATGCCCAGCAACATGCCGGCGTAACGGAGGTAACGCTTCCACGTGTTCATGGCATCACGCGTTGATTGATCGATCGTTCCAGAGCAGGTACCACACGGTCGATATCCCCTGCGCCCATGGTCAGCAGCACATCGATGGAGCGTTGGGCGATCAGCGCCTCGAGGTTGTCACGTGATGCGAGCATCTTGTTGGCCAAGGGCACCTGCTCGAGCAGCCAGGCGGACGTTATTCCCTCGATGGGCTCCTCGCGTGCGGGGTATATTTCCAGGAGGATGAGTTCATCGAGGGCCGCAAGGCTGCTGGCGAAACCGGAGGCAAGATCACGGGTGCGGGTGAACAGGTGCGGCTGGAACACACCGGTAATGCGGCGCCCCGGATGAAGTTCCCGTGCGCTGGCGATACAGGCCTCCAACTCCTTTGGATGGTGCGCATAGTCATCTATGAACACCGCCTTGGGTCCGTTCACGCGCACCTCGAACCGGCGTGCAACACCCCGGAAATTCTCCAGACCGGATCGCAACGCCTCGGGACGAACGCCCATGCGCAAAGCCACTGTGGATGCGGCGATGGCGTTCTCCACATTATGCCTTCCCGGCATGCCAAGCCGGAGGTCCC
>JBIJDX010000215.1:0-4576 GCA_044343855.1 Flavobacteriales bacterium
GACGGACAGGAGCGGCACCCCGCACCCCGAGGCTCTGCGAGGGGGAGGAGTATAGCGGATGGCCGGACCCCGAGGCTTTTGCGAGGGGGCACGCCCAAGCCTACCAGTCCAAGAATAGATACATCGCCAGGATCAAGGCCAATTGAATGAGCCATGTGATGCGCCCATCATCGATAGACCGGCGCATCAGTACATCGACCAACCAGAGCACCATGCCCCAGAACAGCACGGCGATCATGGCAACACCGCCCCATGCACTACCGCCAGAACCATTGAAGTTGCTTGGGGTCGAGGCAAATGTCACCAACTGGTAACCAACGAAAAGGACGATGGCGACTCGAAGTGGTGTAAAGCGCCGAAACCAGTTCACGTCTGCAACACTCCCATATTGAACTCCCGCATCGCCGGTGCCTGGCTGGCCGCTTCGATCCCCATGCTGTTCCAGGTCCGGGTATCGAGCAGGTCCAGTTTCTCACAGCTTCCCTGTTTTGGAGATCAATCCAAGGATGTACCACACCGCGAGTACCGCGATCGAGCCGAAGATCAGCATGATGACCTCCTCTTTGTTCGGCTTCTTATACTTGAACCAGTCCATTCCCGGTAGCTCCACATTTCACGTCTGCAATACCCCCATATTGAACTCCCTCGCAGCCGGTGCCTGGCTCGCCGCCTCAATACCCATCGATATCCACATCCTCGTCTCCAATGGATCAATGATCGCATCCAGCCACAGCCGTGCCGCCGCATAGTAAGGGCTCATGCTCTCCTCGTACTTCGCGCGGATCTTTCCGAGGATCTCGGCCTCGCGCTCCTTGGTGATCTCCTCGCCGCGGCCTTTCAGCGCGGCCACTTCGATCTGCAGCAGCACCTTGGCGGCCTGGTCTCCGCCCATCACGGCCACCTGCGCGCTGGGCCAGCCCACGATGAGGCGCGGGTCGTAGGCCTTGCCGCACATGGCGTAGTTGCCGGCGCCGTAGCTGTTGCCCACGATCACGGTGAACTTGGGCACCACGCTGTTGCTCACGGCGTTCACCAGCTTCGCTCCGTCCTTGATGATGCCGCCGTGCTCGCTGCGACTGCCCACCATGAAGCCGGTGACATCCTGCAAAAAGACCAGCGGGATGTTCTTCTGGTTGCAGTTGGCGATGAAGCGCGTGGCCTTGTCGGCGCTGTCGCTGTAGATCACGCCGCCGAACTGCATCTCGCCCTTCTTGCTCTTCACCACCTTGCGCTGGTTGGCCACGATGCCCACGGCCCAGCCGTCGATGCGGGCGTAGGCGGTGATGATGCTCTGGCCGAAGCCTTCCTTGTATTCGGTGTACGCGCTGTCGTCCACCAGGCGCGCGATCACCTCGCGCATGTCGTAGGGCTTGGCGCGGTCGGCGGGGAGGATGCCGTAGATCTCCTTGGGGTCGGCCTTGGGCGGCGCGGGTTTTTCGCGGCTGAAGCCGGCGTCCTTGGGCTTGCCGAGCTTGTCCATGATGGCGCGGATCTTCTTCAGGCAATCCGCATCGTCCTTGCACTTGTAGTCGGTAACGCCGCTGATCTCGCTGTGCGTGGTGGCGCCGCCGAGGGTCTCGTTGTCGATGTCCTCGCCGATGGCGGCTTTTACCAGGTAACTGCCCGCGAGGAAGATGCTGCCGGTCTTCTCCACGATGAGGGCCTCATCGCTCATGATGGGCAGGTAGGCGCCACCCGCCACGCAGCTGCCCATCACGGCGGCGATCTGCGTGATGCCCATGGAGCTCATGATGGCGTTGTTGCGGAAGATCCTTCCGAAGTGCTCCTTGTCGGGGAAGATCTCGTCCTGCATGGGCAGGTACACGCCCGCGCTGTCCACCAGGTAGATGATGGGCAGGCGGTTCTCGATGGCGATCTCCTGCGCGCGCAGGTTCTTCTTGCCCGTCATGGGGAACCACGCGCCGGCCTTCACGGTGGCGTCGTTGGCCACCACGATGCACTGGCGCTTGCTCACGTATCCGATCACCACCACCACGCCCGCGCTGGGCGCACCGCCGTGTTCCTTGTACATGCCGTCGGCCGCGAAGGCGCCGATCTCGATGCGTGGCGCGCCCTTGTCCAGCAGGGCGTCGATGCGCTCGCGGGCGGTCATCTTGCCGTCGGCCTTGAGCTTCTCGATGCGCTTCTCGCCGCCACCGAGGTGCACCTTCTTCAGGCGGCTGTTGAGCTCACTGAGGGCGAGCTTGTTCTTGTCCTCGTTCTTGGATGCTTCCAGGTCGATCTTCTCAGCCATGCGTCACAGCGCCGCTTCCGGGATGGTCCGGGGAGGGCTTTGCGAAGGTAGGGGCGGGGAAAGGTTCACCACAGAGGCACAGAGGGCACAGAGGAATGCGAATGCAGGTTGTTCGGGCGTGCCCCCTCGCACCCTTCGACTGCGCGCTGCTCCGCTCAGGGCCCTCGGGGTCGCGTGCTCCGCTGTAGCCGGACTTGTCAGGGCCAGCGGCTGCGGCACTGCGGGGGCTCCTTCGTCGCCTCCTTGTTGCACGCATCCGCAAGGCCCTGCCTGCGCCGGGCTGCCGCTGCGCCCGCTCACGCGGCATCCACGTCAACCACCCACCACGAAGCCGCGCCCGGGTATCTCGCTTTGGCGTTGGCAGGCGGTGTTCCATTCGTCCCGAAACATCTATCATCGGATGATACCCTTGGCCTCCGGTCCGCAGTTGCACACCAGGTCGATGATGCTCATGCGGGGCTGGAAGCCATGGCGGTCCGCAAAGACCTGGGGGTAGGGTGGCACCGGTTGTACCCCGGTTGGCAGGGGCTTCTTGGGGTGGAGGGTGGTGCGGAGATCCACGTATCGTTCGTTGTCCGATGTCTTTTGTCCCATGCGGCTCACGTCCGTTGATGTGCCGTATGGGACATCGGACAACAAGCGTGGGACCATATATTTTTCCAAAACCTCGATCTCCGTCCGCAACCCCAGCCACTTCATCCCCAGTCGTAAGGTGGCCAGGTCCAGGTCGATCAGGCGTTCGTACCGCTTCAACACCACCGCTTCGATCGCATCGATGTAATGGATGAACCACGGTGTGTTGCCATAAGCGCTTCGGATGGCGTGTACATGCTGTTGCGGCCAGGTTTCAACGTAGCTCAGGCCCACGTCTCGCATCGGCATCTTGTGGCCATGGTCACGCGCGATCTGCACGTTGAGGTCCTGCACGCCGTTGGGCCCCACGATGCGGGTGCGGGTGCGGTAACTCTGGCGTTCGTAATGCTCGCCCACGTCGATGAGCACCTTCGGATGCAGGGCCAGCAGGCGGTAGTGTTCCACACTGCCGAAGTAGAAGGCGGAGAGCAGCGGGACCATGTAGCGTTGTGTCGCAGGTTTCGTGGCCGTTCAATGGGGCGTGACCAAAGCAACGAACGGATCCAGCCGTTCACCGGGCCCATAGGCGGCAGCTGATGTCGATCGGATCATGCGCATTGCCACTGGCGTAGGTTTTCAAGCATTTGTCCGGACGGGCGTGAGGCTCATGGGTGACGTTGCGGCATTGATGCATGGAACGGACGTTCGTCACAAGCCCTGCACAGGAAGCGTCATTGCATTATCCGGTCGACTTCATCACTTCCCGATACAGAACCGCCCAAAGATGCTGCCCAGCAGATCGTCCGTGGTGATGCGCCCGGTGATCTCGCCCAGGTGATGCTGTGCGCGTCGCAGGTCGATCGCCAGCAGTTCACCGCTGATGCCCAGGTCGATGGCCTTGCGCGCATCTTCCAACGCTGCCTTGGCCTTGCGCAAGGCGTCCACATGCCGCGCATTCGTCACCACGATGTCCCCGGGACCGCTGCGCATTGCTTCCACTTCGCTGAGCAGCGTGCGCTGCAAGGTGTCCAGTCCTTTTCCGGTGCGTGCGGAGATGCTGAGTATCCCGCTGGCCCTCAAGGAGCCGGGCATGTCGCACTTGTTCAGGACCGGGAGGATCACTGGCCCTTCGCCAACGCGCCTTCGCAGCATTCCTGCCTCTGTAAGCAATGCGCCTTCCGAGAGTATCGCGCCGTCTCCCAAGAGGATGACGATGCCTGCTTCGCCTGCCTTGCGGTAGCTGCGTTCAATACCCAGCTTTTCCACACTGTCCTCCGTGCGGCGGATGCCTGCCGTGTCGATGATGCGGAACAGGACACCGCCAATGGTGAGGGGCTCTTCCACCGTGTCACGTGTGGTGCCGGGGATGTCGCTCACGATGGCCCGTTCCTCCTTCAACAGGGCGTTCAGAAGAGTGCTTTTGCCGCTGTTGGGCGCGCCCACGATGGCCACCGGGATGCCCTGCCTAACCGCGTTCCCGTACCGGAAGCTGTCGATCAGTTCGCCGCAGAGGTCGATGAGCCGCTCGAGCAGTGCCACCAGCTCGATGCGCTGTGCGAATTGCACATCCTCCTCGCTGAAGTCAAGCTCCAGTTCGATGAGCGCAGCGAAGTCGATCAGCTGTTGTCGAAGCTCTTCGATGCGGGCCCC
This sequence comes from Flavobacteriales bacterium, assembly GCA_044343855.1. GTDB lineage: Bacteria > Bacteroidota > Bacteroidia > Flavobacteriales_F > PHOS-HE28 > PHOS-HE28. The sequence goes on from JBIJDX010000215.1 coordinate 4,478, forward strand.
GAAACCGCCGCGTAATTGCTGCAGGGCAAGCCGGTGCTGGGCTGCACTTTGGCTGGCGATGAGGTCGGCCACGGCCTCGGCCTGGCTCAGGTCCATCTT
>JBIJDX010000214.1:0-4576 GCA_044343855.1 Flavobacteriales bacterium
ATGCGGGCACGCACACGGGCCTCATCCTCCGGAACGATGCGCGTGTACCTGTCGGCACGCCGTTCCATGAACTCAGCCACGGGAATACCCAGGATCTGCTCCACCTGCGGTGACATGAACAGCATGCGTGGCTCCTTCCGAAGGCGCATGTGGTAGGTTGCACCCTGCAGGTTCTCGACCAACGCACGGAACATGTTCCTGCTGCGCTCCAGCTCCTGTGCCCCCTGTATCCGTTCGGTGATGTCCGTTTCCACGGCCATGAACCCGGTATGGGCCCCCTGCTCATTGAAGAGCGGCACGATATTGAGCTGCAGCCAGTAGGTCTGGCCTTGCTTGCCACGGTTCCAGACCACCTCGTTGACCTCCTCACGGCGCTCCAGGCCAAGCCTGATCCGATCACGCACCGCCGGTTCGGTACCCTCGAACTGGAACATGGCCGGTGTCCGACCAATGACCTCATGCAATTCGTAACCGGTGAGGCGCAGCAAGGCATCGTTCACCCAGGTCATGCGCCGCTCGGCATCGGTGATGACCACACAGTTGGAGGTGCGACGGGCCACCATGGAAAGGCGCTCGACCTCCTCCTGTGTTCGTCGCCGTGCGGTGATATCCTGCACCGTGCCGAGGATCAGCCCCTCGGCTTGTTCCCTGCCCGAGGCCGGCCCTGCCGTCAGGCTCAGCCAGCGGCGCTGCGCGCCTTCGCCCGGATGGTCGAAGGGCAGGTCCCTGTGCATCCGGTGACCGGTCAGCGCGACCGCACCCAGGAGCTCCGTCACTTCGGACAGGACGCGATCCCCGAAGATGGGGTTGAGCCGGGACAGATCGATGGACGCCATCGGGGATAGGCCCAGCACCTGGTAGAACATCGGGGATGCCTCCACCCGACCGCTGGCCGGGTCGTATTCGAACGTGCCGATGGCCGCCACACGCTGGGCCTCCAACAGCACCCCCTGCGTACGCGCCAGGTCGCGCGTGCGCGCTTCGATCCGCTCTTCCAGCTCCTCATTGAATGCGCGCTGGCGATCGCGTGCGATGCGCAGCGTATCCCGAAGGGAACTGAGCGCACCACCCAGGTCGGCGACCTCCACGGCGGCACCGCGCGTATCGAAATCCACCCCATAATCACCCTGCTTCAATTGCTCCGCACCGCGCACCATGGCCACCACCGGGCGCGACACACCCCTGGCCACCACGAGGAACAGGAGCAGCGAAACCAACGTGATCACCGCCAAGCCCTGATAGACCGGCGCGTTGATGGCAGCCACCTCCGCATTGATGCGTTCCATGGAGACGGCCACCTGCACATACCCCAGGAAATCCAGACCCGTCACCGGATGGCTCGCGACCACCAGGCCCTTGTTGTCCCTGTCGAACACCACGGCCTCCTCAACGCCCATCGGCTGCACAGCGAACAGGCGCTCGGCACCGGAGCTTTCGCGCTGCACCAGGGCCACATAGTAGAAGTCCTCGGTGCCGCTGGCAAGTTCCACGGCACGCTGCACGCCACCGAATTCGTCGTGTTCCAGGCTCAGCTCAACGCTCAGGGCCACGGCGCTCGCCATTTCGCGCAGGCGCACGTCGGTGGCATCCCGGTAAAGCTCCCCCTGCTTGCGGGGGTAATAGACACCAATGGAAACAATGCTCACGAGCAGCACCGCCGTGAACGGAAGCCAGATGCGCAGCACGATGAGATCCAGGGCCCGCCTCATCGCACCACCTTGATCAGCAGTTGGTCCGGTATTTCCTTCGTACCCATCGGCACCATGCCGATGGCACCGGGATGATCACGCACATAGGAAAGCACCTCCGCCGCCGAATCAACGAACACGGGTGCACTGGCCCGGCCCTGGAACACGAGCCCAAGCCAGTAACGCTGCATCGCCTGCCTGCTCATGCCCAGCACCTGAAGCGCGAATTTCTCCGACCATTCCACACGTGAGCCCGGCAGCACGATGATGACCTGCCTGCCGGTGGGCCATACGGAGCGCTCCCCCCTGAACATGGAGCGCAACTCGGCGGGTTTCACCTGGGTAAGACCGGTGCCATTGCCGACCAGGAACAACGGAGTTTGGTCGCCCTGGTACTGGGCGGTGACGGTCATGCACCCCAGCAGAAGGGAGAGAACGAACGCTGATATGGTCCTTGGGGCTCCCATGGTCAGAATCCGTATGCCAGCTGTATCCGGATGCCCAGGTCGGGACCGTGCAGGTGGCTTGTCTGGTCCATGTGTTGGTGGGCCTGGTGGTCCCAGCGGTTCTCCACCTGCACCTTCACGTTCACCAGGTGGCTGAACTCGTGACGGTAGCCAAGTCCGAGCTTGAGCTGATGCAGTGCGTATACATGGAGGTCCTTGGATCCCACCTCAATGACATCACCAAGGCCATAGACCACATGCTTCCCCCCGATGCGGCGGCCGACATAGGTGAAGTTGCTCCAGTTGGAGGCGGTCCCCAACGAATCCGTGATGGATGCGTTGACGCACGCCTCGTTCAACACCTCCCAGCGTTCAGTGAAGTATGCGAACGAGAAGCTTCCAAGGTGGAACGCGAGCGGACCCTTGTAGGCGTCGGCCCGGGAAACCATCGGTGCCGGGGAGTGACCGCTGTGGGCGCCGTACGCATTGGACCGGAGGAAGTCATAGTAATAGGATAGCCCCACGCGCATACCCTCCACGGGTTTCACATGGAACGCGGCCGTGATGGAGGGGTCCAACCCCTGGTCAAGGACATCGGTCGAGCTGATGCCATTGCCGAGCACCAGATCATAGCCGAACCGGGCACTGCCGAGGTTCTGGCCCTGCATCTGCAGCCCCAGCGTATGCAGGGGCACCAGGTAGCTGAACGCAAGGGGCCTGTCGATGACCGGGAAGAACAGCCTTCCGTGGTGGTACACATCGTTCCAATAGTTCACCGGTGTGTGCACCTTCCCCACAATGACGGAATGGTTGTTGGCATAGGTGTAACGGACCAGCGAACGCTCAATGCTCGGAAGGTAATTGGTTGCCGAGGAGCCGTTGGGGCGAATGACGTATTCGCCAAGGAACGTGATCCGTTCGGACAACGTTGAGGTCACAAAGAAGTCATGCTCCCCCAGGGAGAAATAGGCCGAGGGATCATCCCCCGCAACACCCGACAGTTCCACATGGCCGAACCCGTTGAACCGCGTGCGTTCCACCTGGCCATGGGCCGTGGCAAGCCATAGCATGCCCGCCATGAGGAGCAGACCCTGTTGGACCGGACGGTTCGATTCACGCATTGTGCCAGAAGGAAGGGTTCATGGAGGACTGTAAGATAGGGGATCCAGAGCGCGTATCAACGTGCGAAGAACAACATCAGCAGGAGCACGCCCACCAGGTCCATCCACATCCCGGCCAACACCATCCGGCGCACCGGTATGCGGCCGGTACCGAAGACCAGGGTCTGCATGGGTGAGGCCACCGGCAGCATGAAGCCCAGGCTGGCGCCCATGGCGGCGGGCCACAGGATGCTCACCGGCTCCATGCCCCAACGCTCGGCCATGGCGGCGAGGATGGGAAGTGTGAGGCTTGCCGTGGCGGTATTGCTGCCCAACTCGCTCAACAGGCATACGATAAGGGCTGTCGCACCGATGAGCAGGAACAGCGGAAGGGAGCCGATGCCTGACATGGCCGCCCCGATGAGGGTGCTGAGGCCACTGCGGTCCACACCGGCCGCCAGGGCGAACCCGCCGCCGATCAGGAGCAGCACCCCCCAGGGTACCCGTTGTTCGGCGAAGCTCCAGTCCATGATGGAGCCGCCCGCCACGGGCGTGGAACATGGCTCGTGCGGCTTCCCAGCGCGCCGCTCGGCAGGCAGCAGGAACAGCAGCACCGCACCGAGCACAGCCACCGCGGCATCACTGACGTCCTTCAGGAACGGTGCCTGAGAACGCCACCCGCTGAACAGCAGAACCTCGCCCTGCCGCACCGGGTCGCCGGTGATCCACAGCAGGGACACCATGGCGAACACACCTCCTGCCAAACGCTCATCGCGCGTGATGGGGCCAAGCGCAAGCAGGCGCGATCGCACCGCATTTGCATCACCCAGTGCATCACCCCGCAGGTCGAACACCCCCCGCGTAAGCAACAGCCATGCGATGCCGAGGTACACGACCGCCAGTGGCACGCCCACCGCCATCCATTGCCCGAAGCCGATGACGGGCGCCTGCGGGTAAAGCTGCTTCCACAGGGAGAGGAAGACCAGGTTGGGCGGTGTCCCCACGGGTGTTGCAAGGCCGCCGATGGTGGCACCATAAGCCACTCCGAGCAACAGGGGGATGGTCAACCGTTGGCGGGCATCGGCGGGTACATCACCATCATCCAGCAGGCTGAGTGCGATGGGAAGCATGACCAAGGTTGCCGCCGTGCTGTTGATCCACATGCTGAGGAACGCACACGCCGTCATGATCCCCAGCACCAGCCGCACCGATGAAGTGCCGACCGTGGACATGATGCGCAAGGCAATGCGCCGGTGCAGGCCGGTGCGTTCGACCCCCAGGGCGATGATGAACCCCCCCAGGAACAGGAAGATGACCTCCTTGCCGTAGTTGGCGGCCGCGC
>JBIJDX010000216.1:0-4569 GCA_044343855.1 Flavobacteriales bacterium
CACACTGCTCATCACCCTGCGGTGGAAGATCAGTGCGCACCTGGTGGGCATGGGCGGACTCATCGGCGCAATAGCCGCGGTGAACGCGATGCACCAGCTGGGCCTGCTGCCGTTGCTTGCCATGCTCGTTGTCCTTGCAGGACTGGTGGCCACCGCGCGCCTGATCGCCAGCGATCACACGCAGGCCCAGGTGCTTGGCGGAGGGGTGCTGGGCTTCATGTCCACATGGACAAGCATCATGGTGCTCGGAGGTGCTTGACCTGAATACCCGCACCGCACGCGGTCAGCCACCCAACCGCTGCTGCCAGTTCCACGCATCGCGCAAGGCGTCCTTCAAGCCATGGGCGCACGACCAGCCAAGCACCTCCCGGCTGCGGGTGGTATCCGCATAGACGCTCTCCACATCGCCCGGCCTGCGCGGACCCACGATGTACGGGACCTCCACGCCGGTCACCTCCATGAAGCCCTTCACCACCTCAAGCACGGTGTTGCCAGCGCCCGTACCCAGGTTGAAGGTCTCAAGGGGCGCGGCCATCGCACCGTCCAGGCGATCGAGCGCCATCACGTGCGCCCGCGCGAGGTCCACCACATGGATGTAGTCGCGCACACAGCTGCCATCGCGGGTGGCATAGTCCGCACCGTGCACCGTGAGCTGCCTGCGGATGCCCGCGGCTGTCTGTGTAACGAAGGGTACCAGGTTGTTCGGCACGCCCAGCGGGAGCTCGCCGATGTGGCCCGAAGGATGCGCACCGATGGGATTGAAGTAGCGCAGGATGATGCCGCGCAACGCCGGGTCCGCGTGGCTCTGATCGCGCAACAACTGCTCGCACACCACCTTGGTGTAGCCGTAGGGCGAGCTGGCGTTGCGGTCCGGGGAGGCCTCGGTGACCGGCAACTGATGGGGCTGACCATACACCGTGCAGCTGGACGAGAACACGATCCTCTTCACCCCATGCCGTTCCATCAACCGCAGCAGCACGGTGAGCGACCCGATGTTGTTGTGGTAGTACATCAACGGGTTGGCCACACTCTCGCCCACGGCCTTGTTGGCCGCGAAGTGGATCACCCCATGGATGGGTCCTTCCTGTGCAAAGACCCGGTCGAAGGCCTCGGCATCGTTGCAGTCCACCCGGTGGAAACGCGGTGCATGACCGGTGATGGCGGCGATGCCGTGCAGGATGCGTTCCTCGCTGTTGCGCAGATCGTCCACGATGACCGGCTCATACCCCGTTGCCACCAGCTCCACCACGGTGTGCGAACCGATGAAGCCCGCCCCCCCCGTAACGATGACCTTCTTCATGGATGATACGCCGGCCCTGATGACCCGCCCGGCGAAAGTACCAGCTTCACCCCGCTGCCGGCAACCGGCGGTTAGGTGCCATCTTCACGGCCCCATGTGGTCCATCCTTCGATCCGCGCCTGACCGTGCCGCCATCCTGCTGGTGGTGGCGGTCACCGCCGTGCTCAGCATCCTCGGTCCCTGGCAGGGGGAGGATGGCAACGGATGGAAGGAGACCATCCGCAGCGACGCCAAGGGCTACTACGGCTATCTGCAGGCCCTCTTCCTGCGGCACGACCTCGGGAAGGAGCCGTTCCAATGGGAGTACGTGCGTCACACGCCCGGCGGCACGCTCAACAAGTACTTCGCCGGGACCGCCGTGAGCATGGTGCCCTGGATCGCCGCAGGGCATGCCATCGCCCTGCTCGATCCCGAGGCACCACGCGATGGGCTGAGCAGGCACGAGATGGGGGCGGTGTACCTGGCCGCCTGGTGCTACCTCTTCATCGGCCTCTGGGCGCTGGCCTCCTTGCTGCGCGGCATGGGCGTGCGCGCACCGGCCGTGGCCTGGACCATGCTGGCCTTCGGCTTCGGCTCCACCCTCATCCAGTACGCCGGCTTCCAACCCGGTTGGTCGCACATCCATTCCTTCTGGGTGGTGGCGCTGTTCCTGCGCTGTGTGCAATGGCTCGCCCTTGGTGCGGACATCCGCTGGAGCATCGCTGCCGGCGCGCTCTTCGGACTCATCGTGCTCATAAGGCCGGTGAACGGGCTGCTGCTGCTGGCCATTCCGGTGGTGGTGGGCAACGGCACGGGCGCCCTGGTGCAGCGCTGGTGGGCCGCACGCACGACAGCCATCGTATCGCTGCTGGCAGCCATGCTGATCGTGGCGATACAACCCTTGCTCTGGAAGCTGCAGACCGGCCAATGGCTCGCCTACGGCTACGAGGGCGAAGGCTTCCTGTGGGACCGGCCCGAGATGTTCAAGGTGCTCTTCGGCTTCCGGCGCGGGCTCTTCCTGTGGACACCCGTGCTCCTGCTATCCGTGCTGGGTACCGCGCTCCTTTGGCGTCATGACCGCACCCGCGCCGCGTGGCTCACGGTCTACTGGGCGGTCAACACATACGTGATCAGCTGCTGGTGGATCTGGTACTACGGCAGTGGCTTCGGTGCGCGTGTCTTCGTGGACCACTACCCGGTGCTTGCGATCCCCTTCGCCTTGCTGCTCCAGCGGATCACCGGCCGCTCCTGGCTTGTCGCGCGCACGTTCATCGCTGCGTGCATCGTGCTCCACCTCTTTCAGCTGTGGCAATACCACGCCGGCATCCTCCACGCCGAGTGCATGGACCGCGCGAAGTATGCGTGGGCCTTCGGTCGCTGGAGGGTGGAGGATCGGGACAGGTTGGGCGGCAATTACCAGGAAGCACCCTTCAGCCCCAACGGTATGGAGGTGCTGTTCGAAGAGAGCTGCGACATCGACAACCCCTGCAAGCGCTGGTGGCTGGGTGCCACCGTTGAGCATCCAAGGGCGTTCAGCCTCAGGCGTGTAATCGCGTTCGGTCCGGATGTTGAGTTCGCCCTCGCCTACGAGCTGCCGCCCGGTGCGGTGCCGTCCGGTCGCGCGCTGTTCCTGGAAGTGGGATATCAGCGCTATGAGGAGCGGGCGGGGGATAGCTTCGGGGCCCTTGGTGTGACCGTGGTGCAGGCGGAAGGCAAGGCACCGTACTACTACGAGCCCTTCCCGATAGACCCTGTACCCAACACAGGGAACGACCACTGGGAACAGATCGAATACCGCATCCCCGTACCGCCCGTGCCGCCCGACGCCTCGGTGAAGTTCTACCTGTGGAACAAGGACCTGAAGGCCCGCTTCCTGGTGGACGATGTGTTCATGCGGGTGAACGTGGTCCGTCCCTACTGAACACTCCGGTGGGCCCAGCAGGATTTGAACCTGCGACCAAGGGATTATGAGTCCCCTGCTCTGACCGCTGAGCTATGGGCCCGAAGGCTGCAAATGTAGCCGCCCCATACCTTCGCCCGCCCCGCATATGCGATACGACACCCTCCTGCTCGACCTCGGCGGCGTCCTCATCGATGAGGACTATTCCGCCGCCACGCGGGCCTTCGATGCGCTGGGGTTCTCCGACTTCGGTGCGCTGTACAGCAAGGCGCAACAGGATCGGATCTTCGATGGCTTCGAGACCGGCCACCTTGACCCCGCTGCATTCCGGGATCGCATTCGCAGCCTCTTCCGGCCCGATCTCACGGACGGCGACATCGATGCAAGCTGGAACGCCATGTTGGGCAGCATTCCCCCCGCCCGTATCACCCTGCTGCACCGGCTGAAGGAACGGTACCAACTGCTGCTGCTGAGCAATACCAACGCCATCCATGTGCCCGCCTTCGAGGCCATCATCGCCCTTGAGAACGGCATCACCGACTTCAAGGGCCTGTTCCATGGCGCGTACTACAGCTGTGACATCGGGCTCCGCAAGCCACATGCGGAGGCCTTCCACCATGTGCTCCACCAACACGGCGCAGATCCCACCAGAACGCTCTTCATCGATGACAGCATCCAGCATGTGATCGGTGCACGCGCTGCCGGCCTCCATGCCGAACACCTGGAGCTGGAGCGTGAGGATGTGCTGGGAATGGTGGAGCGCCTGGGCCTGCTGTCCTGACCCTACGCCCCTTTCTTCCGGCTCCTGGCCTTGGGATGGGAAGCACCTCCGCCATCCGCAGCAGGATGCCCGCTGAACGGCGATCGCCTGCGATCACCCCAACTGCGCGCTGCCTGCGGCTACGCGCCACATCGCAGGCTCTCGGTAGCCTATGGCCACACCATCCGGCTATCATCCTGAGGTGCAGTGAGCCGCGGATCCGTCTGCCGGAGGCATGGCTGCACTAACGCCGGGCTTGTCGAGCGTAGCCACAGGCTGCGCCCAGAAACACGCTACGGCCAGAAGGAGAATGGTGGTGAACCGCTCGGGCAGGTCCAAGTGGTGCAGGACGAGATCGGCGGTTCACTTCTGTGTGGCCATCGTCACGGGGCTGCTGGAAGGAACAACGATGCCCTACCCGATCTCCTGGCACAGTTCCACCAACACGCCACCCGCACTTCTGGGATGCACGAAACACACCAGCTTGTTGTCAGCTCCCCGCTTGGGTTCTTCATTGAGCAAGGTGAACCCCGCTGCCTGCAAGCGCGCCATTTCGGCCCGGATGTCCGCCACTTCAAAGGCGATGTGATGGATCCCCTCCCCCCGCTTCTCAATGGCCTTGGCGATCGG
>JBIJDX010000217.1:0-4555 GCA_044343855.1 Flavobacteriales bacterium
AATGGCAAGGCCGCCGGAGAAGTTCTCGCCGAACTGCTGTGCGAAGGCGACGTCGAGGGCGAATTCGGCGGGTTTGAAATCGCGTATGGTGGAGCCGTTCACATCAGTGAACAGGATGCTGCCGAGATTGAAGTAGCGGAGTGATCCACCGAGCGTGCTTCGCTTGTTGGAAAGCCGCTTGTAGCCTGACAGGTAGGCCAGGCTCATGTCGGGCACCAAATTCCGCAGCCAGGGGCTGTAGCTCATGCTGAACTCACCGTCGTTCTCGGCAAAGGCGAGCTTGGACGGGTTCCAGTGGATCGAATTGGCATCCGGACTGACAGCGACGCCGGCATCACCCATCCCACCCGCGCGGGAATCCACCGAGATCATCAGGAAAGGGACCGCGGTGGTGATGGTGTTGAGCACCCCTTCCCTGCAGTCCTGGCCGGTCAATTGGTTGATGCAGCCTGCGTTCACCTGACCATGAGCGGAGGTGCCGGCTGCCAGCACCAGGAGCAGCAGTGCGGTGCGAACGGAGGTGGCCGAGGACATGGCGATGTGGCTGAATGGGAAGGTTCGGGGTGAAGCGGCCAAATATACGCGCCGGTACTGCCAAAGGTTGCGCCGCATCATCGGAGGATGACAAGTTTCTCGAACTTCTCCGCCTGCTCCCCATCAGGTGTGCGCACGCTCAACCTGTACACGTAGACACCGCGTCCGATCCTGTCACCGAAGTCGTCGCGCCCATCCCATTCCAACCCCTCACTGCGATAGCCTTCGCAGGCGAGCTGGCGACCCAGGGTCTTGATCAGACGACCGCTCACCGTGAACACCTGCACCTGCACATCAAGCGTGTTGCAGGGCCGGTTGTGTTCGAAGTAGAAGGACGTACGGGTGGTGAAGGGGTTCGGATAATTCAACACACGCTCCAGGGCGATCTCCGCCGAATTGGTCACGACGAACTCAACGGTACGGTCGGCCGAATTATTGTGCGTGTCCCACGCCTTGAGCCGCAGGGTGTGCTCCCCTTCCGCGAGATCGCTCAGCCGATAACGCACCTGCCCGCTCCTGTACGTATCGAGGTCCGCCTCGTACAGGTCGTTGAGCACGATGGCCTGCTCGGTGTTCTCGTCGACCACCGCAAGCAGGTCGTGACCGATGCTCGAACCCACCGTATTGATCCCGTTCTCATCGAACAGCTTGGCGAACAGGAGCGGCGACCCGTCCGTGACACCGCCGCTCACGAAATTCTCGTCGTTCATGAACAGGTCTATCTCGGGCCCCTGCGCATCCTCCGCCACGTCCGATGCGGCATCACCCACGAGGACCGAATTATCGTAACCCACGGCGTTCAGCACACCATTCTCGGCGTAGCAGCTGACCCGACCGGTACCCACCTGGTAGTTGATGTCGCCCGGCACCACGAAGGTGAGCTCGAACCTGCCCTCGCGCACGGTGGCACGTCCCCGGTAGATGGTGCTCTTGCGCGCCTTGAACTCGAAGGGACTGCCGCCATCGTTCGCGAGCGTTGATTGGTCGGCCTCCTTGTCGAATACCGTGGGGAGCACCACACCATTGAAATCGGCCATGGGCTGCCCGGAGCCATTGTCCACGAAACCTTTGATCCGCACCGTGGCCAGTGCCTTCATGGTATCGATGGGGGTCCCCAGGGTATCGGTCACCTCGGTGACGGAGATCCTCGCTCGCGGCATGGCCAGGCGCATGCTGGGGTCACCGATGAGCACGAAATGGCGGTGGTTTGTCTGTGAACCGAAATTCGTTGACATGTACGCCTTGGTCTCACGGAACACATCACCAAGTTGGGCCTCGCGACCCAGGTCATCCGTTTCCTCGAACACATGGTCGTAGAAGGACTGCGCCAGGTTGAAGTTCTGGCCGGAGAAGGCCAGCCTCGCGGTGGTCATCAGGCCGATCCCTCCACCACCAGGATTGAGCAGGACAAGCTCCCCGGCCGAAGTGCGACCGGGATCGTCCCATCGCGTGAACTCACAGGTGGCGGTGACGAAGAGCGGCAGACCGTCAGCATTGGTCCAGGCCGAAATGGTGCCGTTGTCCAGGAAGCGTTCATGGGCCCATCCGACCTCACCACCGTGGCCCACATAGTTCACCAACAGAAGACCCTTCTGCACCTTGTCCCGCAGGTCGGTGTTCGCCTGTGAATACCGCTCACCGCCCGGGGTCACCACCTGCTGATAGGCGTCCATGTACACCTTGTCCACGTTGAATCGCGGATGTTCCGTTTCGATGCGCCGGGCAAGGCGGTCGCTCTGCTCCATGTGGATCACCCCCTCGAAAATGTCGCCCTCCTGATCATCCGATGCAAAGAGCACATGGGTGCGCCAATCGGGGATACCTCCCGAGCCGCTCGCAGCACATACCGAACCGGTGGCGGTGGAGAGCTGGAAGCGGTCGTAGCTGAGCAGCTTGTTGACCACCTCGGTGGCCTGTGCGGTGGTGGAGATGGGAAGGCGCCCCACACCGATATCAAGCAGGTCGGCCGTGGACTCCCCTTCCGATGGGTCCAGCAGGCCGAAATAATCGTCGGAGACATAGCACCTCCGGGGATCGATGCTTTCCGCGGACTGGTAGGTGGGAATGAAGTTCTGGTTGCTGCCGGCCTGGGACAGGTTGTTGTAGGAGCCGTCTCCGAACAACAACAGGTGCCGCGGCATCAGCAGGGGGTCATTGCCCGCGCGATCATAGAGCATGCGCATGAAGCGCTTGATGGCCGTGGCATCCCGGGCACCACTGGAGAACTCATTGTAGATCTGCTGCGGCGACACCAGCACCACGTTCAGCCCCTCGGAACTCCGTCGCTCCGCCAATCTCGCGGCCTGCGCAGTGAACTCCGGGGGGCTCACGATCACCAGGTCCACGGGGTTGGCGGTGGCATGCAGGTCCTGGTTGGGAACGCGGGCCACAACGGTGGGTGACGGATAGTTGGTGTTGCGGAAGGCGACGAACTCCCGGAGCAGTTCACCGCTCATCCGGAAGCGTCGGTCGTTCCCGCTCTCCTCAAGCGCGACGTTCCGCGGCTGCAGCGGGTCTGTGACGTCCCATACCCGGTGAACGTTCTGTGCCTGGGCCAACACCCACTCAAGCACCTGGCCGGGCCCCTGGGAGGCAAGGTCCCTGAACAGCAGCTGATCGCCGGTCATCCGTAGCTCGCGACGGCAGTTGAGCTCCAGGTAATTGAGCCACCCCACGGAAGTGACCGGGTCGAACTTGGTGAACGATAATGATACCGGCACGGCACTGCCGCTGGGGCTGTAGGTGTAGGTGGCACTCGCCGCCCGCGCAAGGGGCGATGTGTTCACCTGCGACACCCCCTGCACCGTGATGGTCTGCTGCAGGCCTCCGGAGGAGGTGACCGTGAAACTGCTGCTGTTGGATAGACCGTAGGTGCGGCCGACCACGTTCACCACCAGGGTGGCGTCAGCCCCGGTCACCAGGAACGGCGTGTTGAAGCTGAAGTTGTAACTGGTGGTGAGGTCGAACAGCTCACCCAGCCAAAGGCGCCCCGATTTCAGCAGGTTGGCCTGTTCCCGCTCGTGGAAATGCCTGTCGCTGAAACTCGTGACCACGGCGGTGGCGGGGTCGGTCGTGGTGGCTGCTGCAGCCACGCGCACGGGTGCCTCCACGTCGATGCCAACGAAATAGGACGCCGAATCGGAATAGGTGTTGTACGTGTGCACGAACCGCCCGTTGTCCACCGACCAGGTGTGCGGCCCTGAGGCATAGAACAATAGGTGGTCACCCGGCCCGAAATTTCCGTCGCCGCCATCCTCCACCTCGATCGCGTTGACCAGCAGGTCGGTGGGACGATCCGGAGCATTGGTGAACGGGAGCAGCCCGAAATGGCTTCCGTACACGTTGATCCGGTCGGAGGCCACCTCCGCATCCAATCCGCGTGACGCGAGCTGCTCGTAGGTGAGTCGGTACACACCCTCCCGAGGAACGGTCATACGGTACCATTCACCGGAGGCCAGCTTGGAACTCGCGGGATAGTCGCGCTCACCACCCCGCATGGATAGACCCTGCACGTGCTCCACATCGATGCGGTAGCTGACGAGCCGCTCATAACGCCCCGTGACAGCATTGCGACGCAGGGGAACCACGTTCACGAAGCCGATGGGGCGCTTTCTGTACGATCCCACCCTGGTCCACACCTGGAACGATGCACCGATGTGCTCCAGGTAGGGCGCATTGGCCAACGCACCCTCGGCAACCTCTGCAACCACCTCATCCTGCAACACGGCCCGGATGTCCACGACACCCTCCGGAAGGTCCATGCGCTCGGTCCGGAACGGCAGGTTTCCACGTTCCTCATCGAATTGGGCGCCCACCAGTTCCAATGGCGGGACGGCTACACCCGCGATGGGGGTGGGGGCCATCGCGGAGGATTCCCTGCCAGGTGCCGTGGGGGCCTGCCCATGAACACCGCCACGCCATTCGAGGGTATGTTGCGTGGAACGCTGGGCGTACAGCGGGGACAGGATGAACAGCGAAATTGAGAGGAGCGAGGCGCAGCGGATCTTCATTCGACCATCAA
>JBIJDX010000218.1:0-4553 GCA_044343855.1 Flavobacteriales bacterium
GGACAGCACCAGGTTGTAGGCGTCCGATCCGCGGCTGTCGGTGTGGGATGACAATTCGAACGTGAGGTGTGGATTGCTGATGAAGATGCCTGCAACCCTGTCCAGCTCCACCGCGGCATCGGGCCGGATGTCCCATTGGTCGAAATCGTAGTAGATGTTCTCGATGGTGAAGGTGCTGCCGATGAGCGCGCGGTCCAGCTGCAGCAGCACGGAGAGCGTATCGCTCCGCACCAGCCCCTTCGTGCTGGCCTTGGCGCTTGCCGCAAGCAGCCCTTCTCCCTGCGCCTTCACGGTGTATTCGCTGTTCGGTGCGATGCGGGTTCCGAATCGCCCGTTGGCATCGGTCACCAACGTGATGGAGGTTCCGTCCGGTTCGTCGATGACCACCTCGATGCCGGGGAGTGGAACGCCCCCGCCGTCCACCACCTGCCCCTGGAGGTGGAAGAGCAGTTCCTTGACGGTGAACACGTACACCTGATCGACGCCGCTCCGGTCGCTGCTGAGATAGCCTCCGGCGCTATCGCCGTTGAGCACGAAGTGCATGTCATCATGTGTGGTGTTGATGGGGTGGCCCGGATTGCGGGGCGCGGACCAGCTGCCGTTCTCCTCGCGGGTCTCGAGGATGTCGAGGCCTCCCATGTTGAGATGGCCGGTGCTGGAGAAGTGCAGTGCATCGCCGTTGATGGTCGGGAACAGTTCGTTACCGGGCGTATTCACCACCGGTCCCAGGTTCTCCGGTTCGGACCATCCGGTACCGGTGTCGCGGCAGCGCCATATGTCCATGCCACCGGAGCCACCCGGTCGGTCGCTGGCGAAGTAGAGGGTGCGTCCGTCGCTTGAAAGTGCGGGATGCCCTGTGGACCAGCTCTCCCCGTTGTGGGCGAATGCGCGCAGGTCACCCCACTGCCCGCTGCTGTCCCTGGTGGCGCGGAACAGCATCAGGTGGCTGGTATTGTCCGCGTCCTTCATCAGCCGGTGCTTCACATAGTTGCTCCGCGTGAAATAGATGGTGTTGCCGTCCTTGCTGATGCTGGCCGAGCCCTCGTGGTAATTGCCGTTGATGGTCCCCGGCAGGGGTTCCGCCGTTCGCCATCGCCCCGCGTCATCCGCGGTCGTTCGCATCAGGTCCATGTACACCTCCCCGCTCCAGGGGTCCTGGTACCGGGCTTTTTCCGGTACCGCAGCCACCAGTAGGTCATTGCCGAACGGAACGGGTGCGAACACGGACCGCACCCCGGGGATGGTGATGAGGTTCACCGAATACCGGCCGCTGTCGGCGTAGAAGCTCTGTACGTCCTGTGCGGAACGCAACAGGTCCTGCGCCCGGCGATCATCCGGTGTGCGCTGAAGCACCTGTGCAAGGATGTCCGCCGCCTCCTGAGAGCGGCCAAGTCCCATCAGCGCGCTGCCATAGCGGATGCCGGTATCTCCCGTGAGCGGCAGGACTGCATGCAGCAGGGCATAGTGATGAATGGCCCGGTCAAGTTTGTTGTGGCTCAGGTAGGCATCGGCGAGGCGTGCCCGTGCTGCGCGGTCATCCCTCCTGCTGAGCACGCGCTCATAGATGCCTTCCGCTTTCGGGTATTGCATCAGGCCGAAGGCCTTGTCCGCGCGATGCAGCCGGATGGTGTTGCAGGAGGCGGACAGCAGGGCGATGGCCACCAGGCTGGAAAGGGAGCGTGCGGACATGCGTCAGAAGTAGCGTGGTGATCGGATGCGGATGGGCTCGGTACCGAGGTCGATCCCGAGCATGACCTCATGGCTTCCCCCGTTGTAGGTTCGGAGCTTCGAGGTGTTCATGTCGTAGGCATATCCGGCGCGCACCATGCCGGTGACCTGGTATTCGAGCATGGCCACCAGTGCATCGCCGGTCCTGTAGCCGGCCCCCAGCCAGATGCGGTCACGGTAGAGCACGTTGCAGTTGATGTCCACCTGCGGAGTGGCCTCGGCCTGGTACTTGATGAGCACCGATGGCTTCACATCGAACAGTTCGTTGAGCTCGATGACATGCCCCGCGTTGATGTACATGTGCCGCTCGAAGTACTGGCGAAGCCCGCTGCGTGAGGCATCGGCAACACGATCGTCCAGTGCGTGCAGGGTGGGTATGGAAATGCCCAGGTAGCTGGACCGACCGTACCAGTACAACCCCGCACCGAAACGCCCCACAGGCGTGTTGCGGATCGTGCCGGCATAGAGCGGGTCGTTCTCATCCCAGTAGATGAGGTCACCCACCTGCGCACTGTAGAGGGAAAGGCCCGCCCGTACACCGAACGCCAGCCGCGCCTCATCACTTACGCGGATGCTGTAGGAGAAATGGGTGGCCACATCCGTTTCGCGCGTGACACCGATGCGGTCGTGCACCACGCTCAATCCACCGCCCAGTGCGTTGCCAAGCAGTGGTGCATCGATGGCGAACATGCTGGTGGTGGGGGCTCCCGGCATGCCGGTCCATTGCTCGCGATGCAGGAGCGCTGCGCTGGCGAAGGGGTGGCTGCCGGCGTAGGCGGGGTTGAGGAAGAGCCCGTTGAACATGTACTGGCTCACCATCACCTCCTGTTGGGCATGGAGTCCCAGGCAGGCAAGGGCGCCCGCCGTTGCGAGCATGTTGCGGATGCTGTTCATGACCATGGGTCGTCCGTGCCGCCTGTGGCGGCCGGTTCCGTTAGCGGCGCAGGTCCACATAGTTCTGGAGGGTGACATCGATGGACGGGATGGTGACGATCACGAAATAGGTGCCGTTGGGGAGGACCTCCCCGGTCATGTTCTCCCCGGCCCAGTCGTTGCGGTAATTGACGCGCTCGAACACCACGTTGCCCCACCGGTTGAAGACCACGATGCTGTTCTGCGGATAGGCCTCGAGACCCCGCACCACGTAGAAGTCGTTCGCTCCATCACCGTTCGGGGTGAAGCCGGTGGGCTGCATCAGTTCGTCCGGCTGGGTGAGGATGAACGACAGGGTGATGCCGCATCCGTTCGCATCGGTAACGATGACGCTGTACGAACCCGCGGCAAGTCCCGTGATCCGTGACCCCGTGGCACCATTGCTCCACGCATAGGAATAGGGTGCGACACCGCCTGTCGTAGTGAGGAATACCTCTCCATTCGTTCCGCCGAAGCTGCTCACTCCGAAGCCACCTGCATACGAGCTCACCTCGCTTTCCACGGAAAGAAGCGGTGGGTCGGCGAGCGTGGTGGTACCGCTCCAACCGCAGCCATTGGCATCCGTGACGGTCACCGTGTAGGAGCCTGCGCCGAGTCCGCTGATCCCGGGCTGGTCCGATCCGTTGTTCCACACATAGCTGTACGGGGCCTGGCCGTCGCTCACGCTCGCAGTGATGCTTCCGGTGAGGGAGCCCTGGCACTGGGGGGCTTCGCTGCTCAGCACACCGGACAGGGCCTGGGTGCCGATGACCTCGGCGGAAGCGGTCGTGCTGCACCCATTGGCATCGGACACCACGGCCGTGTAGGTGCCGGGTGACAGGTCGGCAAGGTCCTCGCTGGTGGCTCCGTTGGACCAGGCGATGGAATAGGGTGTCGTGCCTCCGCCCGTAACGAGGTCCACCGTTCCAACCGGGTTGCCGCAGCTGGCAGGTGTGGCGATCGCGGAGGCAGTGAGCGGTTCGGGCGCGGTGAGGGTGAAGCAGGGTGTGCTGGTGCAGCCGTTGGCGTCCGTGATGGTGGCACAGTAGGTGCCTGCGGCAAGTGCTGCAAGTGTGGTGCCAGTGGCCGAGAAGCCACCCGGTCCCTCCCAGGAGACGGTCGCCGGAGCGGTACCGCCCGACACGGTAAGTTCAATGCTGCCATCGCTGGCGTCCGCGCAGCTTACGGAGGCTCCGCCATCGTATGTCGCGATCACTGCATCCGTGTCGATCGGAAGGGGTGCTATGAGCCCCTGAGAAAGCTCCACGCTGCAACCGTTCACATCGGTGATGATCACCGTGTACACACCGGGTGCGAGCCCGCCGATGCTGTCCGCCAGGCTGGTGAAGCCGCCGGGTCCGCTCCAGTTGTAGGAGTAGGCGGGAGTCCCCCCGGTCACCTGCAGCCCGATGGAACCGTCATTGCTCGAAGCGCAGGAGGTGTTGTTGTTGCCGAACACGCTCACCGAAGCCGATGCGCCAAGTGTGTCCGCTGGTTCCGAAAGGTCGATCACCGAAGTGCTGGTACACCCGTTGGCGTCCGTGACGACCAGCGAGTAGGTGCCTGCACCGAGCCCCTGCAAGCTGGCGCCCTGGAACGCTGCACCCTCCGGTCCCGTCCATGCGAAGTCGTATGGTGCGCTGCCTCCGGTGGCAGTGGCCGAAAGCTCGCCATCACTGCCGCCCGCGCATGCAATGTTGGTTCCTCCCGGCTGGGTGGCGGCGGTTACCACGGTTGCCAGTTCCACCTGCGGTTCAACCAATGTGATGGTGCTGTCCTTGGTGCATCCGTTCGCATCCGTCAGTGTGAACGCGTAGGTTCCCGCGCCCAGCCCCTGCAGGTTGAATTGGTCGCTGTTGAAGCCCCCGGGGCCGCTCCAGGCGATGGTCACCGGTGCGGTTCCCCCCTCCACG
>JBIJDX010000219.1:0-4535 GCA_044343855.1 Flavobacteriales bacterium
CCGTCACCAACCTGGGCCTGAACGCAAATGGACAGCCGACGTTCAGCGTGCAGGTGAACGGCAGCGTGACCGCTGCGGATGGCAGTTGGACCTCCACGCACCAGGCCCAGCGCATCCGTACATGGATTCAAGGCCATGACACCCCGGCGCTGAGCGATGACGTATACCTGATCACCGGCAGCGGCAGCGGCGTGAACCGGAACGGCGTGGCCTACACAAGCAGTATCACGCAGGCGATCCGCGTGGAGCTGGGTTGCACCTGGCGCCTTGTGAGCGGCACCGTGGTGGTCACCCCTGAAGGACGACCGACCCGTTCCATCGACTACGGAAGCGGATCCTGTGACGGCACGGTAAGCATCACGGTGAACGGGCAAACCTTCACCATCACCATCGGATAGGCGTGTCCCTCTCTTCGCAGGAAAGCCCTCCGTCAGCGGGGGCTTTTCGCGTATTGAACGGGACATCGCAGGAACCAGCGTGGGGCGCTTCCTACCTTGGTCCCATGGTCCTGCGCTTGCTCCGGGTACTGCGCCGTTCGGCGGTCGTCCTACTTCTTCTTTCCGCTTTCAACTTTCCCCTTTCCGCCCAACGCCCCCCCCCCCCACCCCACCCCGCCCGGATCCTGCACCGCATGCAGAAGCTCAACGTGATGGGCAGCGTGCTCTACATCGTGGCGCATCCCGATGACGAGAACACGCGCCTGATCGCCTGGCTGGCCAACGGCAAGAAGGTGCGCACCGGCAACCTCAGCCTCACGCGCGGCGACGGCGGGCAGAACCTCATCGGGCCCGAGCTGGGCGATGCGCTGGGCATCATCCGCACGCAGGAGCTGATGGAGGCGCGGCGCATCGATGGCGGCGAACAGTTCTTCACCCGCGCGGTGGACTTCGGCTACAGCAAGAACGCGGCCGAGAGCTTCGAGAAGTGGGGCAAGCAGGAGGTGCTGAGCGATGTGGTGCGCGTGATCCGGATGTTCCGGCCGGACATCATCATCACCCGTTTCGCGCCCGACCGCAGCGCGGGTCACGGGCACCACGAGGCCAGCGCCATCCTCGCCGAGGAGGCCTTCGACCTGGCCGGTGATCCCACCGCCTTTCCGGAGCAGCTGGAACAAGGGTTGGAGGTGTGGCAGCCGCGCCGCCTCTTCTTCAACGGCAGCACCTGGTGGAAGAAGGACTTGGCAGAGATCGCGAAGAACGACCCTGACTGGTTCAGCGTGGACGTGGGCGGCTACGACCCGCTGCTGGGCCTGAGCTACACCGAGATCGCCGGGCGCAGCCGCAGCATGCACAAGAGCCAGGGCTTCGGCGCGGCGGAAACGCGGGGGGAGATGCTGGAGTACCTCAAGCTGGTGAAAGGCGACCGGCCCAAGACGAAGGACATTTTCGAGGGGATCGATATGACGTGGGGGCGGTTGGATATGAAGCGGTCAATTGACGCCGAGGGCGAAGCGATACTCACAGGCTTCATTGCAACACATCCTGATCAATCGATAGCGGCATTGAGTTCACTTCGATCCGTTCTCGAAAGTGCACGTGCCTCACTTTGGAAGGAACTTACAATCAAGAGGATCAATGACCTGCTGCTTTACTGCACGGGTATTGACATCAGCTACGAATCGCCGACTTCATTCATAGCAGAAGGTGAGAGCGCATTGATCACGACCAGATTAGTATCAAGGCTCGGGGTAAGACCAGAGATTGACGAGGTGGCAGCTTTCGAAACGAGCTTCGATGGTATTGGGCACTTGGAGGAGAACAAGATTGTCACGCATCACCTTCCTATTCGCGCTCCTTTGACTCGGGATGAACCCTATTGGTTGGTGCATCCTCATGGCAATCTGCATAGTGTACATGCCAGTCATATAGGTTGTGCAGCGAATGAGCCATTCCTTCACGGAAACACATTGATGGTCATCGGAGATCAAGAATTGGAGCGCTCAACTGTTGTCATGCACAAATGGGTCGACCGCGTAGCTGGCGAGCGCACCCGCCCGGTGTACGTCACACCCGTGGCCTCGGTGATCCCGAAGAGCGATGTGCTCATCGCGCGTGGCGGTTCGCAGACCATCACTGTGGAAGTAGAAGCGCTCACCGACAGCCTTGTTGGGCAAGTGAGCATGGTGCCGCCCGCAGGCTGGATCGCCAGCCGCGATGCTTGGCCGGTGACCATCAACAAACGCAACGAGCGGCAGACTTTCACGTTCAGCTTGAAGCCTGAGGGCAACGCACAGGCAGGTCCGGCCAAGTTCTCCTTCAAAGGCCCCAAAGGCACCGCCGACCGCACGCTTCACGAGATCGACTACCCGCACATCCTACCGCAGGTGTACTACACGCCCGCCGAGGTGAAGCTGGTTCCGCTGGATGTAAAGACCACCGCCAAGCGCGTGGGCTACGTGAAGGGCGCGGGCGATGAGGTACCGCAGGCCTTGGAGCAGCTCGGTGTGGTTGTCGAATTCATTGAGCCTTCAACCGCCAAGCTGGAAGAGCTACGGAAGTTCGACGCCATCGTCACCGGCATCCGCGCCTACAACGCCACCAAGGGCATGAAGGAGCTGCATCCGCTGCTGCTGCAATATGTGGCCGAAGGCGGTACGCTGGTGGTGCAGTACAACACCACGCCGCGCTTCGCGGTATCCGGTGTGGAGGACTTCCAGATCGACCCCAGCACGCTCGGTCCACACCCCTTCAAGATCACTCGCGACCGCGTGACCGTGGAGGAGGCGCCGCCCACGTTCCTCGACCCCAAGCACCCGCTGCTCACCACACCCAATACGATCACGCCGAAAGACTTCGAAGGCTGGGGGCAGGAACGCGGCCTCTACTTCGCCGGCGACCTCGGCGACAAGTACACCCCGCTCATCGCGTGGAACGATCCCGGCGAACAACCGCTCACCGGAGGCCTTATCACCTGCGATCATGGCAAAGGCCGCTTCATCTACACGGGCATCAGCTTCTTCCGGCAGTTGCCGGCGGGAGTGCCGGGAGCGTATCGGCTGTGGGCCAATCTCATTTCACCACGGGGAGCAAAGTGATGCAGTAGAGAGAATGTAAAATGTAGAAGCTCAAACGGCTGACGCGTGGAAAGGAAGTACGATCTCGAAGAGCGATGCTGTGTGTTCGCGGTGGCGGTGGTGAAGCACACCGACAACATGCCGAACACCAAGGCCGGGAATCACCTCGCCGGGCAATTGCTCCGCAGCGGTACGGCACCAGCGCTGCACTATGGCGAAGTGCAGGGAGCGGAATCCCCGAAGGACTTCATCCACAAGATGAGCGGGGCGTTAAAGGAGCTGCGCGAATCGAAAAACAACCTCCGTGTTCAGGTCCTCGCGGGCATGATGGATATGAAGAACCAGGATCACGCATGGCTCATCCAGGAGTGCGGCGAGCTGGTCGCCATCTTCACCGCCAGCGTCAAGACCGCCGAGCGAAACCACCCCCGGAAGTGAGGCCGACCTTGTAGGTCATCCATTCGCACTTCTACATTCTACATTCTACATTCTACATTTTACATTCTTCATTCCATCCCTACCGATGCACCCCCTCGACTGGCTCATCCTCCTCGGCACCCTTGGCTTCATCGTGGACTACGGGGTGTTGAACTTTCGGAACAACAACGAACCGGTCGCCATCTTCACCGCCAGCGTCAAGACAGCAGAACGCAACAACCCGAGGAAGTGACGCCGACCTCATAGATCCACCCATTCGCACTTCTACATTCTACATTTTACATTCTTCATTCCATCCCTCCCGATGCACCCCCTCGACTGGCTCATCCTCCTCGGCACCCTCGGTTTCATCGTGGGCTACGGTGTGTGGCGCACGCGGCGGGAGACCAGCAGCGAGAGCTACCTGCGCGGGGGCGGCGATGAACGATGGTGGGCCGTGGGGCTCAGCGTGATGGCCACGCAGGCCAGCGCGATCACCTTCCTCAGCACACCGGGTCAGGGCTACCTCGACGGCTTGGGCTTCGTGCAGTTCTACTTCGGGCTGCCGCTGGCCATGCTGGTGATCAACCGCGTGTTCATCCCGCTCTACTTCAAGTGGAAGGTGTACACCGCCTACGAGTTCATCGGCAAACGCTTCGATGCGCGCACGCGGCTGCTCACGGCGGGGCTCTTCCTCATCCAGCGCGGGCTGGCGGCCGGGATCACCATCTACGCGCCCAGCATCATCCTGAGCAAGGTGCTGCATTGGCCGCTCAGCTGGACCTGCGTGTTCATCGGCACGCTGGTGATCCTCTACACCACCACCGGCGGCGCGAAGGCCGTGGGCGTGACGCACAAGCAGCAGATGGCCGTGATCTTCGGCGGGCTCTTCGTGGCCTTCGGGCTGGTGGTGTGGTACCTGCGCGAGCACATCGGCTTCGTGGAAAGCCTGCAACTGGCCAGTGCGCTCGGGAAGACACAAGTGATCGATACCAGCTTCGACCCCGGCAACAAGTACACGCTGTGGAGCGGCCTCATCGGCGGCTTCTTCCTGCAGCTGGCCTACTTCGGCACCGACCAGAGCCAGGTGCAGCGCTACCTCAGC
>JBIJDX010000220.1:0-4528 GCA_044343855.1 Flavobacteriales bacterium
GGATATCGATGGGTATTGAGGCGGCGAGCCAGGCACCGGCTGCGAGGGAGTTCAATATGGGGGTATTGCAGACGTGATGTGGTCGAAGCGCCATAGGACACCGTTCAGGATCGGAGGTCTCCTCCTGTTGACATTCGCATGTTTCTCCATCGGCATGGAAGGGAAAGCAACAGAAACGAGGTTGAAGCTTTCGACAGCGGCTGTTTTTGCCATAGTCGCCGTTGCATGGCTGGTTGCCGATCGGCTCATGACCAAGCACATGCAGCGCTACGGAACTATGGTCACCATCCAATTAGTGGTCATTGCGATCATGATAACCATGTTTCTGATCTAGAAGTGGGCGTGCCCCCTCGCAAAAGCCTCGGGGTCCGGCCATCCGCTGTACTCCTCCCCCTCGCAGAGCCTCGGGGTGCGGGGTGCCGCTCCTGTCCGTCACGCGGAATGCGGCGTTGTCCATTGATCCGGTCAGGCACGTTGGTTCCCACACGGTTCATACGCCAATGTTGCAAATGCCGGGTCGACCATGGTCGACCATACGTACCCGCACATGATCGTGCATTGAACCCGGATCATGTGCATTAAAATTCACGGGTCGACCGTGGTCGACCCCTACCGGTGCGTGGCACGGAACCGGTCGCGTTCCCAATTCATCGGGTTATCCCTGATGTATCGCGCAATGCGTTCGTGTTCGCCGTCATCGCGGATCACCCGGTCCCAATAATTGCGTTGCCATACGGGTGTGCCTTGGGGCAACAACCCATCGCGGTAGGCCAGGCGTGTAACCGCGGATTTGTACGCCCGCACGATGCGGCCCAACGAACCCACGGGGACAACGGGCATGGTGCGTCCGGTGGAATTCGTGGGCGGCGTGGGCGGCGCGGGCGGGCGTTCGGGCCGATCATGATCGCCCCCCACGGGAACGACCAACCGTTCCCGTATCACCACGATCCCATGCACATGGTTGGGCATCACCACGAATTCCCCGACATCCACATGCGGCATGTGTTGCCATTCCAACACCGTTGCGCCCATTCCCCGATGGGTGATGGATGCATCACACCATCAACGATGCGACCGAACAGGTGCAACCGGTCCTGCGTGCAGATGGTCAGGTAATACGCGCCGACGTTGGCGTAATCGTATCCCCGCCATCGGATGGTACGGCGTTGCGGCAATTCGGCCATTTCATCCCGAAGATCGGCATCAATCCCATTTCGATCGAACCCCTATCCCCCTGCCGTGTACCGCCCCCTGTCATGCGCCCCCTCCTACCCATCATCCTGCTTCTCGTGGCCCTACCCGCCCATTCCCAATGGCATTCCAGCGACCCGGCCCACCTGTTCGAGCGGTTCGAGGGTCGGATGCAGCAGAGCCCGGCCGACAGCGCCGACTTCGCCCGGTTCGGAGAGGCACTGGCACGCACCACACCGGACATCGGCCCGCTGCCCGACCCCAAGGAATACCGCTTGGTTTGGGAGGTTATCTGCGAGGGCGGCACGTGGCTGCAGCGCGGCAACGGAACCGACCTGACGACCTTCCTGAAGGACCCGCCGGAGAAGCGCTTCACGGTGCCGGTGTGCTGCCCGCGCTATTACGGCGGCCGCTACGCCGTGGTGCACTGGGAGCCGCCCACGGGGCTGGTGCGTTACCGGTACTGGTTCTTCGAGCGTGTTCAACCTTGAACAACTGTACCAAGCCATGACCGGTCGCGTTCTTACCCTGCTCCTTCCCGAGGTCCTTCACTTGGTCGCCATGGCACAATGTCCACTCCTGCCAACTACCCAGGTGGCCTCCTCCCCGAAGTACCGGTTCGAGAACGCAGCGGACAGCCTGGCCTACCTGCAGTTCACCGCAGGGCTTCGCGAACGACCATCCGAACTGCCCATGGATACGTCCACCGCAGGGTTGCGCATGGTGTGGATGGCGTCGGAGTTCGGTGATACTTGGTACGTGAAGCGGGGCGATGGCCGTTCACCGCAGGACTTGGAGTTGCGGCCGTTCAGTTTCCACCTGGCCATGCTCTCCGACGAAGGCAAGCGTGTGCTACAGGTGATCGAAGAGTACCCTTGTGCCTTGACCTGCCACACCGTATGGTACTTCGTGGTGGAGTGACGGGAACGGGCGATACCCAGAAGATCGGACCACCGTGTGCGCGAGCCTTCATGGCAAGGTCATGAACGACAAAGCCCCGGCTCATCGCCAGGGCTTCGCTGTTGTTGCGAGAGGGGGATCCTCAGGCCTTGGTCACGTTGACCGCGTTGGGGCCTTTGGGGCCGTTCTCCACTTCAAAGGTGACCTTGTCACCCTCGTAGAGGGGCTGACGGGTGCCGGTCTTGTGGACGAACACGTCCTTACCACCCTCGTCGGGGGTGATGAAACCAAAACCTTTCTCCGTGTTGAAGAACTTAACTGTACCGCTTGACATTGACTGACTGGTAATGCGCCCACCAGAGAGGTGAACTTGTTGATCCCCGGCAAAACCACCGGGGCATTGATACCGCAAAGGTCGGCCATTGTGCCCACCTCCCGACGATCGGGCGGAAATAAATCCTGTGCGCCATTCGTCATGATAGTGCGCACCACAGGACGAACACCCATCTGACCAGCATGGGTATTGGGCAGGAATGGCGGTATTCAATACGGCGGGGATGATCGCTACATTGGCAACACAGTGGCAAGTACCTCAAGAATGACACCGAGCGTGAAGCTCCTCGCCGGCGGCAACCCCCAGATCCCCAAGGGTGACGGCGATGCACCCGTACAGGCCTACATCGCCACCATGCCAGGCTGGAAGCGCGCCATCGGCGAACGCCTGGATTCCCTGATCGAACAACATGTGCCCGAGCTGCAGAAAGCGGTGAAGTGGAACTCTCCATTCTATGGAGTGAAAGGTCAGGGTTGGTTCCTGTCCACACATGTGTTCACGCACTTTGTACGGATCACATGGTTCCAAGGACGTTCCTTGAACCCACTGCCGCCCGGCACCAGCAAGGACCCGAACGCCCGCTACCTGGACATCCGCGAGGGCGGTATCGAGGACGAGGTGCAGCTGGCAGGTTGGATCGAACAGGCGGCCGCGCTGCCCGGCTGGTTCAGTCACGCATCGCACGAAACGACGCCCGGTGCCCCCGACCCCAGGTTGAACTGGTTCTTCGAAAAGGACGGACAATGGAAGGCGTGCTTCGCCAAACTACGTGACCTGGCGCTGGAGAGCGGCCTCACCGAGGAGTTGAAGTGGGGCCACCCCTGCTACACCCTGAAGGGGAGGAACGTCTTCCTGATGCACGGCTTCAGGGACTATTGCGCACTGCTCTTCCACAAGGGCGCATTGCTGAAGGACGACCACAAGCTGTTGGTGCAGCAGACGGCCAACGTACAGAGCGCGCGTCAGATCCGGTTCACCAGCGAGGAGCGGATCGTGAAGCTGTCGCCGGCGCTGCGTGCGTACATCCAGCAGGCGATCGCGGTGGAGCAGGCCGGAAAGCAGGTGATGCTGAAGAAGTCAGAGGAGTTCGACATGCCTGCGGAGTTCGCAAGGGCGATGGATAAGTTCCCGCGGCTGAAGAAGGCCTTCAACGCGCTCACGCCGGGAAGGCAGCGGGGCTATCTGTTGTTCTTTGGAAGCGCCAAGCGGAGCAACACGCGGGAGGCGCGCATCGAAAAACACGTGGAACGTATCCTGGCAGGCAAAGGGCTGCATGACTGACATCGTGGACGGTCCGGTGTCGGCGGAATCCATACGCAGCCATGGAAAGGGCTCGATCACATGACCGAGGTGTTGACCACGGACGGTAATGGAGCCTGAGCGACGGTATTCCGCAGTTATCCGATCTTGGCACCATGGAACACAGCGCAGCGGAACTCATTGCGAGACTGGGACTTCAGCCGCATCCCGAGGGTGGCTACTACCGTGAGCTGTATCGGTCACCACGAATGGTAACACCCATCGATGGGCGCACTGAACGGCCGGCCCTGACCACCATCTACTTCCTTCTACCTGCCAACGAAGTGAGCCGCTGGCATCGCGTTGCATCCGACGAGGTATGGCACCACCTGGAAGGAGCCCCATTGGAACTGTTCCTGTGCGACCCTGAGTTCAAGCAGGTCAGCGCAGAGCTCATCGGTCCCATACGATCCGACCTTCGACCCGAATTGGTGGTAAAGCCCTTCCACTGGCAGGCAGCACGCAGCACCGGGACCTACTCCCTGGCGGCCTGCGTAGTGGGCCCCGGATTCGACTTCTCCGATTTCGCCATGCTGCGTGACCTTCCCGATGAGCGTGCACGGATGGAGCGGCAGCAACCTGCCCAGGCCTTCATGATCTAGGGAGTTCACGCCTTGCGGACGAATTCGCTCTTGAGCGCCATGGCTCCGAAGCCGTCCACCCTGCAGTCGATGTTGTGATCGCCATCGGTGAGTCGGATACCGCGCACCTTGGTGCCTGCCTTGATCGCCTTGGGAGCACCTTTCACAGGCAGGTCCTTGATCACGATCACATCATCCCCGTCGTGCAACACGTTGCCATTGG
>JBIJDX010000221.1:0-4527 GCA_044343855.1 Flavobacteriales bacterium
CCCTTGACCCCGCGGTGAATGCATCCGGCAATTACACCTACCTCGTCACGGGCACCGCTCCATGCCCCAATGCAAGTGCGACGGTGAGCGTGAACATCACTCCGGCCCCCTCGGCTGGTGGTGATGCGGCCGTGAACGCCTGTTCGACCTCCGGCCCCATCAACCTCTTCGATGCATTGTTGGGCACCCCGGATGCCGGTGGTGCATGGACCGGGCCGAACGGAACCGCGTCCGGTCCACTTATCGATCCGGCCAATGCGACCAACGGCGCATATACCTATACCCTACCCGCCACCGCAACGTGTCCCGCTGATGTGGCCACAGTGAACGTATCGATCGTACAGCAGCCGAGTGCGGGATCGGACAACAACGTCATCTTTTGTCGTACTGCGGGTATCCAGCAACTGGCGGCCCTGCTTGGTGGTACCCCGGCTCCGGGAGGAGTCTGGACATTGCCCAGCGGTGGCGCATCGGGGGGCTCCATCAACACAGCCACAGGGACGGCCGGCTCCTACACCTACACGGTGACTCCTCCTGCGCCTTGCGTCGCGGTGCAAGCTGTTCTGGGGATAACGCTCGTGGACCAACCGGATGCCGGCCCGGATGGGGATATGCTGCTCTGCGCCACCGGCTCCCCGGTGTCACTTTCGGAGGGGCTGGCTGCGACAGCGGATGGCGGAGGGCTGTGGACGGCACCGGATGGCACACCCACGGACGACCAGCTCGATCCCGCCTCCGACGTGGCTGGAAATTACATCTACACCATCCCGGCCAGTGCCCCTTGCATCGCAAGCACCGCGCTGGTGGAGGTCGTCATCGTGGACCAGCCGGACGCCGGCCTGGATGCCGCGACAAGCATCTGCAGCAACACCGATGACGTTGACCTGCTGCCGCTGCTGGGCCCCTCCGCACAGGCAGGCGGCTCATGGATGGCGCCATCCGGCGGTTCGTTCGACGGCACGTGGAATGCGGCGATCGACCCTGCCGGTGCCTACACCTACACGATAACGGCACCCGCACCCTGCCAGGCATCCAGCGCCACTGTGACGGTATCGGTGGTGGACGCTCCCGATGCCGGAACGAGCGGATCGATCACCGCCTGTGCGACGGGCCCTGCCATCGACCTGTCAGACGGGTTGTCGGGCTCCCCTGATGCCGGCGGAATATGGACCGATGCCGGCGGCACGGCTGTTCAACCCGTAATGGTCGCGACCGTCGCGGCAAGCGGCACATACACCTATACGGTTGCCGGATCCGCCCCTTGTGCTGCGGCCAATGCGACCGTGATGCTCACGGTGGTGAACGTGCCTGACAGCGGAACGGATGGCAGCTTCACGGCATGCGATGATGGATCCGCGACGTGGAACCTGATCGACCTGCTGGGCGGCACCCCACAGCCAGGGGGCGTATGGAACGCCCCGGATGGTTCCGTGCATGGCCCGGTGTTCGATCCTGCCGCGGACCCGGCGGGAACCTACACCTATACGATCGCAGCACCCCAGCCCTGCCCGACGGTGAGCAGTACCGTGGAGATCGACATTTCCTCACCGGTGCCTACGGGAACGATCGCGGCAGTCTCCCTCTGCAGCAATTCCCCGGCGCAGGCGTTGATCGAATTATTGGACCCGACGCTTCCGGCAGGAGGGACATGGACACTGCCGGGAGGTGTGGCTACCGGTCCCGACCTGGATCCAGGGTCCATGCCGGATGGGATCTACACCTACACCATCGAGGCCCCTGAGCCTTGTCCGAACGGGGTGCATGAGCTCTCGGTCACCATCGTCACATTGCCGGATGCCGGGGAGGACGGATCGATCAGCGCATGCAGCAGTGATGGTCCGATAGATCTGTTCGGGTCACTCGGTGGGGTGGCTGATGCGGGCGGCAGCTGGATCGCCCCGGATGGATCCGCAACATCCGGATCGCAGGACCCATCGACCACGGCAACTGGGGTTTATTCATACGTGATCGCACCTGACGGGCCATGTCCCGGTGACACCAGCACGGTGGACCTTGCTGTGACCCTGGCTGCCTGGAGCGGTATCGGGGGGAGCATTGAACTATGCCGCTCAGCCGTTCCACAGTCGCCAATGGACTGGTTGGGGGGACTACCTGATCCTGGAGGCGTATGGACCGACCCAAGCGGTGCGACGATCACTGTCGCAGATCCCTCCACCATGGCGGACGGGCAATACACCTATACCGTGCCGGGGATCGCACCATGCCCCAGCGTCTCATCAGCAGTCGTAGTTGAACTCCAGGAACTTCCTGATGCAGGGGATGATATGCAACTGAGCGCATGCCTCGGTGGTGCATCCATCGACCTGTCAGAATTGGTTCCTCCCGGCGGGGACCCGGGCGGGAACTGGTCGGACATGCAAGGTGTCGGGCTGGAGAGCCTGTTGACCAATGTGGCTGGCGCATCCACGCTGGTATACAGCGTTGCAGGCATCGGTCCATGTGCGAACGAGGCGGACAGTTCACTGCTGGCAGCGATGGTGAACCCGCTGCCCGAGGTGACGTTGACTTCCGGGGATGTGCGCGGCTGTGTACCCTTGGAAGTGGAGTTCTCGGCCATTGTGGATGGTTCGGTATCCGATCTCGATTGGGACTTCGGCAACGGCGGCACTTCAACCCTTGGCCCCACCACGACATACACCTATGTTCAGGGTGGCGTTTTCACGGTGAGCATCGCGATAACCGACACGAACGGATGCAGCGCCGTCGCCATACTGCCGGAACCCCTCATCGCTTCGAACGGTCCGGAAGCCGATCTCTACACGTGGCCAGCACGAGTGAGCGTGCAGGACCCCGTTTTCACCGTGGAGCACACGGCGGCCGAGGGAGTGTCGTATCTGTGGTCGTTGGGCACGGACAGCCTTGTCGCGTCTGGAACGTTCCGCTGGACCGTGGAAGACGCTGTTGTAGGGGAATATCCTGTCTGCCTCATTGCAACGGACAGTCTGGGATGTACAGCTGTGAATTGTACGAGCGTACTGATCGACGATGCGCTGACGGTCTATGTACCGAACGCCTTCACGCCGGATGGGAACGATGTCAACGAAACATTCCTGCCTTCCATACTTGGCCTCGATCCCGGTTCTTATCAACTGACCATCTTTGACCGATGGGGTCAGGAAGTATTCAGCAGCACCGATCACACTGAAGCGTGGAACGGAGCCGTCAGCAATGGCGGCGAGCCGGTGGCGCAAGGGGTGTACGTCTGGAAACTGCGTGTAAAGGATAACTACAGTGCTGAAAGGAAGGAGTATATCGGCACCGTTACCCTGGTGAAATGAAAAGAGCCCCGATCACTCAGGGCCCCTTCATCCAACATACGCTCATCACTGCCTGATGAGCCTGGTGCGCGCGATCGGTCTGCCAACCAGATCACGGGCCACCACCACATAGACGCCTGGCAACAGGTCGTCAACTTCGATCACCGACCGCTTCTCCAAGCTGCGCAGGATCTGGCCTTGCGCAGTGAAGATGTCAATACCTTCCACAGGCAGCTGTCCCCAACGCACCTGAACAGGTCCACGCGCAGGGTTCGGGAACAGCGTGAATGAACCGGCCCCCAGCTCTTCCCCGATACCAACACCGGATTCACAGGCATCTCCAATGCCATTGCCGTTGAGGTCCTCCTGTCCTTCATTTGCCAGCCATACACAATTGTCACAGACATCGCCCACACCGTCCCCGTCATAGTCCGCCTGCCCTGGGTTGAATGCGGACGGGCAATTATCCTCACATGCCAACAGGCCGTCAGCATCAGCATCCGCATTCACATCGATGCCGGTGTCCCCACCAGCACAGGTGCCGCAGTCATCGAACACCGCTGTACCACCCGGAACTCCGGCACAGTCCAAGGGCAGGCCCATACAAGTGCATGAGGTGGTCCAAACATCATTTCCCGTGGAAGCATTGCCATCGTTGCAAGGCGTGCCCGGAAGCGCACCGCCGTTCGCAACCCCGAGGCAGTCGAAGGTCACAGGGGTGCCGGTGCAGGTGCAGTTCGCTCCCCACACATCGTTGATCGTGTTCGCGTTGCCATCGTTGCATGCGGTGCCCGGAAGCGCACCGCCGTTCGCAACCCCAAGGCAGTCGAAGGTCACAGGGGTGCCGGCGCAGGTGCAGTTCGCTCCCCACACATCGTTGATCGTGTTCGCATTGCCATCGTTGCATGCGGTGCCAGAAAGCGCGCTGCCACCAGCTACGCCCAGACAGTCGATCAGCTGACCCACGCACTGGCAGTTCGCGTTCCAGGTGTCATTTCCCGTGGAAGAATTGCCATCGTTGCAGGACGTGCCTGGAAGCGCACCGCCGTTCGCAACCCCAAGGCAGTCGAAGGTCACAGGGGTGCCGGCGCAGGTGCAGTTCGCCGATAAGGTATCATCAATGGTATTGGGATCGCCGTCGTTGCACGAAGAGCCGATCTGGCCCGCCACGTTCGGGCAGTTGTCCTGCGCGTTGCAGATACCATCACCATCGCTGTCAGGGCTCACCGTACCGGCACACTGGCAGTTC
>JBIJDX010000222.1:0-4511 GCA_044343855.1 Flavobacteriales bacterium
GGTGCGGGGCCGCCACCACGGGGATGCTGCTGTAGCGCATGCGCATCATGGTGTTCTGGAAGGTGCGCACGGCCATCTCCAGGTCGTCGTACTCCTGCTCCACGGCCATCATGAAGATCATGCCCACATTGGCGCCCGCGCTGAAGTTGGCGCCGTCGTTGTAGACCACCAGGCCCTTGTAGCCCTGCTCGGCGAGGTCGATGGCCTTGTTGAGGCCCTGGATCACCTCCGCACCGATGGTGTTCATCTTGCTCGTCCAGCTCACGCTCAGGATGCCATCACCCAGGTGGCGCACGGTGGCGGCGCTGTTCTTCCACACCACGCTGCTCTCGGGCAGGTCGCTCAGCACGAGGATGCCCTCCGCGCGCGGGATGGCCTTGTAGCTCTTGCTCGCGGCATCGTAGTACATGCGCTTGCCGCCTTCGGTCCTGTAGAAGCTGGTGTGACCCGCCGCCAACATCTCCTCGACCCATCCTGCCACCTTCACCTTTTTCTCCACTATCACCTCTTTCATCCCAATGGCATCCCACGCCTCGAAGGGCCCCAGCTCCCAGCCGAAGCCCGCGCGCATGGCGTCGTCGATCTTGTACAGCGCGTCGGTGATCTCGGGGATCCGGTGGCTCACGTAGGCGAAGAGCCCGTGGAAGCTCTTGCGGTAGAACTCGCCGGCCTTGTCGGTGCCATTATACAGAAGGGCGGTGCGTTTCACCAGGTTGTCCTCCTTCTTCGCGGCATCCAGCGTGGCGAACTTGGGCTTCACCTGCGGACGATATTCCAGCGTATTGAGGTCCAGCGCGAGGATCTCGCCCTTGGGTGAACTGCGGTCCTTGAAGAAAAAGCCCTTGCCGGTCTTGCTGCCGAGCATGTTCTTCTCCACCATCTGCTGCAGGTAGCCGGGGATGGCGAAGAGCGCGTTCTGCTCGTCGTTGGGGCAGTTGTCCTTCACGCCCTGGGCCACTTTCACCAGCGTGTCCAGGCCCACCACGTCGGCGGTGCGGAAGGTGGCGCTCTTGGGTCGGCCCAGCACGGGACCGGTCAGGCGGTCCACTTCCTCCACGGTGAGGCCCATCTCCTGCACCAGGTGGAAGAGGCCCATGATGCCGAACACGCCGATGCGGTTGGCGATGAAGGCGGGCGTGTCCTGGCAGCGCACGGTGACCTTGCCGAGGATGCGCTGGCCGTAGTCCTCCAGGAAGTCGAGCACCGCGGGGTCGGTGTCCGGACCGGGGATCAGCTCCAGCAGCGGCAGGTAGCGCGGCGGGTTGAAGAAGTGCGTGCCACAGAAGTGCCGGCGGAAGTCGTCGCTGCGGCCCTGCGCGATGGCGTGGATGGGGATGCCGCTGGTGTTGGTGGTGATGAGGGTGCCGGGCGTGCGGAGCTTGTCCACCTTCTCCAGGAGCTGCTGCTTGATGTCGAGCCGCTCGATCACCACCTCGATGATCCAGTCGCAGTCCTTGATCCTCGGCAGATCGTCGTCGAAGTTGCCGGTGCTGATGCGCTTGGCGAAGCGGGCATCGTAGAGCGGCGCCGGACTGCTCTTGATCGCGGCTGCCAGCGCGTCGTTGACGATCTTGTTCTTCGCCTCGACTCCGCTCGGCGTGACACCATCCTTTGGAGGTGTTGGGATGTCCAGCAGCAGCACTTCGGCGCCGATGTTGGCGAAGTGGCACGCGATGCGGCTGCCCATGACGCCGGAGCCGAGCACGGCGATCTTGCGGATGTTTCGTTTGGTCATAGGGGTGGGAATGATTCACCACAGAGGCACAGAGAGCACAGAGGGATGCGTAAGATGCGGCGCATGGTCTTCACTTTTTTCCCTGTGTCCTCTGTGCCTCTGTGGTGAATATCAGAAGAGTTGTTCTTGTTCGAGGATGCGATCCAGCTCCGACATCACCTGCCGGAAGTTGGTGAGCTGTGCGGGCGTGAAGCGGCCCTGCACCGCCTCGTTGAACCTGATCACCGTGTCGCGGCTCACGTCGCGCATCTGCTTGCCCTTCGCGGTGAGGTGGATGCGCACCACGCGCTTGTCGGCGGTGTCGGCGATGCGCTTGATGAGGCCCTCGTCCTCCATGGTCTGCAGGGTGCGCACGAGGCTGCGGGCCTCCATGCCCATCTTCGGGCCGAGCTTGGTGCTGGGCGTGCCCGCCGGCTCGATGTTCAGCAGGATCTGGCCGATGGCCATGCTGCCGCCGTACTTCGCCGCCTCGGTGTTGTACAGGCGCGAGATCCGGCTCCACACGCGGCGGATGGGGAAGTCGATGGTGTCCTCGGGGCGCATGCGTGGCACGACGGCGAGACCAAGGTAATCCAAAAAGTTATGCGCGCATACCATTGTGCATGGATGCCCTGTCGCACGATGGCATGGAATTCGTTGTTTTGTGTCATCCAGCCACCCGACCATGCGCACCGGTATCATTGTTCTGCTCACTCTTGTGGTCATGGGGTTGACCGCCTGCCGGAAGGAGGAGGATCCTGCACCCGCACCTCCACCCTCACAGGGGGGCGGTCCCCGGTTGGTACTTAAGTTCCGATTCGACAGCACCCAGGTGCGCCTCAACGGGTTCGGACAACCGGTAGGGGTGCCCGCAGGTCATGGAGCGCAGAGCCCGCGCTTCAATGCCATGAGTGCCCACTACGTGGAGTTCACACCCACTGCACAGACACTCCCAGGACAGGGTGCGGTGGTCTATCACGCTCCGGAAACGACGCAGGGTGGAGCCAATGCCATTGATCTCTCCCAAGCGGTTCTCGCCGGCGAAGGTGAGGCCTTCCTGGACATCCCGCTTGCGCAACTGCCTGCGGGGACCTATCCCTATCTGCGCGTCTCCATCGGGTACCAGAACTACAACATCGACTTCCGCCAGGTGGCGCAGGGCATCGGCACGTTCGATCTTCAAGGGACCATCGCTTCGTTCATCGGATTCAACACGTACATCGGTTCCTTCAACGTGAACCAGCAATCGGTTACGGTGAATGAGAACAAGCCGCAGGGCTTCTGGGCCTTCGAGGTGCTGAACCCACCTGTGCCCATCGCGCCCGTGGTAGGTCAGGCCCCACCGGGCGCCACCACGGTGCCCAATCCGCTATTCGATACATCACCCATTCCCCCGGGTTCCTGCCTGGTGACCGGTGTGTTCGCCGAACCGCTCGTGATCAGTGGCTCGGAAACAGAGGACATCGTCATCAATGTCTCCATCAGTACGAACAAGAGCTTCGAGTGGACGGATGTGGCCGGTGACAACATCTTCGAACCTGCCGCCGGCGACCAGGTGGTGGACATGGGGGTGCGGGGGATGATCCCTACCGTTCAGTAGACATCGACCTGCGCTGGTACACACGCACATGGTCCACGTCCAAGCTCGTGCCCTCAGGCCGGTCAACCGGGCCTCGGGGGCCTTTGCAGAATCCCTTCGGCGCTGATACGGCGAGGTCGAGGATCAGGCTCACACCATCCTCTGTACGCGGGAAATAGGGTGCAGCGTGATGGTCTCCCGCAGGTCGTTCACACGCCGGCAGCGACCGGCCCCTGCGGTCCACATAGCGCCCCCGATGATGCACCGCCCTCCCGTCGATGGACCAGGTGATGCCATCCGCCTCCCATTCCACCGCGTAGGTGTGGAACCCGCGGGAAAGATCCCTCATGCGCTTGCGACCGTTCGCCGAGTATTTCGTGGCAGCCCACCGGTGCAGTGCCGCCTTGAAAAGGCCGGGCTGTTCCCCGCAGAACTCGAACACGTCGATCTCCGTCTCGCCACCGAAGCCCCAGAACGCAGGCCATAGTCCCGCACCGCGAGGTATCCTGCACCGCACTTCGAAGCGGCCGTGCGTGAACCTGTCGTATTTGGTGTGGACCATGGCACCTTCATATCCCTTCTTCTGGCCATACCATTCACCGGTGCGGGCCCGCACACCCAGCCTCAACATGCCGTCCTGTACGCGCACCAGTTCATCGCGGAAGATGGTGTTGCTGGTTCCCATCGTGCGACAACCGGCGCAACGGTCGCTCCCATCGTCGCTGTAAGGGAACCATGTCCGCCATTTTTCCGTGTCGAGCGAGTCGCCCTGGAACTCGTCGCTGAAGACCAGCCGCCATGCACTCGTGTCACACTGGCCGCCCGCATCCGCAACCAGTGGTCCAACGCGGGCGGCTCGCTTCCACTGCGCGCTGCCCACCAGCTGGAAGGCCATCACCAGGACGATCAGCAGGTGTCTCCGCATCCGCATTCAGGGCAGTGATTCCAAGGGGTGCCGGCTGCCATCCAGTTGCAGGGCCGTGTAGCCGGAGGTGGTGCTGATGAACATGACCCGGTGCGCCTCCAGAATGCGGTCCTGCCGCCCCTGCTGGTCATCATAGAGGAACACGCTGTCGCAGGCGAACCGCCAGAAGGCCGTGTCCCCCTGTTGGGTCAGCCGCAGGAACGGCGCAATGCTGCGTCTCCTGAGCCGCATGGTGTCCTCCTCCGTCACACGCTCGGGAAGCGCCATGTCAAGGAAACCGATGTCATGGAACG
>JBIJDX010000223.1:0-4487 GCA_044343855.1 Flavobacteriales bacterium
TCGGACGTACCCCATCCACACTGGTGGGCTCGTCCTTCCTCTCGATGATCGTAGCGGAAGATCAAGGGGCGGTCAGTGCCGCATTGAGCGAGCTGCGTTCCGGAGCCCCACGCGTGCAGTTCAAGGCTCGGCTGCAGAGCCCTGCCGGTGAACAGAAGGAAGTGGAATGGGGGGCCTCCATCGATCCATCGACCACCATGGTCTATGCCACGGGGAACGATGTGTCCATGAAGGAGAAACTGGAAGAGGCCATCTGGAAAACACAGGTCGAAGCCGAGAAGGCACGTGCCAAGGATGTCTTCATGGCCAACATGAGCCACGAGATCCGCACACCGCTCAATGCGATCATCGGGTTCACCGACCTGCTGGGCCAGACCACCCTGTCCGACGCACAATCCAAGCACCTGGATGTCATTTCCACAGCGTCGCGTAACCTGAGCGTGATCATCAACGACATCCTGGACCTGGCCAAACTGGACGGGGGCAAGCTGGAACTGGAGCACAAGCCGGTGAGCATTGAGGAAACGGTGAAGCAGGTGGTGAACATGCACACCGAGCGGGCCCGCGCCAAAGGGCTGAAACTGCTGTTCACCATGGACCAGGGGTTGCCGGACCTGATCGTGGGGGACCAGACCCGGTTATCCCAGATCCTTATCAACCTCGTCGCCAATGCACTGAAGTTCACCGAGAAAGGACACGTGCGTATGGACGTGCTCGAACTTCAGCGGGACAGTACATCGGTCGGTATCCGCTTCGTGGTCAGCGACACGGGGATCGGTATCGACCCATCCAAGCTGAACATGATCTTCGACCGGTTCACGCAGGCGGAGAGCTATACGACCAGGATCTATGGCGGTACGGGGCTCGGCCTCAACATCGTGCAGTCCCTGGTGGAGCTCTATGGCGGTGAGCTGTCCGTGGAGAGCACCCCGGGGAAAGGTTCCTCATTCGCCTTCGAGATCGTGTTCCCGATCTGCGGGGTTGACGCGGTTGTAAAGCCCGCAAAAACGATCCTGTCCAAGGATGGGGATGCCTTGAAGGGGCTTCACATCATGCTGGTGGAGGACAATGAGCATAACCAGATCTTGGCCCGGACCTACCTGGAGCGAAATGGGGCCTTGGTGGATATCGTGGGCAATGGCATGATGGCCATCCAGCACCTGCACTCCGCCAAGCCCGACCTCATCCTGATGGACATCCAGATGCCTGTGATGGACGGCATCCAGACCACGGAGGTGATGCGGAAGGATATCGGTATCAAGGTGCCGATCGTGGCCTGCTCAGCGCATGCCCTTGCCTCCGAGAAGCAACGCTGCCTGGGGGCAGGCATGAGCGACTACCTGACCAAACCGTACAGCGAACACGGTTTGATCGACATCATCCTGCAGAATGTCAGGCCCAGGGATGCTGCCCCGGTGCCCACCACGGGTTCCGGGCCAGCCTCCTGGCTCGATGAATTGAAGGAGGATGTGGGTGAGGCGGCGGCCGAGAAGATGAGAAGCACATTGCAGCGCAGCCTTGAGCGATGGGATGCACAACTGACCAGGAACATGGAGGAGCGGGATATTGCACAGCTCCTCTTCACGGCGCATAACATGGCGGGAAGCCTGGGTGCCGTGCGTCTTTCGGATGCGCGGGAGCTCGCCAAGGAGTGCGAGCTCGCATGCGACGGCGGGGATCCCGACAAGGCGCTGAAGCTTGGCGCGGACCTGTTGAGCTGGGTTCAGGACATGAAGCGGAGAACCTGATGCACCGGACCGTGATTCAGCCGCCGAACAGGCTGCGATACCGTTCCCTGGTGGCCTCCTGGTCCAACGCGTCACAAGCCAGCAGAAAAGCGCCCCGGGTGAGCTCGTTGTAGCGATCCCGGTCCATTGCGACCAATTCCAGGAGCACAGCGTTGAACCGGTCGGGCCGGTCCAGCGGCAGGTCCCAGCCCGCCTGCCGGCGTTCCAGGTCCTTCCACGGAGTGCGGTCGCTTATCAGCAGCGGACGGCCAACACTGAGGGCTTCCAGCATGCTGTGCCCGAAATTCTCACCCACGCTGGGCATGAACACCGCATGGGCGGCGGCGAACACTCCGGACACCTGCCCGGGAGGCAGTTCACCGTGCCACTGCACCTGCACATTGGGGGGCAGCCGGCCGATGGCCCCCTGGCAGCGTGACCAATAGGCCATGTCGTAGATCGCGCCATACAGGTCCAACCGGATATCACCGGCCAGACCGTTCAATCGTTCGATGGCGTAGAGCGTGTTCTTTTCGGCAGCGATGCGGCCAACGCTCACGAGCCTCAGCACACCGGGCTGCTTGGTGATGGGCACCGCTGCCACCTCTGCAAGCCTTCGCCCCATGTTGGGTAGCATGTGCACGGTCGCACGGCCACCGAACCAACGCCTTACATCCTCCACCTCGTCCGGGTTGGTTGCCTGGAACTCCACCCCCTTCATACAACCGGAAGCGCGGAGGGCCAGGAGCACGAGACGCTTCATCCAGCCCTTCTGCACCATGACACCGCCGGCCAGCATGCCACGCACGGCCACGATGCGCCGCTGCTTCGTTCCGCGCAACAGCAACAAGGGCAGCAGGCTGCTCCACCGCGACCACATGCCATTGATGTAGACAGCGTCCCAGGCACGTTCGGACAGCAGGGCCCTCCACTGTCGAATGGAGCGTCCGGCGGGCGACGCGTACCACACCCGTTCGCCGCTTTCCAGCGCGGTCCAACGGTCCGTCGCCAGCCCCATGTCCGGCGCGGTGGCGGTGTAGTCACGGTCACCGGTCACGATGTGGAAGTCCACACCGCCACCCAATCGCTCCGCCAGGTTCACCATGCTGCGCACGGGACCGCCCGCCTTGAAATGGGGCTTGTACCAGTCGATGAACACCAGGACCTGCGGCTTCATCGGTCCTGCAGGATGCGTTGCAGCGTGCCCGCCCAATGATCGGGCGACCAGGAGGCTGCGAGGTGGTGGCTTGCCACGCCCATTTCACGGAGCCTTTCATCGCTGCTGCTGACCATGCCCGCCATCGCCTCTACCCAGGCGGACATGTCTGTTGCGGGCACCATGGTTCCATTGGTACCGGGCTGCAGGAAGCGTTCCGCGGCACCCACGGCATCGCTGAGGAGCAGTGGCATGGCGCAGGCGGCCTGCTCGTGCACCACAACCCCCCACGGCTCATAGGTGCTGGGCAGTACAAAGACCCCCGCCCCGGCCACCACGGCGGACAACTCATCCACCTGCTTGAAGCCGTGGTGGTGAATGCGGTGATGCCTTCCCCCGGGCGAGGCGGCCACTGCGGCATGCAGTTCGCCGGTGCCAACAAGATGGAGTTCCCAATCACCTGCCTTGCCGGCGTCACAGAGGGCCGCGAAGGCATCGCACAGGAGCTGCTGGCCCTTGGTGGGGATGTAGCGCGCCACGCAGAGGAAGCGGTGCGGCCATTGCCCGCTGCGCTGCTCCAGCAGGGTGGCTCCCAGGGCCAGGAAGCGGTCCGTGTCGGCGCTGTAGAAGCCGTTGTGGATGCGGAACGCAGGGAAGCCGAGCAGCCGCGCATAGAAGGCCTGGCGCACGCCGGTGGCCCATGCATGACTGAAGGTGAAGGGCATCCAGAAGCGCGATGCGAGCACGGATACCCACTGCCGCACAGTGCCCGTCCAAGCCGTATCGAAGCAGATCACCGAGGGCACACGGCGACGGACGAGGGTCCGGCATACGGCGAGGTAGTCCTTGTCCACCCATCCACTGGTGATGACCAGGTCCGGACGCAGGTCAGCGGCGAGTTTCAGCAGACCCTTCCTGTCGTAGTTCCTGCGATCATACAGCCGGATGCCGGCAGCACCGTCCAGTTCGAACGGGGCTTCATTGTTCACGGGCCAGCGCACCACATGGAAGGAAGCTCCCAAGGTGCGCACGGCCGCCTGGAATCCGGCCAGCACATACGGGGCCAACTCGGTGTAGAGCACCAGGATCGTGGGACGGCCGGCGGACATGCGGCCAAAGGTACCGGGGCGCTGCGATCAACGCCCCATACGCGGGAACACGTCGCCCACGCGCTTGCCCTTGGCGAACTCGCGGCGGTAGTGGTTCATCCAGCGTATCATCAACGGCACCCCCAGCAGGGTGGGCCACAACCATTGGAGCCACATGGGTTTGATGAAGGTCAGGTTGACCGCGCTGAACGCTGATACGGTGGCGATGTAGGAACCCACCAGTCCACTGATGTGCATGAAGACCCACTCCCGCTTGTCCACTGACCGTTTGTAGAACTGGTGCACGGTGCGCCACACCATGAACAGACCGATGCCCCCGAAGATGAGGAACAGGATGCCGGTGTCACTGGCGTTGCCGAAGGAGAGGTTGAGGGCGCCCCAGATGAAGAGCGACAGATTGACGATGGTGGCGGTCCCGTGCAGGAGGTAATCTCCCAGTGCCATGCGCTGACCCTCGTGGAGCTTCTTGAGGGAAATCGCACGGTATCCCGTGGC
>JBIJDX010000074.1:0-12136 GCA_044343855.1 Flavobacteriales bacterium
CCCGAACTTCCCTGCGGAACGAACGAGCCGCGCAGGTTCATGGGGGACCGTATCCATGACCAGGCGCTGCTGGACCGCATCGCCGCCGCCAATGAGGATCTGGAAGCCTTCACACGGTCCTTTTCGGCGGATGCGGAGCGGGGTGGCGGAAGCAGCTACATCATCCCCGTGGTGTTCCACATCATCCACAATAACGGGCCCGAGAACATCGCGGACGAGCAGATCCTCGATGCGATGCGCATCCTGAACGAGGATTTCAACCGTGAGAATCCGGATTGGGACAACGTCAATCCGGCCTTCATCAATATCGTGGCGGACGTCAACATCGAGTTCCGGCTGGCGCAGAAGGACCCCCAGGGCAACTGCACCAAGGGCATCACGCGGACGGTGTCAACGCTTACCAACGCCGGCGACCAGAGCATGAAGGACCTCATCCAATGGCCACGCAACCGCTACATGAACGTGTGGGTGGCGGCCTCGGCGGACGGCGCCGCCGGCTACACCCTCACACCGGGGGCGGCGGCCTTCTTCTCTGCGGCGGATGGCATCGTGATGCAGCATACCTACGTGGGCAGCATCAACACGGGCAGCCCCAGCCGGTCAAGGGCCCTCACCCACGAGGTGGGCCACTGGCTCAACCTATCCCACACATGGGGCAATACCAATGAACCGGGGCTCAGCTCCAATTGCAATACGGACGACAATGTGGGCGACACGCCGAAC
This sequence comes from Flavobacteriales bacterium, assembly GCA_044343855.1. Taxonomy (GTDB): domain Bacteria; phylum Bacteroidota; class Bacteroidia; order Flavobacteriales_F; family PHOS-HE28; genus PHOS-HE28. Next base: position 724 of record JBIJDX010000074.1, read on the forward strand.
ACCATCGGCTGGACCTCCTGCAACATCAACGGCATCACCTGCGGATCGCTGGACAACGTGGAGAATTTCATGGAGTACTCCTACTGTTCCAAGATGTTCACCGCGGGTCAGTCAAGCCGGATGATCTCCGCACTGAACTCCAGCACGGCCCAGCGCAGCCAGCTATGGCAGACCTCCAACCTGACCTTCACCGGGGTGAACGCCACACCACAGCTTTGCGCGGCATCCTTCACCAGTGATACACGCACCATCTGCGCAGGCAACACCATCACGTTCACGGACGAGAGCTATAACTCCGTTTCCTCCCGTGCCTGGTCGTTCCCCGGGGGGGAGCCCGCGTCAGGGACGCAGTCACAGATGGAGGTGACCTACACGCAGGCCGGCACCTATCCCGTCTCCCTCACCGTTTCGGACGGAAGCAATTCGCTCACCAGTGAGGTGCAGGGCTACATCACCGTGCTGGCCGATCCAGGCACACAGGGACCGGTGCAGGAGGGCTTTGAGCAGGTGGCGGGGCTGCCCTCTGCGAACTGGTCCGTGGTGAACCCCAACAACGACAACACCTTCCAGGTGACGAATGCCGCTGCGTTCTCGGGCAGCAACAGCGTGCGCGTGGTCAATACCTCGGCCATGACCGGCCGCATCGATGAACTTGTCTCCGGCACCTATGACATGACCGATGCGACAAGCATCGTCATCACCTTCAAATACGCATTCGCACGACGCAACAACAACAACGACGACCGCCTTCGCCTGCTGGTGTCCAACAACTGCGGTGAGACATGGTCACTGCGGCGCAACCTCAGGGGAACGGTGGACCTCTTCACCGCGCCGAACACCTCGAGCAACTTCATCCCCACCGCGGCCCAGTGGAACTCCTCCCAGTCCTCATCCATCGCAAGCACCTATCATGTCAGCGATTTCCGCTTCAAGTTCGAGTTCGAGAGCAATGGCGGCAACAACGTGTACATCGATGACATCAACCTGAACGGCATCCCGACCGGCCTTGACGAACTGGTGCTCGGCACCGGGCAGGGGTTCGTCATCGCACCCAACCCCGCCAGCGACCGGATCACCGTGAGGCTCGCACAGGACCGTGCCGCCATGACACGCATGGAGCTGCTCGATGTGACGGGCCGCTCCATCCGCACCGTGCTGAACAGTTCACTTTCACCGGGCGAGCACAGCATCGAACTGGCAGTGGGCGACCTTGGGTCGGGGATCTATTTCCTGCGTGTCGAGCGCGACGGGGCAAAGGAGGTGCAGCGATTCGTCATCGAATGACGCGAACCCGGCGCCGGCCGGGATCGGGAGAGTTGTGCTTCCTTCGCATGCCTTGAGAAGGGTTGGGGGCGAGCCCCGCCGGTGGACGGTTCGCGGCCCGGCGCCCGGACCACTGGCATCCTGCTGGCGCTTCGGTTGAGAGGCGCGGCATGCACCAGCACCGACCACCCCTGTCCTCCATGGGTGGCCGTCATCGCGGATCCGCCCCGGGCGTCACACCACGAGGGATGGTCATCGGGAAGCGGAACGCAGGCCGTATGCGCGCACCGAGGTCTGCTGCGGAGGCCCCGGGGCCGACTGCCCTTGGGAAAGACGGCCCGGCTACTTGAAACCGACCAGGATGGCCACACAACCAACGTGCACCATCTGGCCCGCCGGTTTTTCCGGCACCCATACCACCAGCCTCATCTGCATGGTGCTCGCCACCTTCAGGTCGAAGTGGGGCTTGGGCTCATCGGCCAGGCTCTCGAACACGATCTTGTTGTTGCTGTCCACAAGCTTCCAGTTCACGTTTCCCAGGATCTCGTGAACACACACCTTCACGCGGTAATCCTGGCCGCTGAAGAAGGTCAGGTTCACCTCGGCCTCCTCGCCCGGGGAAAGTTGTGCCGAATTGAAGGACTCGTTGAACTTGTATGGTGCCAAGCCGGGTACACAGCGGTTCTTGGCGAAACTCCTGCACTGCGCATCGGCCGTATCAGGGAGCAGCAGGCCACCGAAGGCCAGGGCCGCAAGGAACAAGTGGCGTCGAACGAGCATGGCGGGATCAGTTGATGTATGCGTTTCGGATCTCGGCGACCTTGTCCCGGATGGCCTGCAATTGTGCATCCTGCAGGGTTGCCATGGGGGCGTCACCACCGACCATCGCAACACCGTTCTCCTCGGTGACCGTGGTGGATGCTCCTCCCACCTGCACATCCGCATAGAGGGACTGGATGGCGGCAAGGTCCTTGCGGACGGCGTCCAGGGCCGGATCCTCCACCTCGTAGCTGTCCATCAGGGCGATCAGGTCCCCCAGGGACAACTTCTGCTCGGCGATGCGCTGGCGCAGTTCCTTGGAGTCGTTCTTGGCCGATACCTGCGTGGCGATGTAGAGACCCTCCACCCAGCCGCCAGCGACCATCAGGGCACTGATGTTCTCGCGGCCGTTCTCCTTCAGGTAGGCGTCCACGTTCCAGTAGGTCTCACTGATCACGTCCAGGAGGGCATCGCGATCGCCCCTGTTCTTTTCCATCAGCTCCAGGGTGCTGTCATTGAACGCCGTGAGCACGCCGAGGCGTTCGGCCAGCTTCTTGGTGCAGCTGGTGTAGAACATGCTCTCCTGCGTGTGGTTGAACACACTGGCATAGCTCAGGTCCGCTCCATAGACCCCGAGGTTGAGGGCCTGTTTGTTCGCAGCCGTGTAGGTGTCCACCTTCTTCACATCGTTCAACAGTCCCCCGTTGTAGACCGCTCCCGCTTTCTGCAGCAGGGCGGCGGTCTCCATGGGCGATGGGATATTGTAGAAGATGTTCCGGGTGCGGGTGGAACGGTCTGCCTGCATCGCACTGTCGGCCGCGCCGGACAGGTCGATATCCTCGGCGGGCGGGGCCTCACCACCGCAGGCGGAGAGCATCAGCAGGACAGCCACAAGGGGCCAGTGGTTCATGCGCATCGGGAGTGGCGATTGGGGTGGATGGGTCCAAATGTAAAGATGTCCGGGACGAGCCACGCCATCAGTGTGCCTCCAGCCAGTTTTTCCCCATGTTCATGTCAACAACGAGCGGCACGGCCAGCTCCATGGCATGCTCCATGCCACGCCTGACCAATTCTTGTACGGCATCGGCCTCCGCAAGTTTCACATCGAGCACGAGTTCGTCATGGACCTGGAGAAGCAGCTTGCTCTCCATGCGCCGCGTGCGCAGTTCGCGGTGGATGTTCACCATGGCCACCTTGATGATGTCGGCCGCAGACCCCTGCATGGGTGCATTGATGGCGATGCGCTCGGCCTGGGCACGCACGGCATTGTTGGTGCTGGTGATGTCCGGCAGGTGGCGGCGGCGGCCCATCAGGGTTTTGATGTACCCGTGCGTCCGGCAGAAGCCGATCATCTCATCCATGTAATTGCGCACACCGGGGAACTGGGTGAAATAGTCGTCGATGATCCGCTTGGCTTCCGCACGCGGGATGCCCAGGTTCTGCGCCAGTCCGAAGGCGCCCTGCCCGTAGGCGATGCCGAAGTTCACCGCCTTCGCACGGCTGCGCTGCTCGCGGGTGACCTCGGCGATGTCCACGTTGAACACCTTGGCCGCAGTGGCCGCATGGATGTCCAGACCGCGGCGGAAGGCCTCCTGCATGTTGCTGTCGCCGCTCATGTGGGCGATGATGCGCAGCTCGATCTGGCTGTAATCCGCACTGAGCAGCCGGAAGTCCTCATTGCGTGGCACGAAGGCCCTGCGTATCTCACGTCCCTTCTCGGTGCGGATGGGAATGTTCTGCAGGTTCGGCTCGTTGCTGGCCAGGCGACCGGTGGCAGCCACCGTTTGCAGGTAGCTGGTATGCACCCGATGGGTCACGGGATCCGCCACCTCGGGCAGTGTGTCCACATAGGTGCCCTTCAGCTTGCGCAGACTTCGATAATCCAGGATGAGCGGTACTGCGGGATGCGCATTGCTCAGCTCCTGCAGGATGTCCTCACTGGTCTGGTACTGCCCTGTCTTGGCGGTCTTCCTGATCCTGCCCTCGCCCAGCTTGAGCGTCTCGAAGAGCACGTCGCCCAACTGCCTGGGGCTGTCGATGTTGAAGGGCACCCCGCAGGCCTCGTGGATGGCATCCTGCAGCCGCACCAGCTCGGTGCCCAGCTCATCGCTGAACTGCTTCAGGGCCGGGATGTCGATCCGGATGCCCTCGGTCTCCATGTCGGCGAGCACGTGCACCAACGGCATCTCCACATCGTTGAAGAGCCCGGTCACCTCGTCCACGGCCAGCAGGGGTTCCAGCTTTCCAGCGAGCTGCCAGGTGATGTCCGCGTCCTCGGCTGCGTATTCCTTCACCAGCTCCACCTCCACATCACGCATGCTCTTCTGCACCCTGCCGCGACCCTTGTCGCCGATGAGCGCGGTGATGCTCACCGGCCGATAGCCCAGGTAGGTCTCACTGAGGAAGTCCATGCCGTGCTTCTGCACATCGGGCTTCAGCAGGAAGTGTGCGACCATGGTGTCGAACAGCGGGCCCTTCACTTCCACACCATGGCGCGCCAGCACACGGATGTCGTACTTGGCGTTCTGCGCCACCTTGCCGATGGTTTCGTCCTCCAGGATGGGCTTGAGGATGTCCACGATGCCCTGGGCCTCGGCGCGGTCCTCCGGCACCGGCACATAATGACCTTCGTGGGGCTTCCAGCTGAAGGCCAGGCCCACGAGCTCGGCGGTGCGTTCGTCGGTGCCGGTGGTCTCCGTATCGAAGCAGAAGCGCGGCTGCTGCCGGAGCTGGGCCGCAAGCATGTGCAACTCTTCGTTGGTGCGGACCAGGAAGTAGCGGTGCGGCACCGTGTCGATGGTGGCCAGCCCGGTGAGCTCCACGTTGCCTTCAGCGTCCACATGGCTGCCGAAGAGGTCCACCTGGCCGTGGTTGACCGGGGCCGCTTTCCCGCGCCGGCCCGCCTTGGGCTCTTCCGCAGCACCGTTCACTTCGGCGCCCAGGACCCGGTTGGCGAGGCTCTTGAACTCAAGCTCGCTGAACACCTCCAACACCTTGTCCTTGTCCGGCGGATCCAGGTGCAGCGCATCGTGGTCCAGTTCCACCGGTGCATCCACGATGATGGTGGCGAGCTGCTTGCTCAGGCGGCCCTGCTCGGCGAACGCGATCACGTTCTCCTGCTGCTTCCCCTTGAGCTTGTCGGCGTTCTCGAGCACACCCTCCAGGCTGCCGAACTGCTGCACCAACTTGATGGCGGTCTTCTCCCCGATGCCGGGGATGCCGGGGATGTTGTCCACCGCATCGCCCATGAGGCCGAGGATGTCCTTCACCTGGTCCGTGCGCTCCAGGCCCCAGCGTTCGCAGATCTCCTTCGGGCCCAGCTTCTCGGGCGGGTCGCCGCCACGGCCGGGCTTGTACATGATGATCCTGTCGGTGACCAACTGGCCGAAGTCCTTGTCGGGAGTGACCATGTAGGTGGTGTAGCCTTCTGCCTCGGCCTTCTTCGCCAGGGTGCCGATCACGTCATCGGCCTCGTAGCCGTCGCTCTCCAGCACGGGGATGCGCAGCGCCTCGATGATGCGGCGGATGTAGGGCACGTTGCTGCGGATGTCATCGGGCATCTCCTCGCGGTTGGCCTTGTAATCCAGCAGGGTCTCGTGCCGGCCTGTGGGCGCGGCGGTGTCGAACACCACGGCGATGTGCGTGGGCTGCTCGCGCCGGATGAGGTCGAGCAGGGTGGTGGTGAAGCCGAAAGCGGCGCTGGTATTGAAGCCCCTGCTGTTCACCCGGGGTGCCCTGATGAAGCTGAAATAAGCGCGGTAGATGAGGGCATAGGCATCGAGCAGGAAGAGCCGCCTGTCAACCTCAGGGGAGGATGGGGCTGTTGCACCCTGTTCGAGACCTGACAAGGAACCTGGCTGGGACATGGGTCCCAAGATAGGCCTCGGGAGGGTGCTTGATGCAGGGGCTGAACGGACACCCGGGCGGATTTTGCCAAGACCACGATTTGTTCATATCTTTCGTCCTCGGAGTAGTTGCGCATGTCAACGGCATCCTCAAAAAGCACCTGCAGCCAATGGATGCGGGCCACCGCAGGTGTGGTCCGTGCCTGGCTCCTTGTGCTGGCCCTGGCAGGCACCGTCGCCGTGCGTGGCGATCATTACTCCGGAGCCAGCATCACCTATGCGTGGCAGTCGCATCCAACGCTGACGAGCCTGTACAAGGTCAACCTTGACCTGTACCTGGATTGCGCCGGCTTCCCCATCACCCCCCAGAGCCTGTATTTCTCCAACGCCTGCGGTGTGACGTTCACCCTGAACAACCTGCAACCGGTGGCGGTGGGCGGGGTGCAGGAGGTCTCCCAATTATGCCCATCCCAGACCGAGAACAGCACCTGCCAGGGAGGTACCCTGCCCAGTTTCAGGAAGTTCCGGTTCGAGGTCACGCTGAACCTTTCACCATGCACCGCCGGCCCCTGGAAGATCGAGTGGTTCATCTGCTGCCGGAACACCATGGTGAACCTGGCGACCGTTCCGGGAACCTATGCCGTGGCCACCTTGCAGCACCAGGCCGGCGTTACGGACCGTTCGCCCGTGTTCGTGGATTCGGGTATCCCCTACGTGTGCATAGGTCAACCCGTCTCATACAATCCGGGTGCCACCGATCCTGACGGCAACCTGATGTCGTTCGCCCTTGTACCGGCCCGCTTCAACACCATCACTCCGCCGAACCCGACATCGGTCGAATATGCTGCGGGCTTTTCCGGAACCTCTCCCTTCCAAGGCATCACCATTCAGGCCGGAACCGGGCAATTGAACTTCACCCCGCTGCTAACGGGCAGGTACGTGGTGGTGATCGAGGTGACCACCTTCAACTCCTTCGGCCAGGTCATCGGCAAGGTGATGCGCGACCTGATGTTCGTTGTGATCACCTGCGACGAAAGCCCGCCCACCTCCTCGAACCTCACCAACCTTACACCAGGCCTGCAGTCCGGGCCGAACAGCCTTGGGGTGTGTGCGGGCCAGAGCTTCTGTGTGGACATGGTCTTCTCCGATGGCAACCCCGGTGCGGTCATCGAGGTGACCTCCAACGCCACGGCGCTCCTGCCCGGTGCGGTCTTCACGGTCACCGGCACCAACCCTGCCGTGGCCCGCCTGTGCTGGACCGGCTCCCCAGCATCGCTGCCTGCGAACGTGTTCATCCAGGGCGATGATGGCGCCTGTCCCATCGCCAACGTGAACTCGCGGTCCATCCTGGTGGGCGATTGCCTGAGCCCCCTGCCCATCACCCTCGCCGACCTGAGCGCGCATCCCCACGACGGCTACGTGATGCTGCATTGGACCACAACCTCGGAACTTGATAATGAGGTGTTCGTGGTGGAGCGGGGAGGCGATGCGATCCGCTTCGAGGAGATCGGACGTATTCCCGGAGCCGGCAATTCGGTGGTGCCGCTGGAATATGCGTTCAAGGACAGCCAACCACTGCCGGGCATCGGTTACTACCGGTTGCGGCAGATCGATCGCGACGGACGGGCCACCACCAGTGCGGTGGTGGTTGCAGGGGCTGCACGGGGCGTCGAGAAGATGTTCCTGACCGCCATGGCGGACGGGCAATGGTGGCTCGGTGGTGTGCACAATGCCGTGCCCTGGACCATCCATGAACTCTCCGGGCGCCTGGTGGCGACCGGTTCGGTCCCCGATGGCGGAGGCATGCTTCAGGGCGGTCTGCGCAGCGAGCAGCTCTACCTGCTCCGCATCACGGACAGCGACGGCACGAGCAGCAGCATGCTCCTGCCGGGAAGTGCCGCCATGGGCACCACGCTGAGGCCCGGCAGCTGAACGCCCTCCCCGGCGTGCCTCGCCCCCGGAACCGCTGCGGGAACGCTGGATCCGACATCCCACGCGCAGCCGGTCCTCAACGCCACCATGCAGACCCTGCAACGGAACCGGAGCGTGCGCCGGCATGTGCGGATGACCCTTGCGTGAGCCGGTGCCATTGACCTGCCGGAGTATCCCTGTTGGACGGCCCGAACGGGCTGCTGCACACAACAGCATCCGGCCGCAGCATCCGAACGGAAGGAAAAGGGCGGCCCTTGGAAGGACCGCCCCACCGTTACGCCTGCATACCGCCGCTCAGCGAAGGACCACGAAGGTGCGTGCCTGACCAAGTCCCTGTTCGTTGCCCAATGCCACCCGATAGGTGCCGTTGGTGAGTGAGCCCACATCCAGCACAGCGCGATCGCCACGTGCAGGAAGCTGTTGTTCCAAGACCCTCCGACCCATGGCATCGAGCACCAGCACATGCGTGGCACCGATGGCCGCATCGACCGGGATGGTCAGTTGTGCATCGGCCGGGACCGGATACAAGGTGCCCATGCCAAGGAATGCGGCATCCAGCTCATCCACGCTCACGATCCCATAGAACCAATCGTGGCTCAGGGAGATCATCGCACGGCCGGTGGATGCGTTGGCCATCTGCTCGGGCCCCACCCCGAAATACACCACCTTGTAGGTCCCGTTATCGCAGCGGAGGCCACCGATCTTGTTCACGTTGGTGGTGTAGTGGAAGATCCCAACAGCGGGAGCGATGGGCGTGATCTCCTCCGGATAGGTGTTGTTGTTGAACACGTTGGCAATGGTGGTGTTGGGCAGGCCACCGAACACGGGGTCCGCATCAAGGAAGTTCACCGAGCTGTTGGCGGTGCTGCCATCGGCCACGTAGGTGGCGTGGAGGTAGTTGGTGAAGAAGGACTGGGTGACGGGGGTTCCATAACTGCCGGTGGCACCGCTGTTGTCCCAACCGATGTCCTGTCCGGCGATCATCAGGTCGCCACCGGCATCCATATGCGCCTGCAGCACCGCCACTTCATCGTCGGTCAAAGCGGGGAAGGTCCAGCTGACATTGAGGTACAGATTGAATACGGAACCGAGCGCCCCATCCTGCCCGAAGCGCACGAACTTGTCCTTGCTCGTTGCAGCGTAGGCCCCGTTCCCCGCATCGCTCAGGCCATTGAGGTAGATCGGCTCCCAGGGCTCGGCGCCGGTGTGTGTCACCACCAGGTCGGTCACTCCACTGATCACATTGAACTCCTGTTCCAGCACCGGTGCTTCGGGGGCGTCGGCGGAGGCGATGCTCAGGCGATAGGTGCCGATACCGGCGGTCATGCCCGGCATCACCTCCACCCCAAGGCCCGCCGTGGCATCCGCCGGCAGTGCGAAGGTGGCGGGGTCGGCGATGGATGCGCCGTTGAGCTGGAGCCCTGCGGTCCAGGATGCGGGAGCGCTCACCACGGTGAGCGTGGCGACGAACGTCGCTTCAGCACCCATGGCATTGGTGAAGCCGGTGGCGAAGACATGGCTGGAGCCGCCATCGGCCGCAGCGAACGTGGGACCGTTCAGGGCCAGATCCCCGATGACCAGGGTGGTGCCGCCGATGGCGTTCACCTCCCTTGCCTGATACACTTCGCTGCGGTCCTCGCTCACGAAGGCCACCACCCTGCAGTTGGCCGCGTTCCACGCCTGGGGCAGGGTGTAGGTGTAGGTGCGCAGCACGCTTGTTCCAGCCGTGGTGGTGGTCACCGCATCGCCCCAGGTATCGGTGATGTAGGCGCGCAGCACATGCTTGTGGTCGTAAGCCGCATGGTTCCCGGACGGACCGTAATCGGTCTGCGGCGCGATGATGTGGTCCTCCTTGATGAGCACGCTGATGTAGTCACTTGCGGGCAGCGGGCTGTCGGCCGTGTAGAGCAGCTCCACGGTCACGGTGAGCTCGCGTGTGCCTTCATCAAAGTCGCTCACCATGCCCAGGTTCACCGGTGATGGCAGGGCCAGCATTTCAGCGACCGCACCCTCCCACGCCCCGCGGCCCAGGTCATCGGCACCATTGAAGAGGTGCCGGTTGATGACCCCGGCTGGATAACCGCCTATGGTGAAATGGGCGTCGATGGCGGTGCCGGCAGGTGTGCGGAAGTCAGGCTCGCCGGTGGACGGCGACGCGAACGGTCCGGCGTGGACCCCCACGGTCACGAAGCGGGCCCCATGCTGTTCCTCAAGACCTTCCATGATCACATGGCCTTCGGGGCAATAACCACAATGCAGGCCTGTGAAATCCTCCAGGAAGGCGGTGCGCAGCTGGGGTTGGTCAGAGACCAGGGACTGTGCGCCGGCCAGCAGGGGCAGGAGCAGGAACGGGGTGACGAGCTTCTTCATGGTCCGGTTGTTGGTGGGGTGAAGCTAACCGCCTCCGAACCACCCGCACGTGCAGCATCCGGCCACGCTTGGACTGCTGAGGGGCGGATCCGGCTCAGCGCTCCTGCCACACCACGGCCACCACCGTTCGGCCCACTGCGCGCAGGGTCTCTCGATCGATCACATCCATGTTGTCATCATGGGTGTGCCAGTACGGCCCGAAGGCCTGGGTGGCGGGGTCGTACTGGATGATGTCGATGGTGGGGATGCGCAGTTGCTGATTGATGGGCACGTGATCGTCGATGCCCACGAAGTACTTGGTCTCCTGTATGAACCGGTCGCCGTGGCCGATGGACTCGGCGGTTCGCCACACCTTGTTCACCACCGAGGGTGCGTACTGCATGCTGAGGGCCTCGCGGTAGAAGAGGGCACCCTTGGCCCCCACCATGTCCAGCAGGATGCCGAACCGCGCGTTGTAGCCGGGCACGGGCGGGTTCTTGGCGAAGTATTGGGCACCCAGGGCCCAGGTGTTCATCGAGGACGCATCCATCTGGATGGCTCCGCTGGGTTGGCCATGGTCCTCCACATCGGTGAAGAGGATGTCCACGCCGGGACCATGTTCCTTGGCGGCGATGAGCCGGGCCACCTCCATGAGCACCCCCACTCCACTGGCACCGTCGTTGGCCCCTTCGATCGGTTCGCCCCGGCGCTCATCGTCCTTGTCGGCGAAGGGGCGCGTATCCCAGTGGGCGAGCAGCAGGATGCGGTCCTTCGAAGCGGGCTTGAAGCGGGCAAGGATGTTGCGCAACGGCAGGCGAGCGCCGGTGTAGATGGTCACCTCCCCGGTCTGTTCGATCACATCGGCACCCAGGCCCTTCAGCCGCGCCACCAAGGCATCACCACAGGCACGATGCGCAGCCGTACCGGGCACACGCGGACCGAAGGCCACCTGCATGGCCACATGGGCGTATGCACTGTCCGCGTTGAAGTCGGGCACAGGCGGCAAGGCGGGCAGCGCTGGTGCGGATGCAGGCGCTGGTGCCGGGACATCACCGGTGCACGCATGCAGCACCATGCAGGCGACAAGCGCCAGGGATATGTTCAGGCGAGTTCCCATGTGGTGCCATCCTTGGTGTCCCTGAGCACGATGCCCGCTGCGGCGAGCTGGTCGCGGATGCCATCGCTGGTGGCGAAGTCCCGGGCGGCCTTTGCGGCAGCGCGCTGGCGGATGAAGCCTTGCACGAGGGCGTCCAGGGTCGCGTTGG
>JBIJDX010000058.1:0-13700 GCA_044343855.1 Flavobacteriales bacterium
GTGGTGCCTTCTACCGCTGGTCGCCCGAAGCAGGTCTCACCGATGCCACCAGCCCGGAGCCCATCGCACGCCCTGCGGTCACCACCGAATATGTGGTCCGTGTACAGGATGGCATCGGCTGCTCGGATCTGGACACGGTGCTGGTGGAGCTGCGGCCGTGGCCCTTCGTGCAGGCCGGTCCCGGAGGGACCATCGATTTTGGGGACGGGTTCATCCTCACCGCATCGGGCAACGGTGTGCTCAGCTGGAATGACATCGGGCAGGCGGAGCTCCAGGACCCCGCCGCACAGCTTGTGGAGCCGGAGGAGACGACCACCTACGTGGTCACCGTCATCGACAGTGCGGGATGCAGGAACACCAGTTCGCTCACGGTCATCGTCAATGGAGACCTCTATGTTCCCAATTCCTTCACCCCCAATGGTGACGGCTACAATGATGGCTTCGGCGCATCCGGCAAGGACATCGCCACAATCACGTTGGAGGTGTTCGATCGTTGGGGCCTGCTGGTCTGGTCCACCAACACGTTGGACGACCGCTGGGATGGCACCTGCAAGGGGCGCGACGCTCCGGTGGACACCTATGTGTGGAAGCTGAGCGCTACGGAGTTCAGCGGCCGTCAGCGTGAGGCCATCGGGCATGTGACCCTGGTGCGGTAGCGCGTCAGCGGAACCGGGAGGCGTTCATGCCCAGCCATTCCATCGCCGCACCCCCGAGCAGCAGCTCCTTGGTGGTGTCGTCGTAAGGCATGCTGCGGATCAACTCGCCGGGCACCGGTTCACCAAGGGGGAAGGGATAATCCGTGCCCATGGCCACCCGCGCAGCGCCCATCTGGTCCACCACCAGGCGCAACATGGCCGGATCGTGTACAAGGGCATCGATCCAGAACCGGCCCAGGTAGTCCCGCGGGTTCACATTGTTGTCAACGGCACACAGATCGGGCCGCATCAGGAATCCGTGCTCGATGCGTCCGAGGGTGGCAGGGAATGAGCCACCGCCATGGGCGAAGGCCACCCGCAACCGCGGAAGCCGCTCGAACAGGCCGCTGAAGATCATGGAGGTGATGGCCGTGGCGGTCTCCACGGGCATGCCCACCAGCCAGGGCATCCAATACTTGTCGAAACGGTCGGCACCCATCATGTCCCAGGGGTGCACGAATACCGCCATGTCCAGCTCCTGGCAGGCCTCGAACACCTCCATCAGGCGTGGCTCCCCGAGGTTGGTACCATGGATGTGGGTGCCGATCTGGATACCCGCCATGCCGATGCGCTTGCAGCGCTCCAACTCCCGGATGGCGAGATCCGCGTCCTGCATGGGTAGGGTGCCAAGGCCGACGAAGCGCCTGGGCCACTGATGAACGATGCCTGCGATGTGGTCGTTCAGGAACATCGACAGGTCCAGCGTATCCTGTGGTTGCGCCCAATAGCTGAACATGACCGGAACCGTGCTGAGTACCTGCACGTCCACGTGGTGATGGTCGCATTCACCGATCCGTACTGCCGGGTCCCAGCAGTTCGCCTGCACTTCCCGGAAGAACTTGTCATCCATCATCATCCTTGCACAGCCCGGCTTGTGATGGTCAAGGTGGATGAAGCCCCGGTAGCCGTACCTGGAGCCGAAATCCGGTATCTGCTCCGGAAGTATGTGCGTGTGGATGTCGACGGTGAAGTACGAGGCCATCGGTCGGTGCTTACACGAACCGCGGGTCCGACTCCATCACATGCCCGCAACGCTTGCATGTGCGCAGGTCCTCACTCGTGTAGAATTCCCTGAACCGCGGAAGGAAATCCTGCTCGATGTTGTTCAGGACGAAGCGGTATTCGTGCAACAGGTTGTTGCATTGTTCGCAGTACCACTGCAATCCATCCTGCATGGCCCGGTCCGCACGTTTCACCTCGATGACGAGGCCCACCGTATCGGGACCGCGCCTTGGTTGGTGCGGCACGTTGGCGGGCAACAGGAACATCTCACCTTGTCTGATGGGGATGGTCACCGCCCTGCCATCCTCCTGTATCCCCACCTCGATATCTCCTTCCAGCTGGTAGAACAGCTCCTCCGTCTCGTTGAAATGGTAGTCCTTGCGTGCGTTCGGTCCACCGACCACCATCACGATGTAGTCGCCTGCATCATGGTACAGGTTCTTGTTCCCCACCGGCGGCTTCAGCAACTGCCGGTTGTCGTTGATCCAGTGTTGAAGGTTGAAGGGTCTGCGGATCGGCATGGCAAGCGGGTGGATGTCCAAAGGTAACCCGCCCTCCGTTCATGGTCCCTGTCATTCCTCCCCGCCCACGGCCTGCAGCAGCAATGCGCTGGTGGTCCGGTGCATCTCCTGGGCATACCCGGGGTCCTGCACGAACTCCCGCGCCCGTTTGTCGAACCGGACGATGGCGAAGGGCATGTCCAGCGCGTCGGTATCGATGCCCTTGTACCTGTCGGTCCGGAGCATTTCCACATCCATCAGCATGGGCATGCCCGGCAACTGTGATGGATGCACATCGGCGCGCGTGTCGACCACGATGCGTTTGGTGATGAATCCGGGCTTGGAGAACTCGAGGGTATACAAATGGCCATGTTCAAGTCCGGTCTGGAACTGGCCCTTGCGACGCGTCATGAACGTGGACATCCGCACTTCGTCCTGGTGCAGGACCACGGAGCATCCCTCTATCGGCGCCTCACCATCAAGTACGATGGCATCAACAGGGAGCAGGGGGGCCTGCCTGGCTTGCGCACGGATGGGTCGAACGGTCATGAACGCACCACCCACCAGTACCCACGCAATGATCGGCAAGGTTCTCATGCACCCCTTCTACGACCTCGTCCACAGAAGGTTGCGAGGCCCCGAAGGTTCAGCGGACCACGACGCGCTCAACGCGCGTCCCCCCGGCATGTGAGGCACGTAGAACGTAGGTCCCCGGTGCCAATGGAGCACCCATCCGCAGTCCGAACACCCCGCCACCGTTCATGCTGCGCAGTTCGCTGTGGACCACGCGTCCCGATGCATCGCTGAGCTCCCAATCGACGAGACCCTGCAGGTCGCCGGTGCGTATCTGGAATACACCGTTGCCCGGATTCGGGAACACGCTCCAGCTGCGCTCCACTTCGGTCAGACCGACGGTGCACTCTGCTGCGGTCACTGTCACCGTGTAAGGGCCTGCACTGTTGCTGAAGGGGTCAACCAGTTAGGTGCCCGGGGCAACACCGGTGTAATTAGCAGTGCGGTTTCCGTCCGAGCAATCAATGGTGTTGTTCGAGGTGCTGAACACGAGTGCATCCGCCGGACAACTGGTCGCCAGCAGGTTCCATACGTTGCTGAGGGCAGGTTCGGTGCCGCAGTAGGACACCGTTAGGTCGGTACAACCCCCAATGGTGAAGGCGTGCCACACGTTGGGAAGTCCCAACTGTGCGATAAGCGAACCTGGCACGGCATCACCCTGCAGGGTGGCCCCATCGCTGTCCCCGCTGAACGCCAGGCTTTCCCCGGGGTTGAGTTGCTGGGGGGTCACGTTGGTGCAGAGGTCATTGGCGGGGCTGTTGCTGCCGCAGGGGTCTGCGCTCACCTGGATGGTGTAGGGTCCCTGCGCTCCGCTGAAGGGCTCGGTGAGCACGGGCAGGTAGTATGTTCCTGCAGGGAGGGCGTTGAAGAAGAGGGTCTTGTTGCCATCGCCGCAGTCGCTGTTGTTGAAGGAGGTGGCGTTGATCATGACATCAGCGGGGCAGGATGTTGCGAGCCAGTTCCAGGTGTTCCCGAAGACGGGGCTGATGCCGCAGTAGGAGACGACGACATCGGCGCATTCGGTGGTGGTGAATGCATGCCATACGCTGGGCAGGCCGATGTCCATGGCGGATCCGGGTGTGGCATCGCCATCGAAGGTGGCCCCGGTGTTGTTGCCGGAGAAGGAGAGGGGGACCCCGGGGTTGAGTTGCTGGGGGGTCACGCTGGTGCAGAGGTCATTGGCAACACCGCCCCCGCTGGTCCCTGCCGCGAATGAAAACGTTGTCACGAAGCCGGAGATGAGCATGAAACACGTGGCAGCGAGGCGCATGGGGGCTTGATTTGGATGGCAAAAATCTCGCACTTGGGTTGGTTCGTGCTGCTGTGCGTGTGTTAATTGTCGGGAACCCCTGATGGGTAAGGAAAGGCGAAGGGCCGCCCGTGCGGGGCGGCCCTTCGTACATGTGGTATCGCGTTCTTAGCGGATCACCACGCGCTGTTCGCTGCTGCCTTCAGCGGTGAGGACGCGCACGATGTAGCTGCCGGAGGAGATGCGACCAGCCAGGTTCAGCTGGTGGGCCTGGCCGGCCGACAGGGTGCGGTTCTCGCTGTGCAGCACCCGGCCGGTCATGTCCATCACCTCGATCACGGATGCACCGCTCAACTCCCTGCTGGAAATGGTGATGTCCCCGTTGCTGGGGTTGGGGAACACGGTGAAGGTGCTGTTCGCGTTCAACGCATCCACTTCGGTGCCGATATCGCCGGTCACGCAGATGTTGAACAGGTGGTTCGTGCTGGCATGTCCATAGTCATAGACGCGCACGTAATAGGTGGTTCCTGCGGTGAGGCCCGATTGCACCATGACCTCGTTCACGGGGTCGGGGTTCGGGAAGGTGTCGTCGGTGCAGGAGACCGACACCAGGTTGGAACAGTCGCCGGAGAAGAACTCCAGGACACCGTCGAATTCCTCGAGGCCTTCCACCGTGATGGTGTGGTCAGTGGTGGTTGCCACGAAACTGTACCACACGTCAAGCGCGTTACTGGAGGTGAAGCCGTTGCATGCGATGGGTGCCAGTGACTGGGTCGCATCCGCCGTGGTGCCAGGTGTGGGTGTGCAGGCGAGGCCCACGTTCAAGGGCTGGGCACCGGCGCATTCGTTGTTGCTCGGGGCGGGGGCGCAGGGGCTTGCGCTCACGTTGATGCCGTATGCACCTGTGGCGTTGGCGCCGCCAAGCACTGCGTAGTAATAGGTGCCAGCGGCAACACCGTTGAAGTAGATCGTCGCGTTGCCATCGCCGCAGTCATCGAAGTTGCCCGAGCTGAACTGCACGAACTGGGTGAAGGGGCAACCGATGTAGAGTCGTGCACCCACATTGCCGAAGGGGGTGGCCATGCCGCAATAGTTGATCACGATGTTGGTGCACTCCGTGGTGGTGAAGGCGTGCCATACGTTGGGGTTGCCCAGGCCTTCGGTATCCAGTGCGCCGGTGTTGTCGCCGGTCCAGTTGAGGGTGCCACCCACTGCAAGCGGCTGGGGGTTCGTGCCCGTGCATTGGTCGTTCGCCGGCACGTTGGATGGTGAGAAGGCGCAGATGGTGAATTCCGGGTTCGTGGTGGGGGCGTTGCCGTAATGGTACACGCGCACATAGTAGGTGGTGCCGGCGACGGTGTTCAGTGTCAGGGTCTCCTGAACGCTGTTCGGGGGGAAGGTGGCATCGGCGCAACCGACGCTCACCAGGTTGCCGCAGCTGCCGGAGAAGCCTTCCATCACGGCATCCATGGTGCCCTGGCCATCGACCTGCACGGAGGTGATCGGGCCGGATGCCACGAAGCTGAACCATACATCCAGTGCACCCGGTGAGGTGAAACCGTTGCAGAGGATGGCCGGGGAGCTGCTGGTGGCGTTCGCCAGCGAGGCGTTCACGGGGGTGCACTGCGTGCTCACAGGCAGTTGGAATGAGCCTGCACAATCGTCGTTGTTCGGCGCTGATCCTCCACCGAGACCGGTCAGGCATACGTCAAAAGTTCCGCCGAGACCGAAGTCATTGTTGGCCACCACGCTGAACACATAGTCCGTATTGGGCGTCACCTGGACGCTCAGGGCTTCGGCAGCGGTTCCGATCGCGCAGGCTACGGATGTGCCTCCGCAGCCGCCTTCCAGAACGTCCACCACAAGGTCGGTGATCGTCCCGGGCGTGATGTTCACCACCACGTTGGTGAAGTTCCCGGAATTGAAGCTGTACCACACATCCTCATAGGCAGAAGCTCCACCATCGCAGGTGGGTTCACCGTCGGTGCTTGTGGCTCCGCCATTGTCACCGGCAGTGGCGTTCGCAGGGCAATCGGCAGGGTCGTTCACGGAAAGCGAGATGGCGTCCGCGCAGGCATCATTGGCGATGACGCCACGGGCTTCAGGCCGCAGGCCATGGCGGCGGATCCGAACGGAGGGGGTGCCTTTTTCAGCCGTGCGGACAGTGTTCTTGCTGGTCATGCCGGGGGTCAGCGCGGCCTGGCCCGATGCGTCGGTGGTCAGCATCGCTGCCGCCAGCGCACCTGCGAGAAAGTAATTGTTCATCATGGTTCTGGGGTCTGTTTGAACGGCACGAAGGTGCGGCTTCTGTTCGGTTCGGCCAAGCACATCTTTCCCACGATCTACTTTTGAGGCGATGGAAACAGGCTTGCATGGCAGGGTTGCGCTCGTGGGCGGCGGGACACAGGGGATCGGGAAGGCCATCGCCCTTGAACTCGCTTCGCTCGGCGCCACGGTGGTGGTGCTGGCGCGCGATGCCGAACGCGGCTCCCGCATCATCGG
The DNA here is from genome assembly GCA_044343855.1 of Flavobacteriales bacterium. Lineage (GTDB taxonomy): Bacteria > Bacteroidota > Bacteroidia > Flavobacteriales_F > PHOS-HE28 > PHOS-HE28. The sequence continues at coordinate 6,522 of JBIJDX010000058.1, forward strand.
CGAGCTGCCCCGCGTGAGCGGTGCTGAACATGCGCTCCTGTCCGCCGATATGGGCGATACCGAAGGCCTTCGGCTGGCCCTTGTGAACGCGCCGTTCTCCAACAGGGTGGACATCCTGGTGAACAACACCGGAGGCCCACCTCCAGGACCCGCCCATGAGGCCGAGGTGGAGCGGTTCGAGGAGGCGTTCAGGTTGCACCTGCTCAGCTTCCAGACGCTTGTCAGGGCTGTTGTGCCGGGCATGAAGGAACGCCATCACGGCCGCATCGTGAACATCATCAGCACCAGCGTGAAGCAGCCACTTCACAACCTCGGGGTGAGCAACACGGTGCGCGGTGCCGTGGCCAACTGGTCGAAAACACTTGCCAATGAACTGGGCCCCTTCGGCATCACGGTGAACAACGTGCTGCCCGGCGCAACGGCCACCGAACGGCTGTACGCGATCATCCGGAACCGGGCGGCGGCCACCGGACGATCGGAGGAGGAAGTGGCCGATGAGATGCGTGCCGAGGTTCCCCTGCGTCGTTTCGCCGAGGCGGCCGAGATAGCCTATGCGGTGGCTTTCCTGTGCGGTCCCGCCGGTGCCTATATCAATGGTGTCAACCTGCCGGTGGATGGCGGGCGCACCGCCTGTCTGTGACATCCCATCGGTGCCTTGTCCGCGGGGTGCGCCATCACCTGCTTTCCGGAGCGCTCATGAGGCATCGGCTGCGATGAGCCGGAATCCCTTGCTGTGCACATTGATGATCTCCACCGAGGGGTCGTCCCGAAGGTATTTGCGCAGCTTGGCGATGTACACGTCCATGCTCCGGCCGTTGAAGTAACTGTCGGAGCCCCATACCTCGCGCAGTGCATGACCGCGCTCCAGCACATCGTTGCGGTGCGTGCATAGAAGCCGCATCAGTTCCGATTCCTTTGTCGTCAGGCGGCGCTCGCCCGCAGGGGTCCGCAACAATTGCTTCCGCGGATCGAAACGGCTGGAACCGAGCACGTACTCATCCGGCTCCGCCTCCTTCGGCTGTGCCCCGCGCGACCGTCGCAGGACGGCATTGGCCCGCAGGAGCAGTTCCTCCATGCTGAACGGCTTCGTAATGTAGTCGTCGGCACCTGCCTTGAAGCCCTCCAGTGTGTCCTGTTTCATGCTCTTCGCGGTCAGGAACACGATGGGCACCTGTTCGTCCCTGGATCGCACCTCCCGGGCCAGCGTGAACCCGTCCTTCACGGGCATCATCACATCCAGGATCAACAGGTCATAGCTGTTCTGGATGAACGCAAGCCAGCCCTGCTGGCCATCCGTGCGCAGGTCCACCAGGAAACCTTTCGCCCGCAGGTAATCGGCCAGCAGGCCGCCAAGGTTGGGGTCATCCTCTACGAGCAGGAGCTTGACGGGAGATGACATGTTCAAAGGGTAGTTGGATGTGGAATGTACTGCCGAGCCCCGGTTCGCTCTCAAGGGTGATCCGCCCGTGATGGCGCTCCACCACCGTGCGCACATAGCTCAGCCCGAGGCCGAAGCCTTTGGCGTTGTGGATGTTCCCCGTTGGAACACGGTACAGGCGGTCGAAGATCTTCCGTTGTTCCGAGGGTGCGATGCCGATGCCATTGTCGGTCACGCTGATGGTTATGTGCGTATCATCGCTGCGCGTGGCTATCCTGATCAGTGGTTCGCTCCGCGTGTACTTCACCGCATTGTCGATCAGGTTGTACAGCAGGTTGGTGAGGTGGATGCGGTCCCCTTCCACATGATGGATCTCGGCGCGCAGGTCGGTCACGATCCGACCGCTTCTGCGGGAGACCAGGATGTTGCTGCTGCGGATCACGTCCTGCACCAGGGCATGGATGTCAAGGTCCACGATCTTGAGCACCATGTGGCCGCTGTCCAGCACGGCGCTCTGCAGCACGTTCTCCACCAACGAACCCAGTCGTTTGTTCTCGTCGCGGATCATGGATATGTAGCTGCGCACCTGCTCCGCACTGCGCGGGATCGATGGGTCCGCCAGCGCCTCGCAGGCCAGGCCGATGGTGCTGATGGGTGTCTTCAGTTCGTGTGTCAGGTTGTTCACCAGGTCGTTGCGGATGACGCTGATGCGTTTCTGACGGACAACGCTGCGCAGCGTTGCAATGAATACGGCAATGATGAGTGCCATGAACACCCCGGTGATGACCAGCTGCGGTCCGATCCCGCTCCAAAGGGCCTCCTCCGAGGTGGCGAGCACAACATGGAGCCGGCTGCCGTTGTCGGTCAGGTCATGACGGAAAAGAGCAACCCTGTGCGGGGTTGCCGCCAGATCTTGTTCGGTGCCCGGTTCATCCGTCTCCAAGGCGATGCGCATGCCCTGCGCGTCGAATACTCCGAATGCACGCGGCCGCTCCATGCCCTGCCCCTCGAACGCTTCGCCGATCAGGGAGTCGAGCAGGGTGGTCCTGATGCGGGACCTGATGTCCCTGCCGGTTTCCGTGATCAGGATGTCGCGGACCAGGTCACCCACCAGCATGTTGAGGTCCTCCTCATTGGAACGCCCTGCTCCTGGCATGCCGCTGTTCATGCCGCGCAGGGTGTCGAGCCGAAGAAGAAGGCGCCGGCCCGAGGAGTTGCTGCGCAGCACTTCCCAGCGCTCCTCCCGCTCAAGCCGGTCGCTGACGGTGATCAGCGCACTGCTCACCGAACCTTGCAGCTGTTGCCTGCGTGCTTCAAGTATGGCGTGCATCCACCTTGCCTGCAGCACCATGAGGCCAAGCAGGGCGATGGCGATCACACCGATCGAGCCGAGCATCCAGCGGCGGTCCATGCAGCGAAACTACCGGTCACACCTCCGTTCCTTCACGCTTAACGCTCTTTAACGATCCTTCGATCTTCCTTAACGCTGAGGGTATCCGGTGGGGGTACCTTTGGCATCGATGGATCGCGTTGGGCAAGCATCCGGCGGTCCATGGATGGTCGGCGATCGGGTTTTGGTGAAGCCGGCCGCGCAACAAGGCGTTGGAAGGTCTCCTTTGGGAGGCCTTTCGACGTTCAGGGTGTCTCCCTCCGACAGCTACCTTCGGACCCCTGCCCACCGGTGCGATGGAGAACCTGCTCAACCTGATCGATGGCGCCCAGCGTCCCGCATCCACCGGCCAGTGGATCGATGTGTACAGGCCCGCCACAGGCGCCCTGCTCACACGCCTGCCCGATAGCGGAGCTGCTGACGTGGACATGGCGCATGCCGCGGCACGGAAGGCCCTGCCCGCATGGAGGGCCATGGGCCGCGAAGGCCGTTCCAAGGTGCTGCTGGAACTTGCGCGCCTCATTGAGGAGGATCTCGAGGGGTTCGCGCAGCTGGAATCCATGGACAATGGCAAGCCGCTCGCGCTCGCGCGGAACGTTGACATACCGCGTGCAGTCGCCAATTTCCGCTTCTTCGCCACCGCCATCATCCATTTCAGCAGCGAGGCCCATCTCACGGATGATGTCGCGGTGAACTGGACGGACAGGCAGCCCATTGGTGTGGTGGGCTGCATCAGCCCCTGGAACCTGCCGCTCTACCTGTTCACATGGAAGATCGCGCCAGCACTGGCCGCAGGCAATTGCGTGGTGGCGAAACCAAGCGAGGTCACACCATGCACGGCGCATCGAATGAGCCTGCTCTGCGAAAAGGCGGGCATGCCACCGGGTGTGCTCAATGTGGTTCATGGCGCCGGGCCCTCCGTGGGTGCGGCCATCGTGTCCCATCCGGGTATCACCGCCATTTCCTTCACAGGTGGCACCCGCACGGGTGCCGAGATCGCGCGCGTTGCAGCGCCGATGTTCAAGAAGCTGAGCCTTGAGCTGGGTGGCAAGAACCCTGTGCTGGTCTTCGCTGACTGCGATCTGGACGAGGCGGTGGCAACCACGGTCCGCTCAAGCTTCACCAACCAGGGCCAGATCTGCCTGTGTGGTTCGCGGGTCCTTGTGGAGCGATCCATCTATGAGTCCTTCCGGGACCGCCTCCTGGAACGGGTCCGCACCATGCGTGTTGGCGATCCGCAGGAAGCCACGACCGACCTTGGGGCCGTGGTCTCCAGGGAGCACATGGAGAAGGTCCTTGGATACATCGATCTTGCGCAGGAGGAAGGGGGACATGTCCTGTGCGGCGGTCATCAGGTCGTTCTGGAGGGTGAGCTGCATGGTGGGTGGTACGTGGCGCCCACGGTCATCGAAGGGTTGAAGGATGGCTGCCGCACGGATCGGGAGGAGATCTTCGGACCTGTCATCAGCATCGCCCCCTTCGACGACGAGGAACAGGCTGTCGACCGCGCGAACAGCACGCCTTATGGGCTGGCGGCTGTCATCTGGACACGGGATGTGAAGAGGGCACACCGGGTGGCGCGCGCGATACAGGCCGGTATCGTATGGGTCAATTGCTGGATGCTCCGCGACCTCCGCACCCCGTTCGGGGGAGTAAAGCAGAGCGGTGTGGGGCGCGAGGGAGGCGTGGAGGCGCTGCGGTTCTTCACCGAGCCCAAGAACATCTGCTTCAAGCTTTGAAGTCGCGGTCGCCGCGCTGCTTCATGCCGTTGGTGAAGAACCACCCGAACCGGTCGTCGAACCAGTTGCCGGCCCGGGTGAGGAGGTCAAGTGCGTGCTGCAGTGATGTGAACATGGCGGGGGATCCGTATGGATAACTGCCGCAAGGCCGCGATCCGTATGCCTCCCCTTCCGGGAGAACGAGGAACGGTCAGATACGCCCCTCCAACAGCAGCACAGGCCCGTCCTCTGGCAGTGTCCGCAGGGTGGCATCGATGCCACGCACCCGCAGCGCCAGTTCATGCAGGGCAGTTCGCCATGCGGCCTGCGCGACATTCCTTCCCAGCAGTGCATGGTGGTAGGCGGTCCGGCGTTCAAGCCGGGATGCCGCGTTCAACGTCGCCACATGTGCCAGTACTTCACTTCCAACTTCCTCCCTGGTGTTCACCAGCACATCGACGCACCAGCCCTGGCCATCATTCCTGCACAGCAGCAGCCCCCCCCCTCCCGCCCTGCGCAGGTCACGCAGTGCGGCAATTCCCGCATGGCACACGCGTGCCAGTTCCGGTCCGGGTATGCCGGGTTCGTCCTCGACCATGCGCAGTACCTTTTCCTCCGCACCTGCCGACCATGTGCGGCCACCTGCCGCAGCCAGCACACCCGCGGACCTCAACGTGAGGTCCAGTTCCATGAGCCACCGTGGTCCCCTGTCACCTGCGAGCGTTCCACAGCTCACCACAAGGTGGAAGCGATGCGTGGACCCTGTCGAGGGGGAGATGTGATGACGCAACGGATGCCCGCTGCGGCGTGCCATTTCGATCAGGCCGAGACCTGCCCCGCCACGGTGTCCGCCGGTTCCATTGGTGAGCGTTTCCAGGAACATCCGTTTCAGCCCCTCCGCGTCCCTGCCTTCGGTCCTCTGCAACGCCGTGCGCAGCAGTGCGACATCCTCGTCACGCACTTCGTTCACCGTCATCACCTCCGTATGCCGCTCCCCATGCAGCAGCAGGATGGCCCCGTTCCCCGGTGCGGTTCGCGCCCGGTGCCGCACCAGGTTCTGGTATGCCTCGATCAGGGTGAATGTGGTGCGCGAGCGAAGTTCCCTGCCGCAGCCACTCTCCTCGGAGAGCACCCGTTCCGAAACCTCGATCATGCGCGGGGTATGGTCATCCGGGAATGCCCCCGAATACACCACCGCTCCCTGTTCACGGGCAAGCGCGTTGTACAACGCATATAGCTGCTCCAGGACAAGCGGTGCCATCCGATCAAAGGTAGACGGCGCCCCTCCACAACGGGTCAGGATATCTTCGCGCCGGCATGGAACGTGAAAAACTGCTCGAAAAGGCCCGCCTGCATGTCCGGCGCCATTTTGCGCTGCACATGCCGGCCCACCTGCGTTTCCATGATCTGGACCACACCTTGAGCGTGGCTCGCACGGCCCTGGGCATTGGTGAGGCGGTCGGCCTTTCGGCGCGCTCACTCGCACTGCTCGAGCTGGCTGCGTTGTTCCACGATACCGGATATGCCCGTTCACATGCGGGACATGAGGAGCACAGTGCGGAACTGGCGTCTTCCTTCCTTGCCAGGAACGGTGTACCACCCCGCGATGTGGCCCTTGTCAGGGAGGCGGTTCTTGCCACGCGTGTGGGCGCCAGACCGCTCAACCTGCTTCAGCGCGTGTTGCGTGATGCGGACAGCGCCAAGGCGGGACAGGCCGACTTCGAGGAAAAGGGTGAGCGCCTCAGGCGTGAACTGGAGACGGTGCGAGGACATGCCATCGATCCCGTGGACTGGTTGAACGAGAACGTGGAATACCTCGCCGGGCATCGCTTCCACACCCGGTACGCGCAGCAACGCTATGGGCCACAGAAGGCGATCAACCTGAAGGCACTTCGCGCTCAGGTCCGCGGCCATGCATCAGGACCCGACTGGAACAAGCAGGCTGCGGCCACCCATCTCGATCGCGATCTCAGCTGGTTGTCGTTCAACGAACGGGTGCTCCAGGAGGCCAGTGATCCCGGTGTGCCCCTGCTTGAGCGCGTGAAGTTCCTGGCCATCTATTCCAGCAACCTGGACGAGTTCTACCGCGTTCGTGTGGCATCGCTGCGTGGCCTCCGCAAGCTGGACCGCACCTACCGCACAGCCCTCGACCTGCCGGCGGACAAGCTCGTGGAGCAGCTCAACCGCAAGGCGCTGAAGCAGCAGCGTGCATTTGGCACCCTGTACCGCGGCACCCTTCTTCCTGCACTCGCTGAACATGGCATCCGCCTGCTCTCCCCCAAGGAGCTCAGCCCAGAGCAGGCCCGGTTCGTCCGCGCCTTCCACGTCGAAAAGGTCATGCCGCTCCTCAATTCGGCGGCCCTGCGGACCGGCAACGCCCCGTTCATCGAGGACCGACGGCTTTATTTCGCCTGCCTGCTCAAGCAGAAGGGCGTGGCAAAGCAGCGGATGGTGCTGCTCAACATACCCTCCGATGAGCTCGGCCGGTTCGTGTTGCTGCCGGCGGCACGGGGCCGCACCGACCTCCTCTTCCTCGATGATGTCGTGCGGATCAACATGGACCAGCTTTTCAAGGGGTTCAAGGTGATCGCATGCCATGCGATAAAGTTGTCCCGCGATGCGGAGCTCTACCTGGATGAGGAATATGCGGGAAACGTGAAGGAGAAGGTGCGCAAGAGCCTGCGCAAGCGACG
>JBIJDX010000224.1:0-4458 GCA_044343855.1 Flavobacteriales bacterium
TGCCAGATGGCCCAGATCATCAGGGTGATGGGGACCAGCAGCAGCAGGCCCCGCAGGAAATAGCCCAGCAGAAGGGAGTGGATGCGGCGTGCAGGGTCGCGCATGGTGATGGGATGATGTTGTGAAGGTAACGGCGTTGACCGATCGGGCTCATCCAAGGCTCTCCCGGAGTTTGCGTGGCAGGGAGGCCAGGACAAGGTCATGGCTGTGCTCCGCCAGTTCCAGTAGCAGTCGCGGCGGTACGCTACCGTCGGTGCGCACCGTGTTCCAGTGCCGCTTGTTCATGTGGTATCCGGGCGTGATGCCGGCATGACGGTCACGCAACTCCACGGCCCGTTCCGGATCGCATTTCAGGTTCACGCTTTCGAAGATGTCCACGTCCATGAGGGCGAAAATGCGTCCACCGACACGGAAGGCCAGCACATCCGGACCGAACGGCAGGTCCTCACTGAACCCCTTCAGTTGCGCGCAGTGAGCACGGAACGTGGCCAGGTCCATCACATCAGGGCATACAACACCGGCCTGCTCGGCGCGGCATCGTTCATGATCCTGGGCAGCTGCAGCTCAAGCAGGTAATCCCCGTCCTTCGCTGTCGGCGGCACGTGGATGAGCTCCGTGATGGTCCGTTCAAGGTCCAGGGTGCCCGGGTGGTCCCAGAAGGCGTGATGCGCGGCCAGCACCCCTCCGTCCTCCTCCCGGTCCACACTGGGCAGGTCCAGCAGCAGGTGCTTCACCCCGATGCTTCGAAGCCATGCACAGGCGGTGCTCTGCAGGTAGCAGGGGTTGCTCCCGCTCCAGTCCTTGTGCGCCGCGCCGGCATCCTGCGGAAGGGTGCGGATGACAAGGGCTTCGGACGGTCGTTCGTTCACCACGCTGCGCAGTTGCTCCAGCGTGATCACCTGGTCGGTTCGGCCATCTGGCGCGCGCCGTTGCTCGGGCATCAGGCTCACCAGCTGCGCCGTGAAGAAATAGCGCTTCAACAGGTCGCCGACGGGGTGAACCTCGGGTGCGATGTGGCCCACGCTCTCCGTATGGGTGCCATGGCCGTGCGGGTTGAAACGGATGGTGCGGAAGTTGACCGGTGCACCCTGCTTCACGGAATAGACCATTTCGCCGTTGCGTACAGGTTCCATGGTCACGGGGTCGATCCACCACGCACGCAGCTGGTCAGCCCCGTCGTGCAAGGGCAGCGCCAGGTCGATGGGTGATCCCAGGTCAACCTTGAAGGTGCGCCCTTTATGTGCGATCTCAGCGATCATGCGGGTCGAGGAACAGGTCCGATGCGATGCGGTCTGCAAAGTGCAGACCGGCTTTGGTCAAAGCTAAGCGCGTGCCCGCCAGCTTGCCATGCCCTTTCGACACAAGTGCATCGATGTACGACCGATGCAGCGCAAGCAGGTCCACCCCCGGGATGGCCAGGTCCACTCCTTCCATGGTGCGAAGCCCGGTCATCAGTGCTTCGTTCACACGATCGGTCAGGCTCAGGGATTCCTCCGTCCAATGGGGAGCACCCTCCCCGATGGCCTTCACATAGCGCGCATTGTCGGCCACGTTCCAACGACGCGTGATGCCATTGTAGGAATGGGCCGAAGGACCGATGCCGAGGTAGTGTGTTCCGGCCCAGTAGCTGCTGTTGTGCCTTGACCGGTGGCCCGTCATCGCGAAGTTGCTGATCTCGTACTGCTCCAGGCCGGCAGCGTCCATGCGGTCGATGAGGAGATCGAACTGGGCGCTCTGTGCATCATCTCCGGGCATGGCGATCATCCTCCTGCGCACCTGGTGCTCCAGTGCGGTACGCGGCTCCACGGTGAGGCAGTAGGCGCTCAGGTGCGGCATTCCATGGGCCAGTGCGATGGACAGCTGCTCATCCCATTCGACCAGGTCCATGCCGGGCAGGCCGTAGATCAGGTCGATGGTCCAGGACCGGAAGCCGGCACGTGCGATGAGCGCGATGCTGGTGAGCGCCTGTTCCGCATTGTGCGCCCTTCCCATCCATCGCAGCCGGTCGTTGCGGAAGCTCTGCGTGCCCAGGCTGATGCGCGTGATCCCCGCCGCCCTCCAAGCAGTCAGCCGCTCCTCGGTCACATCGTCAGGATTGGCTTCCAGGGTGACCTCGGCATCGCGCTGCACCCGGAGCAGGTCATGGGCCAGGCGGATGAGGTCCGCGATGCGCTCTGCGGGAAGCAGGCTGGGAGTGCCCCCCCCGAAGTAGATGGTCCGCACCGGTGCATCGCCAAGTTCCCGTGAGCGATGAACGAGCTCCCGCCCCATGGCCTCCAGCACGGGTGCATGCCGCTGCGATGTGCTGAAGTGGAAATCGCAGTAGGTGCAGGCCTTGCGGCAGAAGGGGATGTGGAGGTACAGCCCGGCCATGGTTCAGGTGTCGGCGGGTTCGCTCACCATCAGGCTGCCAAGTGCACCGGTGCGCAGTGTGATGCGGAAGGTGGTTCCCTTGCCGGGCGTGCTGCGCTTGACGAGGATCTTGCCACCATGGTACTGTTCGACGATGCGCTTGCTGAGCGACAGGCCGAGGCCCCAGCCACGCTTCTTCGTGGTGAAGCCCGGCTGGAACACCGTGTTGAACTGTGAGGCGGGGATCCCCTTGCCGCTGTCGGTGATGTCCACATGCACCTCATCGCCCTCCGGCAGTATCTCCAGCGTGATGCTGCCTTCGCCTTCCATCGCATCCACGGCGTTGCGGATGAGGTTCTCCACCACCCAGCTGAACAGTGCCCGGTTCAGCGGTACCTGCAGTTCGGTGTCGGCGGGGGTGGCCACATCGATGCGCACACGGCCCGGCAGCCGCGGCCGCAGGTAGAGCACGGTCGCCCGAAGGGTGTGGTAGAGTTTCTCGGCCTCCAGCGAGGGTGTGGAGCCGATCTTGCTGAAGCGCTCGGTGATCACTTCCAGCCGGTCGACGTCCTTGCGCATTTCCCCGAGCGCCCCGGGGTCGGCACCCTGCGCCTTCAAGAGCTCCAGCCACGCCATCAGGGAGCTCAGCGGTGTGCCCAGCTGGTGTGCGGTCTCCTTGGCCATGCCCACCCACACCTGGTTCTGTTCGGCGTTGCGGAAGATGCTGAACAGGGCATAGGCAACAAGGAGGAAAAGGCCCAGGATGGCCAGTTGCACATAGGGGAAGTAGCGCAGCTGGGTGATGACCAGCGATTCCTCGTAATGGATGTAGTTGCGGCCCTTGCCGGGCAGGTCCACCAGGATGGGTGGTGTGGCTGCCGACATCCTGCGCAGCCGCGCCTGCATGGCGGCACTGTCCGCGACGATGCCCGGGTCGATGTTGCTGTGCTCGATGATGTGCGTGCGGCTGCTGTCGGTGTAGATGACCGGGACCGCCGCCGTGCTCATCACCGTCTCGGATATGAAGGACCTGATGATGCCCTCCATCACCTCCTGGAGCTCCGTGAACACCTTGGAATCCTTGTAGTACAGGAATTGGCGCTGCGTTCCCACGACCGCGATGGGGAGCGGGTCGTGCAGTTCGGCCATGGCCTCCACCTCGGCCTTCAACAAGGCCGCATCGGCCACGATGTGCTCGTCCAGGTTGCGGTGGAACTTCACGCGGCCCTGATCATCCGTGATGATCACCGGCACGGTGGTGTTGTCGCTCACCACCTTCAGGTAGAACGAGAGGTCGCCGTTCTCATCGGTCACCAGCCGGTTCATGGCTTCCGCCCACAATTGCACCTTCTTGCGCTCCTCCTCCCGCAGGCGGTCGAACAGCTGCTGGGTGTAGTTCACCAGCTCCGCCCGGTTCTGCACGGCCTCCGCCCAAAGCTGCACCTTGCGCCGCTCCTCGGCACGCACGCGCTCCACCATGCGGTTGCTGTACCACAGGGAGGCGCCCACCAACAGCAGTGCCACGGCCGCCAGTGCCAGCTTCCACCGTTGTTTGCGCGAGTAGAGGTCCACGGTGTGAAGTTCGCCAATAACGGCTCAATCCTCGATGCGTATGCTTCCCTGCTCCTTCGGTTCCGCGGTATCCTTCAACAGTCTGTCGAGCCCGCGGCGCGGCTTCTCGCGCTGCGTTGCCGCCGGGGGACCATCCTCCTCGAACCGGATGCGCCCCCCACCGGCATCGGTGTCCTGATCCATCTTCCGGTCCCCGTCCGTGCGCCCCTTGAACAGGCCGAGCTCCTCGCGCAGGATGTCCCGCAGCACGGCCTTCTCCTCCTGCAGCTGCTGCCTGCGCCGTGCAGCGGCCATTGCTCCGTCATTGCTGAACTGCGGATCGCCTGCGGTGCCGTGCATGTGCAGGAATATCCGCATCCCCGTGCCATCGTCCGCAACGGGCCCGAAGTCATCATCGGCAGGCTTGCCCATGCGGAAGAGGTCGCTGAGGCGGAAGTTGAGGTGATGGTCGATGCGGTCATCGAACCAATGGGTGCCACTGAGCTCGAGGTCCAGCGCACTGCTCTTGACCAGCATGGCCGGCACATGCACCGC
>JBIJDX010000059.1:0-13479 GCA_044343855.1 Flavobacteriales bacterium
GATGCGTTGAAGAGCGGCAGGCTGCGTGCGGCCGGCCTCGATGTATTCGTCAACGAACCCGAGCCGCGTACGGACGTCCTTTCACAACCGAATTTGAGCCTCACACCCCACATCGGCGCCGCCACCGAGGAAGCGCAAGGTCGTGTGGGTGCCGAGCTGGTGGAGCGGATCGTGAGCTGGCGTGAGACCGCACAGGTGAAGGAATGATCGAGCTGCGGCCCTTCCGTGCCTGGCGTCCCACGGCGGACAAGGCCCATCTGGTGGGCTCACGCTCGTACATCTCCTATTCCAGGGAGGAGCTCGCGGAAAAGCTGGCGGGCAACCCGTATACCTTCCTGCACGTGATCCATCCCGAGGAGAGCTCACACCACCAGGGTACGCGGACGGAACGCTTCGACCGCATCCGGTCGGCTTTCAAGGGCTTCTGCGATGAGGGCGTCCTGGAGCGCGATCCCGAACCCTGCATCTACGTGTACGAGCAGCGGATGCGTGCCGGTGTCTCGCGTGGCATCATCGCCGGGGTGAGCAATGCCGCCTACCGCGATGGACGCATCAAGGTCCATGAGCAGACGTTGACCGCACGAGAGAACCTCTTCGCCGAATACCTCGCGCACACCGGCATGAACGCCGAGCCCGTGCTCCTCTGTACCCCGGACGGCACCGATTGGCCCGCACTGCTCGAACCCATCGCCGCCACCCGGCCAGACCAGGACTTCACCACCACCGACCGTGTGCGGCATCGCCTGTGGGCAGTGAACGACCCACTTGTGCAGCGCCGATTGCGGGAGGCTTTCGCACAGGTCCCCGCCCTGTACATCGCCGATGGGCATCACCGCATGGCCTCCAGTGCCCGCCTGGCCGAACAGACCGGTGCCACCGGGTCCGATGCACGGGCCTGGTGCCTCGCATTCATCGTTCCCCGACCCGATCTGCACATCTACAACTTCGACAGACTGGTGGTGGATGTGGACAGTGCCACACAACGCGGGGTGTTGGAGGTCTTGAGAACCGGCTTCGGCCTGGAGCCCTGCACGAAACCCTGCTCCGCGCCCGGAATGGTGGGGCTCCGCTGCGGCGAAGGCTGGTTCCGGTTCCACCTCAAACCAGCCCCCACAACGGATCCGGTGGCGCAGTTGGATGCCGACCGGCTGAGCGCCCAGGTGCTTGGTCCCCTGCTCGGCATCAGCGACCTGCGCAGCGACCCACGCATCCGGTTCGTTCCCGGCGCCGATGGGACCGCCCCCCTTGAGATGGCCTGCAACAGCCCGGGTCGCATGGGCTTCCACCTCAACCCGGTCAACTTCGCAGCGCTGAAGGCGGTGGCCGATGCGGGCGGCACCATGCCCCCCAAGAGCACCTATATCGAGCCCAAGCTGCGGAGCGGCCTGGTGATCTATCCGCTCGAACATGCGTGATCCCGACACGCTCGCCGATCGATACGCCCTTGTGTGTGCCGGCCTTCCGGACCACGTGCAACTCGTGGCAGTGAGCAAGACACGCTCCGTGCAGGAGATACGCGCTTTGTACGACCTCGGTCACCGCGCATTCGGCGAGAACTACCCACAGGAACTACGCGACAAGCAGCCGCTGCTGCCATCGGACATCGAGTGGCACTTCATCGGCCACCTCCAACGCAACAAGGTGAAATACATCGCCCCCTTCGTCCACCTGATCCACAGCGTGGACGGGGCCGGTCTGTTGGACGAGATCCAGAAGCGCGCGGTGGCGGCCAACAGGCGCATCGGGGTGCTGGTGCAGGTGCACATCGCCCGCGAGGAGACCAAGCATGGACTCGATGCGGAGGAGGCCAGCACGCTGATCTCGGAATGGGATGAACAACGATGGCCTTCAGTGGGCCTGCGGGGGCTCATGGGCATGGCCAGCAACACGGACGACAAGGGTCTGGTGGGCCGGGAGTTCAACGGCTTGGCGCACCTGTTCAGCAGTATGAGAAGCGGTGTACGTGCGGGCCATCCGGAATTCGACACCCTGAGCATGGGCATGAGCGGTGACGCCGCCATCGCCGTGCAACATGGCAGCACACTGGTGCGGATCGGCAGTGCCCTTTTCGGCCCGCGGTCCTGAACAGGCAACCTTCGCAGCATTTCCCGTCAATTGAGTAACTTCGAAGCACTGGAACAGAAGTACCATGCGCGGAACCTTCATCCTGCCCATGCTCACCCTGGTGCCACTTGCGACGGTGGCTCAGCGGCACCTCGAGATCGGTGTGAGCCCGGTGGTCACCCACTACCATGGAGACCTGGGGAACTATGACCGGGCCTTGCAATGGAACGGCCTGCGTCCCGGCATGCAGGTGACCTTCCGCGACTTCCTGAACAACCCCAAGCGGTACGTGACACGTTCGCTCACCTGTGAAGGGCGCATCAGCTGGTTCAGGGTGGGGTACGATGAACGGGCGCCCATCAGGGGAATGGATGTGAAGGAGCTGAAGAACTACGGCCGCGGCCTGAGCTTCAGGAACGACCTTGTTGGTGCCTCGGGCCACCTGGTGCTGAACGCCTACCGCGAGCCCTTCACCCCGTTGTTCCAGCAACGCTTCTACATGACCTTCCACATCGGGCTCGGAGTCTACCACGGGCGTCCCAAGGCGGATCTATTCCGGGGCGATATCGCCTTGGAGAACCGCTACTACAGTTGGAGGAACGGCGAGTTGGGGAATGCCCCGGCAGGCGACCCGGATGCGGAGGTGGTGCAGCGCGATGGTGTTTATGAGACCGACCTGTACAGCTGGATGACCGAAGGTGGAGCCGGTGCCGCGGAAACCGGCCGCACCCAACGGATAAGTCCATGGCACATCGGTGTGCCGATGGGTGCAGGCATCCGCTACATGCTCACCAAGCAGATGAGCGTGGGCATGGAGTTCAGCTACATCATGTTCCTCGACGACATGATCGACGATGTGAGCGACCGGTATGCCACCTTTGATGAGATCGATGCGGCATATGTGGGAGACCCGGTTCAGCAGGCGCTGGCCAGGTACATCAGCGATCCCACCGGCCGGGGTTCCAATGGCACGACCAACCCGGTGTTCACCAGCCCGCGCGGAAATCCCGGTCTGCTCGACTCGGTCAGTTTCCTGAGCTTCGAGCTGAGCTACAAGTTCAAGCGCCGCCCCGGTCGACGGAGCTACGTGAGCATCTGATCGAAGTGGCCGTGCCAAGTGCGACCTTTGCGCCATGAGCGCAAGCGGAACAAAGAGCAAACGCAGCGAACCGGCGATCGCGGCGCTGGGCAGTGGTGACGATGAACAGGTCATGGCAGCCTTGGAACGGATCGGGGCGCATGGTGATTCCAAGGCCATCAAGCCCCTGCTTCATGCGTGGGTGATCACGGGGTCCCAGGAGGTGCGTGCACGCATCACCAACCTGCTGCACCAGGTGAAGGCGGCAGACAGCCTCGCCGCGCTGATGGAAGCACTCAATGACGAAGACCTGCTGGAGGCGCGGGACCTCATCCTCAGCAGCATCTGGAGCGCCGGCCTCGATGCACGGGACCATCTGGAGCTGTTCGTGGAACTCGGCATCTCGGGAACCGATGCGACCCTGTTCGAGTGCCTCACCATCGTGGAGAACCAGGAGGTTTGGCCTGAAAAGGCCGCCCGGACCTGTCACAAGCGGGTGACCAAGGCCTTGGAGGCCACCCTTCACCCCTACCGCGCCGCACTTTTGGGAAGCATGCGGGATGCGCTCGCCGATCGCCTCGGCACGGAGGCAGCCTGACCGGAACCAGGCCACACCCATGAACGGAAGCAACTCACCCACCGCCACCGCCATCGCCGACCTGTTGACGCAGGTGATCGCCGGCCTGAACGACATGCTCCCTGCCGATGAACAGGTGCCCACCGGTCCGGACGTGGTCCTGATGGGTGAAGGCGGAGTCCTCGACTCGCTCGGTATCGCCAACTTCCTCGTGGCGCTGGAAGAGGCCATGGAGGAACGCTTCGGCAGGGCCCTTTCATTGAGCGACAACGACCTCACCGACCTCTTCGCCGGTCCACCGGTGACACCCACCACACTCGCCAAGCACCTCGCCGATAGAATGGCGGGTTGACCATGGAGACGTCCCCCATCGAAGTACTGCTCATCGCAGACCACCACACGGCCAACTTCGCCGGCATATTGCGCAGGGAGGCCGAAGGGTTGTTCGAGGTGCGCTCCGCTCCGCTGGACCAGGTGTTGCGCAGCCTTGGCGAGGAAGAGGCGGAAGGGCGCATCGCCCTTGTATGGACGCGTCCGGAGCGGGTGAGCCTCGGTTTCCAGCGTGTGCAGTCCCTTGGCACCCCCCATTGGCCCGAGGTGGAGGCCGAGGTGGATGCCTTCGCCGACGCCGTCATCGAGGCGGCTTCACGGTTCCGCTCCATCCACCTGCCCCTCTGGACCATCGACCCCTCCGAGCATCATGGCCCCGACGAACTCGACCCCCTGCGCGGAGCGCACGGCCTTCTGCTTCGGATGAACGCACGCCTTTCCGAGCGCTTGTCCGGGCGGCGGGGGGTGCACCTGATGAACAGCCTTCGCTGGATGCACGCCGTTGGTCCGCAGGCGTGGGCACCGAAGCTGTGGTACATGACCAAGACGCCGTTCAGCCCGGCGTATTACCAGCAGGCCGCGCGCGAACTGGTGCAGCAGCACGGCCTGCGCCATGGAGCGGCCATCAAGCTCATCGTGCTCGACCTGGACGACACGCTCTGGGGGGGTATCGTTGGCGATGATGGATGGCAGGGCCTGCGCCTCGGCGGCCATGATGCATTGGGCGAAAGTTTCGCCGACTTCCAGCGACAGCTCAAGGCGCTGAAGGAACGCGGCGTGCTGCTCGCCGTGGCCAGCAAGAACGATGAAGCCGTGGCCCTCGAAGCGATCGACAACCACCCGGAGATGGTCCTGCGCAGGTCGGACCTTGTCACCTGGCGCATCAATTGGAACGACAAGGCAGGGAACATCGCCGACATGCTCCGGGAGCTCAACCTCGGCGAACGTCATACCCTCTTCCTGGACGACAACCCCGTGGAGCGCGAACGGGTGCGGAACATCCTTCCCGAGGTGCAGGTGCCGGAGCTGCCGGTCAACAAGCTCCTGTACACCTCCTTTCTCCGTGCACTGCCCATCCTGGGCGAGAACCTGCAGACAGAGGAGGACCGCTCCCGCACTGCGCTGTATGCCGCCGAACGGGAGCGCACCGAGGCGCGTGTCCGGGCCGGTGACGTGACCGGCTGGTTGCGCTCCCTTGGGATGCGTGTGAACGCTCAGCCGGTGAGCGATGCGGACATGCCCAGGGTGCACCAGCTGTTCAACAAGACCAATCAGTTCAACCTCAGCACCCGAAGGCCGTCCTTTGAGGAGCTCCTCGCCTTCCGCGACACCCCAGGCCATGCGCTCTGGTGCTTCCGTGTGAGCGACCGCTTCGGTGATGCGGGCCTCACCGGCATCCTTGGCATGCGGCTGCACACACCAGAAGGACCGGTGGTCACCGACCTCATCCTGAGCTGCCGCGTCATGGGGCGCATGGTGGAGGAGACACTGCTCCACGTGGCGCAGCGCCTGGCCCGTGAAAGCGGCGACCCCAGACTGCTCCTGCACCACCTGCCCACACCGAAGAACCGGCCCATCCTCGAGTTCCTTGAACGCTCGGTGCTGACCTCCGCAGGCGGCGGTCGTTTCCACTGGCCCGGCGATACCGACATCCCGCCGCCGGACACCCTTGCACTCGAACTTCCCGGCTGACCATGGAACTGCAGCGGTCCCATATCACCGGTGCGTTCACCATGGACCACGCCGCCATGGAACGCTTCGCCAGCTTCTCCGGCGATCACAGCCCACTGCATATGGATGCCGGCTTCGGTGCACGGAGCCAGTTCGCCCGCAACGTGGTGCACGGCATGTTGCCATTGATGCACCTGCCGCTGGCCCTTCAGGGATCATTGGGCGCGACGCACTGGCGGATAACCAGCATCAACGCGCAGTTCATCAAGCCGCTCTTTCCGGGTGACCAGGTGCAGTTGGCCTGCACTGCGAATGGCCCCGGAGATGCTCCCATGGTGGAATACCGCGTGCTCCGCGCAGGTACCGACCATGTGGTGACCAGGGGCCGCATGGAACTTCAGCGGGCACCCGCGGGAACACCGGTGCCAGAAGGAACGGGCGCCGGCCTTTTCCCGGAGGCCCCACCCCTGTCCGCCTTCGGGCTGGAGGACCTGCACAAGGGGCTTTCCGTGGATACCCGTTTGCAGTGGGGCCCCGCCCAGCTGACGGCCTTCGCAGCGCTCATCGGTCACTGGGAATTGGATGCCCCACTGGCCGCCGACATGGCCTGCCTCGCCCTGCTTTCAACCACGGTGGGCATGCTACTTCCCGGGCGCAACGCGCTCTTCCAGGACTTCACAGCCAGCTTCGCACAGGCTCCGCCGGAAGGGACCACCAGCCTTTCGGTAAGGTCCGGCGTGGCCACCGTATCGGCCAGCACCCGTAGCTTCACCCAGCGGATGGAGGTCGCTGCGCATGGTGGCACATGGCTGCAGGCACGCATCACAGCCGGGGTCACCCGCCAGGACTTCACGCCACCCAGCATGGAAGAACTTAGAACGAACGCCCTGTCGACCGGCCTTCAGGACAAGGTGGTGCTCATCACCGGAGCTGCACGCGGCATCGGTGCCACAGCCGCAAAGCTGTTCGCCCTGCATGGCGCACAGGTGGTGGTGAACTACAGGCAGGCGGCAGCCGATGCGCAGGCTGTGGTGGACGAGATCGTCGCCGGCGGTGGAAGGGCCATGGCCGTGCGCGCCGACGTGGCTGATGAGGCCGCGGTGAAGCAACTTGTGGAAACCATCGGGCATGCATGGGGACCGGTGGACGTCCTGGTGAACGGTGCCGCAGCCGGCTTTCACGGCCAGTCCTTCCTGGAGACCACGTGGGAACATGTGCAGCGGGACATCGACGTCATCGTGAAGGGTGCATTCCTCTGTGCGCAGGCCGTGGTTCCGGGCATGACAGCACGCGGCGGCGGACGCATCATCAACCTGGGCACCGTGGCCACCGAAGTGCCGCCCCGCGAACACCTCAAGTACATCGTGGCGAAGTCGGCGCTCACCGGCCTCACCCGCAGCCTTGCCGTGGAACTGGCGCCGCACGGCATCCTCGTCAACCAGGTGACCCCGTCCATGGTGGAGACCGACCTCACCCGCGGCACCGGTCCTGTGGCTCTTGGGCAGCTGCGCGCCAGCAGTCCGTTGAAACGCCTCGCCACGGCCACGGAGGTCGCACAGGCCATCGTCTTCCTCGCGTCGGCACAGGCAGGCTACACCACCGGGCAGCAGGTGCGGGTCACGGGTGGCATGCCCCCCTTTGCCTGAAGCATGAGCACGGCGGCCCGCATCACCGTGGTGCCTGGCACGGAGGACCTCCACACCGCCGTGCTCCTGCACGCCCGCGCCATGCATGGTGAACACGCCCACCAGGCTTCCGCAGGCTACCGCCATTGGCTCTACAACTGCGCACCCCACGTGCCGGAAGGCCTCGCCGCAATGCGTGTGGCGCTGGATGAACACCAACAGGTGGTGGGCATCGCGGACCGCCTGTTCCTTCCCTGGGTGGTCCATGGCACGGTGGAACGCATCCCCGCCCTCATCGACCTGAGCGTACGCGCCGACCAGCGAACGGGCGGTGCCGGAGTGCGCCTGATCCTGGGCGCAAGCGGTGATGTGCAGCACCTCTTCGTGAACGGATCCAACACCAACAGCGCCCCTGTGTTCCGCGGGCTGCGCTACCAAGAGTTCACCGGCGGCTTCTGGGGCAGACGGGTGCTGGCGCCCATTGCAACGGCCTGGCAGCTGGCAAGGCGAACGGTCCTGGCAGCACCCATCGCTGCGTTCGATCCGGGGCGCATGCTGCATCACCTGGGAAGCGATGCCACCACCAACCCGGCGGACGGCCTGCTGGAGGAACTGGCCGCGCTGGCCTCCACCGACACCACCCCGGTACACCCCCACTGGACTGCGGAGATCCTGCGCTGGCGGTTCTTCCATCCCGAAGGACCAAGGCACCTGCTGCTCGCCGCACGATCACCCGGCGGTGCATTGCTGCACGCATTGGTCGCCACGGTGGGCACCCACAGAGGGCTTCATGTGCTGCGTCCAATGCTGCATCTGGGCGATGCGGCCCTGCTGCGCACACAAGGCGCGCCCCGGTTGGTACGGGCCGCCCAACGCGCCGGTGTGCATGTGATGGCCGTGTTCGCCTGGGACAGTGCGGAGGCCGATGTGTGGCGAACCCTCGGCTGCCATGCCCGCAAGGACACACCGGGCACCTTCTTCCACCACAGGAAGCGCATCGATGCCGACAGGTTCAACGACATACGCATCCCAGCAGCTGCATCCGACCTGGGTTTTGATGCCATCGTGGCACCCCAATTGGAACAACCGACCACGCACATACACCGATGAACATGAAACATCCCTGCGCACCATCAGCCGCAACGCTCCTGCTGCTGCTTGCCGCTTGCCACAGTGGAACAGGGCCCGACAGCATGGGTGAAGGAGCCGCTGTGGGAACAACGCACGAAACAATGCACCACCCGCAGGAACTGGAATTCAGGGTGGCCAGGAACTACTTCGTCAGGAACACGGTCACCGAATTGGCCGACCCGAGGATCACGACAGCAGAGGAGTTCAGTACGATATTCGGAATGGCGACCACCATGGGGGCGGATGGCACACCCACTGAAGTGGATCTCCATCGTGAGTTCGTCATCGCCATCATCCTGCCGGAAACCAACGTGGCAACGGAGGTTGTCCCGGTTCGCCTGGAAAAGGACGGCAATGGGGGCCTCACCCTTTCGTACAGGAGATCGATCGGAGCGGAACAGACCTTCACCACGAGACCGTTCGCTGCCATCATCGTTGACAAGGCGGAGAGCGGTACCGTGACGTTGAAGGAGGTGGAGTGAATGCCGGGCCGATCACAGAGCAAATAGGTGGACATTTCAAAACCAGCAACTGTTCACAACTGACGCATCGGCCATTCCGTTCAACCACTCCAAAATGACACCGACCTACGCTAAATTAGGACCCATCAGGGCACAGTGCAGGTAAGATAACGGACACCTTCTTGCAGGCAAGTCTTCGCACACGAAAGCCACTAAAGCCCAAGAAAATTCGGCAAACGAATCGAAGGATGTGAACTCAGAAAGGTTAAATAAATGACAATATCAAAATAAAATTTCAAATGAAAGCATTAAATACATTAATTTTATTATTAATTTGTTCAGATTCAATGGCTCAATTGACGGAAGGAATTTACGAAAACAAAGCAGGACAATTGCTCATTATTAGTAATATCACCAATTGCTGCTTTGAATATGACCTTACTTATGGCGAATTAAGTGAGTGGGGATGCTTATTTCGAGATAAAAATAGCGCGAATTTCATATCGCCAAATCAAGCGATAATGGGAAATAATTCAGAAGACTATGATATTAAATTTGTATTTAATGAAAACTACATAAATATTTATGGAGGTTTATACTACATTGGAATGGAATGCAGTAAATTCGGAGATTCACAAAGTGAAAAATACACTATATTTCGAAAAAAAGCGAAAAAAGGAACTTCAATTATGCCGGAATAAATAATTTTTTTTATATACTATTCAAAATAAGTCACACTCAATTATTTGCATGCAAATACCATTCTGAATTGCATCGCATATTGGGTTTATGAACCCTGCTTTACACCAGAAGCTGCTCTGCCGACCTTCAGGCCAACCCTTTGACATGCTGCGTTTGTGCCGGATGGCAATCCTTGGCCGAGATCCCTCACGCACGGACATTTCCATAATTCCATCGCCTACGGGTCCGAACCATCCCACCCCGGCCCAGCGAACCAACCACCCGGCTGGAGCGTCCGTTGTGTAGCTTCGGGCCGCACATGACACGTCTTTCGATCCTTTCCATGCTGCTGGCCTTGACGGCCTGCTCCGAACCTGAACGCCTCACCTTCAAGAGCGGTCCCGTGCACCTTGTCGCCTCCGGGCCGCTGTTCGAAGGGAGCAACACGGCCCAAGGCGAATGGACCACCGGCCTGGAGGCCTTTCTTGTGGCTCGCGGGTACCAGTTGGCGGACCTGCGCGAGGCGCGCCTCACCAGTGCCTCCATCGCGGCAGCGGACAGCACAGGCCTTCAGGGCATCCGCAGCGTGAGCGTACAGTGGGTGGGCGGCGAACAGGGCATGCACCAGATGGCCGTGCGCAACCCGCTTCCCGCCGACTCCAGCACCGCGTCCCTCACCGTGGCCGCCGACCAACCCAAGCTGGCCGACCTGCTCCGCACCGGCACTGTCACCGTTGTGGCCGACCTGGACCTCGACACGGACAGCGATGCGGATCGGCACGCGATCGGCAGCTTCACCCTTGAACTAACCGTTGCACCATGAGAACCCTCCTCCTGTTCCTCGCACTGCTGCTCCTTCCTTTGACCCATGCTCATGCCCAGGCCCCACCCGATGCGGGCGACCGGCTCATCGGCGTATGGGAGCCCAGCCACGGCAAGGCCCGCGTGAAGATCGAGAAGATCGGAAGCAAGTATTACGGCAAGATCGTGTGGCTGCGCGAGCCCAACGACCCCAATACGGGCCAGCCCAAGGTGGACAGGAACAATCCGGATGAGTCACTCCGCACCGTGCCGCTGCGCGGCTACCGCCTGCTGAAGGACTTCACCTACGGCGGCAACGAGGAGTGGAGCGATGGCACCATCTACGATCCCGAGAACGGCAACACGTACAGTTGCGTGATCACCCTGAAGGACGCCAACACGCTCGACATCCGGGGCTACATCGGCGTGAAGGCCCTCGGCCGCACGGATGTGTGGAAACGGCTTCAGGCCAGGTGACCCATGGCGGCACGCACCCTCCTGCTCCTCGCCCTGCTGGTGCCGGCCTGCATGAAGGCACAGCCCGACACCATTCCCGCAGCCGAGGAGGATTACAGCCTGTATGACGACCTGGGCTTCGCAGATGACAAGGCGAAGCGTTTCTGCAGCCAGAAGATCCTGGACCAGAGCCCCGCGCGGTTCATCTCGGTGATGTGGGATGCGCAGGGTGCCTACGACCTGCGCTTCTCCGAGCGGGGTACTTGGGCCGAGGATGCCGATGCGCCGCCTGCCGAAGAGGGTACCGCCACCTACACCGGCGGCCTCCGCATGCAGGCCAACATCCCCGTGGTCTCGCGCAACAGCGTCATCTGGCAGGTGGGCGCCAACTATTGGGACACGCGTTACGCGATCACAGCCCGCAACGAGCGGTCCGGCAGTGCCGGCCTTCTGCGCACACTGGCCGACCGCGGCCTGCGTACCATGGGCCTCAACACTACGCTCTTCAAGCCCCTCAACGAATCGGAATTCCTCATTGTGCAGGCCAGCGCCGACCTCAGTGGCGACTACTTCCCGGACGATCCGCAGGGGCTGGAGTATGTGCGCGGCAGCGTGGCGATGCTGTGGGGCAGAAGGCCAAACGACCGCAAGCAATGGGGCGTTGGGCTGAGCCGTACCTACAGGGTGGGCTCGCTGAACTACATCCCCGTGCTCATGTACAACCACACCGCGGCCAACCGCAAGTGGGGCACGGAGATCCTCATCCCTGCGCGCGCCCACTACCGCCGCACCTTCAGCCCGCGCAGCCTGCTGCTTACCGGCTATGAGCTGGAAGGCCAGAGCTACCGCATCCAGGGCCTCAGCACCGACGCCAACAGCTTCGAGGTTCGCCGGGGTGAGCTGCGCCTGCGGGCCGAATACCAGCGGCAGTTGAAGGGCTTCATCTGGCTGAGCGTGCAGGCGGGCTACCGGCACGACTGGAGTTTCAACGCCGACGAACTGCCCGAAGGGCGCGAGTTCTTCCGCGGCTTCTTCGGCGACCAGCCCTTCGCCATGCTCAACAGCCTGGGCGGCGCGCCGTATGCACAGGTGGGGATCCATCTGGTGAGTCCTTAGACACCGTATGGCCCAGGCCACTTTGCGCGCCGCTATGGTCGTTGCACGCCATTGGGGGCAGTGAAGTCCCATAGCGCATGATGTTGCGTCATCGCCGCATTCATGGGCTACCACCCTGCCTCTGACCGGTGCAACTCCAACATCCATTGCACCCGGACGTTGATGCGTTCAGTGCATGCATCCAGTACCGCAAGGCTGCATCACCGATCGATCAAGGACTTCGGCGCGGATCGGATCACCCGATCGCCGCCTTCAGGGTGTTCAGCAGCAGGCTGGTGATGGTCATCGGCCCCACACCACCCGGCACGGGGCTCAGCCAGCTGCACCTTGGCCCCACCTCATCTGCCTTCACATCGCCCACCAGGCGGAAACCCTGTTTGCGGGTGGTATCGGGCATGCGGTGGATGCCCACATCAACCACCACGGCCCCCTCCTTCACCATCTCAGCTGTGATGAACTCGGGCTTGCCGATGGCCACGATGAGGATGTCGGCCAGCCGGGTGATGGAGGCCAGGTCCCTGGTGCGGCTGTGGGCCAGGGTCACGGTGCAATTACCGGGCCCTGCGTTGCGGCTCATGAGGATGCTCATGGGCGTGCCAACGATATTGCTCCGCCCCACCACCACGCAATGCCTGCCCTCCGTTCCAATATTGTGGAAGCGGAGCAGCTCCACGATGCCTGCGGGCGTTGCGGGCAGGAACCCGGGCAGACCAAGCACCATGCGACCCAGGCTCTCGGGATGGAAGCCGTCCACGTCCTTGCGGGGGTCTATGGCCAGTGTAACGCGGTCAGGGTTGATGTGGCCCGGCAATGGCAGCTGCACGATGAACCCGTCAAGTTCGTTGTCACGGTTGAGCCCCGCGATGAGGTCCAGCAGTTCCGTCTCGGTGGTGCTCGCGGGCACCTCGATGAGGCTGCTTCGGAAGCCCACGCTTGCGCAGGCCTTCACCTTGCTTTGCACATAGGTGCGGCTGGCACCATCATCGCCCACCAGGACAGCCGCCAGATGCGGGGCTCGACCACGCCGGGCGGTGAGTGCGGCCGCCTTCTCCGCGATCCCTGCACGCAACGACTCGCTGCAACGGTTGCCGTCAAGTATCCTGTATGTGGCTGCAGTGTTCACCGGGTGTGAAGATAGGCGCCCTTGTCGTGCCAGTATCCGTGGCTCGCAAGCGGGAGATGGTCACCGGGGACGACGCAGCACCCACACGTACATGGGGTAACCGCGCGACTCCATGGCATAGATGTGGCTGGCCTGCACCTCCCACCCCTTGGCCTCCAGGTCCTGCAGGGTCGCGAAGAAGGTCATCAGATCCTTTTGACGGGCGCTCATGTTCACCACCTTCAGGTCGATGTAAGTGATGCCATCAACGGTGGAGAACACGCCGATCCTCCGCTCCGTGGGCGAATAATCCAGGGATACGTATTCGTGCACGGTCTGGGCTTCTGTTGCCGTGGACAGGAACAGTACGATGAGCAGGACAAGTG
>JBIJDX010000225.1:0-4380 GCA_044343855.1 Flavobacteriales bacterium
GCTCAGACGGATGGTGAGCGCCTTCCTGTCAAGCTCGATGGTGGTGTTGGTGCCACGCAGGTCGTAACGCGTGTCAATTTCGCGCTTCACCACATTGATGGCGTTGTCAAGCATCTGCAGGTCCACCTTCGAAAGGATGTCAAGGCTGGGCATGGTCGTGAAATGATCCTCACAAAGATGCGACCACCTACGAGACCCACGATGCTTGCCATGGAAACATTTGGCAATCCGAGAATGGTGCATTGACAGGATGGCAGGCACGCACCATCGGCACGGTTCATGCGTTGAGTAAACATCATGGAACGAGAAACGATCGTACATCTCACGGTTCTGGTGGATGCTTCACCGGATGTTGTCTGGAGGACCCTGGCGGACCCCCGGTTGACTCGTCTCTACAGGGCTGGTCAACAGCCGGTTACGAATTGGGGGCGCAATGCCTCCTTGGAGTGGCGGGACTATACCGAAGGCCAGGAACGCCTCTGCGCCAAGGGGATCGTGATGGCATTTCAACCGGGAGCGCGCCTGCGTTATACCCATCTCGAGGTTGGAGGAGACCTGCCGGATGAGCCCGCCAGCTACACCACTGTGGATATCAGCTTGGAGGAGGAGCGCGATGGTCGAACGAAACTGATGCTATGGCAGGGTGATTTCGCGGGGCTGCCCCACGACGTGCGGCGCGCGCGCGAGGCCGGCCGGAACTGGGTGGAGGCGTTGGTGGGTCTGAAGCGTACCGCCGAAGAGCAGCAGGGACTGATGGCGGCGTGATCCGTCACCTGCATTCTGCCGACCTTGCGCCGCCTGAGCGCACCAGCGCATCCGGCCCACGCCATGAAGATGCGCATCAATAAGCTGCTGGACCGGGCGCTCATCCCCGACAACGGAGGCGAACTGCTGTTCTACCAGCGCGGCGACGATTACGCCATCGAGGTGGTCGGCATCCGGGGCGAGCTCATGTCTACCGCCATCCACGGCTCTGAGGATGCGTTGGCCGAACTGGCCTTGCAACGCTTGAAGACCCCGCGCGAGGCCCACGTGGTGATCGGTGGTTTGGGCATGGGCTTCACGCTGGCGGCCGTGCTGCGGATCGTGGGCGATAAGGGCAAGGTGATCGTGGCCGAGCTGGTGCCCGAGGTGATCAAATGGAACCAGGGACCGATGGGGGAGCGCTCCGGCAACCCCCTGAAGGACCCGCGCACCATCGTGCACCAGGGCGATGTACTGGAGCTGATCCGCGCCGGGAACGGGAGCTACGATGCGATCCTGCTGGATACCGACAACGGCCCGGAAGGCCTCACCCAAGCCAGGAACAACCGGCTGTACTCGCATCGCGGATTGCAGGCTGCCTACAAGGCCTTGCGCCCCGGGGGGGTGCTCGCGGTGTGGTCCACCGATGCGCACGATCCCTTCACGCGGCGCCTGGAGCTGGCCGGTTTCCGGGTGCAGGAGGAGAAGGTCTTCGCGCACCGCAACAAGGGCACGAAACACCACCTCTGGTTCGCCACGCGGCCGTGATGCTCAGTGCTTGAAGCGTACGAACAGCCGGCCGAAGTTGTCGCGGTCCTTGTCGATGCGGTGGTAGGTCTTCTTCACCTCCGGTAGCTGCAGGAAGCGGAGCACCTTTTTCTTGAGTTGCCCGCTGCCCTTGCCGGGTATGATCTCCAGTAGGTCGATCCGGCGGTCAATGCAGAACTCCATGGCCTCGCGCAGGGCCCGATCGATCTGGTCGCCCTTGTTGAAGATGTCGTGGAGGTCGAGCTTGTGCTTGCTCATGGATCAGATCCGTGTCAAGTGCATCCTCCCGATCATCTCCACCTGCTTCGCGGGCATCGCCGCCTTCTTCGCGAAGGTCTTCCACTTCTTCACGCCGGCCTTCACCTCATCGATGATCGTTCCGGCTTTCTTGATGTTCATCGCTTTGGCCACCGCCAGCAGGTCGTCGCGGGTGATGTCCGTGCGCTTGCCGTTCACGCTCATCTGGTGCTGCCGCAGCCACAGGCTTTCCGGGTGGTAGGCGTAGGTCACGTCGTAGGCCGGCGCCAGGTGCCACGCGCCCTGCGGGTCCATCAGGAAGCTGATGTTCTTCGTGTGGTCGTCGCAGTTCATGGCCACCACGTTGAAGCACATGCGGCGGAAGAGCTCCACGGCGGCGGGGTAGGGCAGGCCCAGCACACGCATCACCTGGAAGGCCTGCTCGTAGCTGTGCACCAGCGGCTGGTTGTAGTCCATGTGGGCGATGCCGCAGAGCGTGGCCATGTGCAGCTTGTGTACCGTGCCCTCCGCATCGCGCACACGGTCGAAGCGCTGGGTGAGGAAGTGCGCGCGTCCGTGCTCCTCCAGCAGCCGGCAGGGCATCATCTCCACCCCACAGGCCCGTGCCATCAGGTGGTAGGCGTACTCGATGCGCCCGTAGCCCTTGGGGTCGCCGAGCTTCTCGTTGGTCACCCCGTCGAACTTGAGCAGGCAGTAGCTGAAGCCGGGAAGACCGTCGATCTGGCCGCTGCGCACCTCGCCGGTATCCGTGTTGTACGCCACGATCGCCTTGGCGCGCGCGCCGCCGGCCGAGGTGCCCACCTGCAGGATGTCCATCAGGGCTTCCTCGCGGCCCTTCTTCTTGTGGTTCGTTCGGAAGGCGGCACGCTCGTACAGCACGCTGTTCGCCACGCGCACCAGGTCCTCCACCTGCAGGGCTTCGCTGCTGGCCTCCCATTCGTTGTGGGCCGGCTCGAACTCCAGCGCGCCCATGCCGCGTCGACCCGTGTAGCACAGGCGCTCCACGGGGTTGGCGCTGCCCGGTGTGCGCTGCTGGGTGGCCAGCCAGGCGTTCAGGATCTGCTCCCCGAAGCGGTCGGGCAGGCTGTCGGCCAGCAGCCCAGGCAGGCCGCGGAAGGTCTCATCGCGCACATCGCCGAAGCTGAAGACCTCGTCCCCTCCGCGCGCCTTGGCCAGCGGCATCATGATCGGCGCCACGTCCAGCCCGCTGCGCGTAAAGACGCGGTCGTACTGGAAGGTGGCCCGTTGCTGTTGATCGTCCCACACCACCAGGCCCACCACCTGGCCCCAGAGGAGCACGCGTGCGTGGGTTACCATGTGCTCTTTGGTTTGGGCGGCCCCACGTCGGGCTTCCTGCGGCTGGCGCGCTTGCGTTGCTTTTTCAGGTACTTCTCCTGGGCCTCCACCAGCATGTAGGGCGTGGGCTGCGGCTCCTGGTGGAAGTCATCGAGCAGCTCCAGCCGCCCGATGGCGCGCAGCACCTGCACCATGGTGAGCAGGGTGGCGGCGCGACCGGCCTCCAGCTTCACCACGGTGGTGCGGTCCAGGCCCGAGCGCGTGGCCACCTCGGCCTGGCTCAGGTTACGCTCCAGCCGCATGCGCCGCAGCTCCGCGCCCAGCCGTTCCACCACCTGAGTGTCGCTCAGGGCCTGCCAGTTGATGTTGCTCGTAGACATCGTAAAGGTGCTTTTGGTTCACTAACGCAGCTTTCCCACCACAAGTATACGCATTCCCTTCGGCTCTGTTGCATCCAATAGATGGCTAAGAGCATCATAGGAACAACAAAATGCTAACAGAGATGCCTTTGAGCAACAAAGTGGATCAGGTGGTCAGGCGATCAGATGATCAGAGGATGGAATGCCGGGGCGGGGTCATTGCCTGGTCATCTGATCCGCTCATTGTCTGATCGGTTTTTGGACGTTCCGGCGCCATCCCTTCGCTGCGCCGAGCCTTCGCTCGGGAGCCCGCCGTCGGGCCATTCGCTGCAAGTCCTCGCTCGTTCCACGCTGTGGGCTTTCCGCTGCTGTCCCTAACGCGAAATGCGAGAGCCTACAAAGACTCAATCTAGTGACCAAGCCGGGTGTTCTCCATCGCATTGAATTTGGCGAAGTCGGTCGGCTTTGCATCGAATAGTCCGTAGTGCTTTTCGTCCAATTCATCCCAGCCCTTCAGGGCCAGCGTTGTTCAATTCGATCTGAGCATTCGTACCTGTGCCCACGATCCGCCCAAAGATGTCACCGCCCCGTGTTGCGCAGAGGGTCAAGAAGTAGGCCCCCCGCGTGTAGTCGCGGTCGCGAAGGTGCGGGTGTTTGTGGAAGATGGGCGCCATGATCGAAAGATCGGTTTTCCCAAGGTGAAGATCGCGATAGGTCGACCCAAGGGGTCGACGATACAGGTGCACACCCGAGGTGTTGGCGCGTTGCCGATCACCGTTCCATTAGCCGTGTGATTATCGCTCGTGCCGCCACCGGGATCTTCGTCCCCGGCCCATACACATCAAAACACCCGGCCTGCTTGAGGAAGTCGAAGTCATTCGGCGGGATCACGCCACCGGCCACCACCAGGATGTCGGGGCGCTTGTAGGTCTCGCGCAGTTCCTTGATCACTTCG
>JBIJDX010000227.1:0-4356 GCA_044343855.1 Flavobacteriales bacterium
GCCCGTGACACCACCTGGCTGCGTTCATTGGATTGGCAGATCAAGCGGCAGGTGCTGCTGAAGAACCACCTGATGGTGCTGGACCTGCTGGCGAACAACAACTGGGAACGCCCCATCTACTTCGCCGTGACCACCGGGCCCGACAGCTACATCAACCTGCAGGAGCACTTCCAGCTGGAGGGGCTCACCTACCGCCTGGTGCCGGTGCGCACCCAGAACCGCGACCCCAACCTGCTGGGCCGTGTGGCCACCGATGTGATGTTCCGCAATGTCACGGAGAAGTTCCTCTGGGGCAACATGGACACCGAAGGCTTCATCTACCTGGACGAGAACATCCTGCGGATGACCACCAACCTGCGCCTGCAACTGAGCAGCCTCGCCGAAGCGCTCATCGAGGAGGGTCGGAATGACGAAGCCCGCAGGGTACTGGACCTGTCCCTGGAGAAGATGCCCGAGCGCAACGTGCCCTTCGACCGCATCCTGCTGCCCACCGTGGAAGCCTACTACGCCCTGGGTGACGTGCAGAAAGCGAACAAGCTCGCCGAGCGGCTCTTCACCATCATGGAGGAGAACCTCCTCTACTACACCAGCCTGGAAAGCCGTTTCGCCAGGCAGTTGGAACAGGAAATGGCCATCACGCATGCCGTGATGGGCCGCCTGGCGAGCGAAAGTGCACGGGCGGACAGCACCTTCGGAGCCACACTGGAGGCCCGCTTCAGCACTGCGGAGGAGGCCTACCAGGGCACCCTGATGCAGATCGGCACGGAGGGCCAGCGCAAGAACTCACGCATGCGCTTCTGAGCCGCTCCGGCAACGCGGTGACCCATGTACCTGGTGCGCACACCGGCGCTGGCCAAACCCCTTTACAGGGGCCTGCTCTGGCACCTGCCACGCACGGGGAACAACGTATTCCTGACCTTCGACGATGGTCCCGACCCATCCGTCACACCCTGGGTGTTGGACCAGCTGGGGGCGCACGGCATGAAGGGCACCTTCTTCTGCGTGGGACGCAACGCCGCCGCGCATCCCGAGCTGGTGCAGCGCATGATACGGGAGGGCCACGCGGTGGGCAACCACACCTGGGACCATGTCCGGGGCTGGGGGTGCCCAGACCGCAGCTACCTGAGGAACGTGCTGCAATGCGACGCACTCCTCCGCACCCGGCTTTTCCGACCACCCTACGGACGCATCACCCGCAGCCAGGCCGCATGCCTTCGCAGGCGGTTCCGGGTGGTGATGTGGGATGTGCTGAGTGCCGATTTCGATGAGGCGCTGTCGGGGGAGCGATGCGCGGCCAATGTGCTCGCACACGCACGCCCCGGCTCCATCGTGGTGTTCCATGACAGCCGCAAGGCGGAGGAGCGGCTTCGTGTGGCACTGCCGATGGTGCTGCAGGAGCTCACCCTGCGCGGGCTCCATAGCGTGGCGCTTCCATCCAGCGCGTGACAGCAACTACTTGGACGTCTGCACGTCGGTCACGACATACTCGTTGCGGCGGTTCACCGCATGCTCCTCCTCGGTGCACTGCACGCCCGGCACGCAATGGTTCAAGGGTCTGGAGCTTCCATGGCCGGTGGCCTTCAATCGGTCCTTGGCGATGCCCTTGCCCTGCAGATAGACGGAGAGTGCCTCCGCCCGCTGCTGCGTGATGCGCTGCAAGGCCTCCGCATCGCCACGCGCATCGCTGTGCACGGCCAGTTCGATCACCACCCCGGGGTTCACCGTCAACCGCTCGGCAAGGGCATCCAGTTCCGCCTTTGCCTGCGGGTCCAGCTGGGTTCCCGACTGGGCCCAGCGTATGTGGCGGAAAGCCCGGGGGGCGCCCACCGCGATGGGCTCCATGGCCACTTCACGGACGTCGTTGAGATCGATCACGCCCTGTTTCATCCCGAGGGTGTTCACCGGCACGCTCTGGCTGAAGTACCCCTCCTTCTCAATGAGCACCTCGAACTCCTCGTTACCCTGGAGCCGGAAGCTGAAATTGCCCCCATCGCCCGTGACACTGGATTCGGAGTGGAAGCTCGTGAGGTTCACCACGCTCACCGTGGCACCCTGCACAAAGCCGATGCGGTCCTTGAACTGCAGTGCGCCGCGGAGCCAGATGCCGGCGTCAGGCACCAGGTGGATGTCACGTGCCACGATCTGCTGCCGGTCGATGAGTTCGGTGCTGAGGTACTGTTCGCCATCGTAGCGCCCCTTCATGCGGGCCACGAGCCGGTATTCCCTGTCCTTCTCCACAGCGAAGGAATACTCGCCACGCACATCGGTGCGTGCGGAGGCGACCAGCCGGTCCTGCAGGTCACGGAGCTCAACCTCGGCCTCCACCACGGGGGTGTCGGTCTCATCATCGATGACCACCCCGGTGCACAGGAAACGCTGCTCAAGCGGGGCGAGCATTTCGAAGGCATAGATGTCATCATCACCGGCACCTCCGGGCCTGTTGCTGGTGAAGTAGCCCCGCCGGTTCGCCGCATCGATGATGAATGCGAAATCGTCCCTGGGGCCGTTGAGGGGGGCACCCACGTTCACGGCCGCCCCGAACCCGCCGGTCGGCAAGGCCTCTGCGGCGAACACATCAAGCCCGCCAAGGCCGGCATGTCCATTGCTCGCGAAATACAGGGTGCCGTCGGCGGCGATGAACGGGAACGCCTCGTTGAAGGCGGTGTTCACCCCGGGGCCCAGGTTCTCCGGCTCTGTCCACTGGCCATCCCTGTCGCGGCAGACATAGATGTCCGTGCCGCCGAAACCACCGGGCATATCGCTGACGAAGTAAAGTGAGCCGCCATCGGGACCGAGGGCGGGATGCCCGATGGACACCTCACTGTTGTTGTAGAGGAACTGCTCGGCGGCCGACCAGCGTCCTCCCTCCCTGCGCACCTTGTAGAGGCTGAGGCGGCTCATGCCGTTCTGGCTGCGCTGCGCACGTCCGTTGAAGAAGTTGTTGCGCGTGAACCAAAGCACATCCCCGGCACCGTTCGCGGTTGCAGGCCCGTCGTGGTACTTGGAATTCACGTCCTCCATCGGCTGCACGTTCGCAAGACCACCCTGCGCCGTCACATCCGCGGTGTACAGGTCCAGGAACGGCTGGTCGTTCCACGCCGCCTTGCGCACCACGCCCACCGGCTCGTGCCGCGATGAGCTGAACACCACCTGCGCGGTTCCCAGCCAGCAGGCACCCAGATCGGCATACGGCGTGTTGATGTCCGTGTGCATGATCCGGAACCGTTCGATGTCACGTGAGAACTTGCTCGCGAAACCGGTGATATTGCTGCGCCGTGCGCCGGCGTCGGACTGCACCATCTGCAGGTAGCGGTCCATCCACTCCTCCGCTTCCCTGTAGCGTCCATTGCTCTTCAGTGCCTCGGCATAGCCGTAGAGATCGGCCGGTTCCCGGTTGAGGTACTTCACCACCTGTGCATACCAGCGCTCCGCCTCCTCGGTATCGCCCAGATGCATGTAGCAATCCGCGAGGCGTCGCGTGACGTGCTCGTTGACCGCGCCGAGTTCAGCCGCCGTGCGGTAAAGACGGACTGCACGGGCGTATGAAAGGTGCCTGTAATGGCGATCCGCCTCCCGGATGTACGCCTCCACGGAACCCTGCGCCACGGAGGCCAGTGATACCAGCGGGAACAGGAGGATGAGCAGGAGGCGGTGGACCATCAGAAGTAGCGAGGTGATATGGTCCGGCCCTTGATGAACCTGAAGTCGTAGGAGATCATGACCTCATGGGTACCCGCATTGTATGCCCCCAGCCTGGTGGTGGTCAGGTCGAAGGCATAACCCACCCGCAGCTGGTCATTCACCTGGTATTGCCCCATGAAGCCGAACGCATTGCCCACGCGGTACATGGCCCCCAGCCAGATACGCTCACGCAGGAGGAAATTGGCGTTGACATCAAGCGAGAGGGGTGCCCCCTTGACCATTCTCGCCATCATGGACGGCTTGAACTTGAGGTCTCTTCCCACGGGCAGCACATAACCGGCGATCACGAAGAAATGACGTGCCTCGGCAGCGGTGGTGACCACACCGTTAGTGGACGGTGCGACCTCGTTCTCCAACAGCTTCGGCGCGGACAGGCCCACATAATACCTTGGCTAGTGCCAGTAGAGGCCGAAGCCGAAATTGGGCATCATGCGGCTCTGTATGCTCACGTTGGACTGGTCGGGAACCACCGTGGAAAGGCTGGCGAGGTCAGCGGAAAAGCCGTTCAAACCACCTTTCAGGCCGAAGGAAAGACGGGTATCGGCACCCGTGCGGATACGGTAGGCGACATCAACGAACGCGCCGGTCTGGCGGGCCGGTCCAATGCGGTCGTTCATGGCCGAGAACCCCACCGCCAGCGCCTGTTTGCGCAGG
>JBIJDX010000228.1:0-4351 GCA_044343855.1 Flavobacteriales bacterium
GAAGGCGCCCAAGGGTCTGAACGAGGACATCGTGCGCTTCATCAGCGCGAAGAAGAACGAGCCCGCGTGGATGCTCGAGTGGCGCTTGGAGGCCTTCCGGCTGTGGCAGAAGATGGAGGAGCCCGAATGGGCTCACGTGCACTACCCCAGGATCGACTATCAGAACGCCTACTACTACAGCGCGCCGAAGAAGAAACCCCAGCTCAACAGCCTCGATGAGGCCGACCCCGAACTGGTGAAGACCTTCGAGAAGCTGGGCATCAGCCTGGAGGAGCAGAAGCGCCTGGTGGGCGTGGCCGTGGACGTGGTGTTCGACAGCGTGAGCGTGAAGACCACTTTCAAGGAGACGCTCAAGGAGAAGGGCATCATCTTCTGCGCGTTCAGCGAGGCCGTGCACGAGCATCCTGAGCTGGTGAAGAAGTACATCGGCAGCGTGGTGCCGCGCACGGACAACTACTTCGCCGCGCTCAACAGCGCCGTGTTCAGCGATGGCAGCTTCTGCTACATCCCGCCGGGCGTGCGCTGCCCCATGGAGCTCAGCACCTACTTCCGCATCAACGAGGCCATGACCGGCCAGTTCGAGCGCACGCTACTGATCGCCGACGAGGGCGCGTACGTGAGCTACCTCGAAGGCTGCACCGCACCCATCCGCGATGAGCACCAGCTGCACGCCGCCGTGGTGGAACTGGTGGCGCTGAAGGATGCCGAGATCAAGTACAGCACCGTCCAGAACTGGTACCCTGGCGACAAGGAGGGCAAGGGCGGCATCTACAACTTCGTCACCAAGCGCGGCCTCTGCCTCGGCGAGCGCAGCAAGATCAGCTGGACGCAGGTGGAGACCGGCAGCGCCATCACCTGGAAATACCCCAGCTGCGTGCTGAAGGGCGATAACAGCATCGGCGAGTTCTACAGCGTGGCGGTGACCAACAACCGCCAGCAGGCCGACACCGGCACCAAGATGGTCCACATCGGCAAGGGCACGAAGAGCACGATCGTGAGCAAGGGCATCAGTGCGGGCCTCAGCAACAACAGCTACCGCGGCCTGGTGAAGATCGGCCGGGGCGCGAAGGGTGCACGCAACTTCAGCCAGTGCGATTCACTGCTGCTCGGCGACCGCTGCGGCGCACACACCTTCCCCTACATCGAGAGCGAGAACCCCAGTGCGATGGTGGAGCACGAGGCCACCACCAGCAAGATCGGCGAGGACCAGATCTTCTACCTCAACCAGCGTGGTATCGAGACCGAGAAGGCCGTGAGCCTGATCGTGAACGGATACTGCAAGGAGGTGCTGAACCAGTTGCCGATGGAGTTCGCGGTGGAAGCGCAGAAGCTTCTCGCTGTATCACTGGAAGGCTCGGTCGGATAGGTAGTTGGGCGTGCCCCGGCTCAAATGCAGCCGGGTCGCGTGCTCCGCTGTAGTTGCCTTGCCCCGGCCCGCATCGCATCGGGCTGCGGGGTCTGCTCGTACCTCACAGCCTCCTCGCTCCGCGCGTTGCTGGGCCATTGCTGCGGCAAGCTGCCGCTTAGCCCGCTCACGCACCTCGGCAAGGAGTTGTCAACAACATTTGGAATTCTCGGCCGGGCGGGGTAACTCTATTTACCGGTTGATTTGCTGGTGATCGGCATAACTACTCAAGTGTCATGAAGCTCATTTGTTTCACGCTGTTGGTCTGCTGCATTCGGAGCCTGCAGGCCCATGCGCAGGTTGCCAACGATGATTGCGCCGGTGGCTTTGCGCAGGGCGTTTGGATGTTGCCGATCAACAGCAACAATTGTGACCAGCCGGGTAATGGCTTCGGATCCATCATCATCGATTCAACCGACCTGGCGATCCCGAACTTTCCCTATCCCACGACACCGTTTCCCTGCACTGGCTATACCCCGAACGTTTCTGTGGGGGGCAAAGACCGTTGGTATTCCTTTCGGGTGAACTGCGACCTCCAATTCACTGCTCAATGTTCGGACTCTTGCCATATCAGTTTCTGGTCTGGTGCCGACTGCTCAATGCTGACCCCCATCACCTGCTATACCCTACTGCCGGGTCAATCACTAACCGGCCTCCTCAGCGCCTTTGGTGTCATGCCAAGCCTCGACACACTTTCCATGCAGATCAGCGACAATGGGAATGGTACAGACCTGAACTACGAGGTATGCCTGATGAATCCAAGTCCACCCTGCGTATCGGTTCATGTTGAACCTGAGCCGACCCCGGTCTCATGCTTCATTTACGAAGCGGTGGTTTCCAGCACCAGTTCGCAGACCACTCCGAATGGCTCTATCGACATCAACATGCTTTTGGGCAATGCTCCTTTCGAGATCACATGGAACAACGGGGCTGCCGACTTTTACCTCGATAGCCTTGCGGAAGGCGACTATGTCTTCACGATAGTTGATGCAGAGGGCTGTTCGCTTATCGACACGTTGAATGTTGCATTTGATACCGGGACAGGGGTGTCATTTTCCCGCTCCGGTGCCGAGTGCAGTTTGACATGGAACGGTGGATCGGGGTCCTTAGAGGTCCATGCAATGTCCCCACGTGGCCAGCGGCAAGTAATGGTCTTTGACCTGATGGGCCAGCAGGTCTGGTCGGCAACAATTCTTGGCGATCACCAACGACTTCGACTGCCTGATCTATCGGAGGGTCTGTATACCGCCATCATAAATGGGAACGAGCAGCGTAGCTGTGCATTGAAGTTCGTCAACACCCGTAACCACTGAGCCAATGGAAGCAGCATGTTGTGCCCGGTCCATCGCGGTCCCGGGGTGAGTTCGTTGCCGGCTGGATCGCAGGGTGTCGTTGTTGCTGCAATTGCCCGGATCGGCCATCCAGTTCCCGGTGCGATGCCTGCCTTTGGGGCCAGTCGATCACTACGACATCATTTGACGTAGTCGTGTGCGCACCTTTGCACCATGGCATCCCTAACCGACCGGTGCACCCGAAAAAAGTCGCGCCCCGATTTGGAAATGTCAAAAAGATCTCATAAACTTTGCATCCGGAAGGGCTGATAGTCGTGATTACGACGCTTCACTCCCGACCGGACCCAACACCTGATCGCCGAACCATGAACCAACGCCACCGAGTCCCCTCCGATGTCCGCCGCGCCTCAGGGCCCGGTATCGGAATGGTGTGCGTTCCGGCGTTCCGTCCCACAGATATGTCCGCGAAGGGCATATCCTCCGCCTCATAAGGCGTTCTCCGCTTATTCCAGGCCTGTCGTGTGCGTTCGCGCATCCGCCCTGTCCTGCGCGTGTCTTCCTGTTCCACTTTAATTCATGCATCCCCATGTCCAAGACGGTTCTCATCGACATCCTCCACCCTGGTACCGACACCGCAGCCCCCAATGCCGTGCCCGGCACACCTACCTACTTGTCCCAACTCATCGGTTGCTTGATGTCCGAAGTGGAAGAGGCCATCGTTAACAGGGCGGGTGGCCGCATGCCTGTGAGCGCATCCGAAGCGCGCGCCAACCTCGTGGCGGCATCCGAAGAGGATCTCCGCGCCGCGCTCCATACCATCATCACCGCGATGGCCGCTGACGACACCACCGCACACTACGCTGATCGTTGTCGCTGGGCCTTGGCGGTCTTGGATGGCCGCCCCAGCATCGACGCCGATCCCGAGCCCTGGGCCTCCACGGCCTTCGCCGGACTCGTGGACACGCTCTTGGGGCGCAACAAGGACTGGCGTGCTGCCGCACCGATGGCCGAGGCGCTCATGGATGGCCTCCAAGCCACCGTGAACATATACCGCGAGGAGCTCGCGGGACGTTTCACCATACCCGCCCGACTTCTTCATCAGTTGGCCATGGCGGCCATGCGAACAGGCATCGATGCGCTTGCGTTGGCGCCGTTCACCTCGGAGTCCACCCCGGACTGGTGGATAGAGCATGAAGGACCTTACACCGGGTCCGAGATCGACATGCTCTTGGCCTTGGAGGCCGTGCGCAGCGGTACGCGTGATGTCACCTATCCGGAAGCGGAGGATGCGGTGCGCTGGATCTCCACTGTGCGCGCCATTGCCATGTCCGAGGGGGCCGCCGCGCATGCAGCACGCCTAGCACCGCTCATTGCCGAGGCGGCGGAGCGTGTGGGCCCGGCCTGCGTGGGAGTGGATGCGAACGATGAGGCCTTGTACCTCGTGGGGCTCGCGGATGCCGCCTTGCACATCGGGGACCGCGAAATGGCCGGTCGTTTCTTGGCACGCGCGAGGACCTACCCCACCTCCTTCGCGTTCAATACCGTGGCCGTGGCTGCGTTGCTCGTGGCCTTGGGCAGGAAGGAGGAACTTGAGCACTTGATCGATGGCAACGAGGAATGGTGGGTGCCCGTCAGCATGTGGTGCAAGGCGGTC
>JBIJDX010000060.1:0-13375 GCA_044343855.1 Flavobacteriales bacterium
CCGCCTGTGTTCTGGCCGACCTCCAACGCACACAGGCGACCCGCCCGTCTACCTCTTCGCCATTGATCCGGGGCGCCGCAACGTGAACAGCTCCCCGAACTGCGCGCAGCGGTTGCCAAGGTGTTCGCCACATCCGCGGTCAACAAGGCGGCAGCTACCCATGTGAGGGTCGCGATGACGGTCGTCCGGTTGAGCGAATGGGAATGGTCGGTGAGCCACCAATGGTGATCGCCATGGACCTCCAGCATCGTGCGCTGCGGATGACCTACCAGGTCCGGCAGGTCTGCGGTGCATCCCTTGGCGTTGGAACGTCCCAGGCTCCGGAGCGATGGCTTCACAGGCTTTCGCTCATGGACATCCCTGCGCATGCCGAACCCAGTGCACCCCATCACCGCAGGATATGCCGTCCACCGTACCTTCCGCCTTCCATTCCATCCCGATGCGCTCCATCCTCCTTGCCTTGGTCGTCAGCACCGCGTTCACGGCCGCCGCCGCGCCCATCCTGCCAGCCACCACCCGCGCCGACCTGCTCCACCTGCAGGCACTCGCTCGGCAGGAGCCCGATGCACGCAAGCTCACCGAGCTCACTCAGGGACGCTATCCCACCGCCTACATCAACGGCCGGTGCATGGTGGGCTTCCTGGGTCGCCGGACAGCGGACGCCTGTGGCGATGACGGATCCGCCATCCTCTGGGGTGCACAGGCGGGTCCCGTGCGCTCCTTCCGGATCGATATCCGCCACCTCGAGCTCCTCGATGGGTTGGCCTGCCTGGACTACGCGGAGCTTGCAGGCAAGGTGAAGCCGCACCTTGACCGTGTGCGCGGTGCCACCCGCGTGGACAGTGTTCATCGCGGCATTGGTCTGCCACAAGCCTACACCGGCGCGGATGTGCTCATCGGCATCACCGACTGGGGATTCGACTACACGCACCCCATGTTCTACGACACCCTGCTCACGCAGACCCGCATCCGCGCCGCATGGGACCAGTTCAAGCAGGCGGGTCCGGCCCCGCAGGGCTACAGCTACGGCACCGCCTACAGCACTCCGCAGGACCTGCTGCAGGCCGGCAGCGACACGGCGAACATCTACAGCTATGCCACCCACGGCAGCCATGTGGCAGGCATCGCCGGTGGGAGCGGGGCCGGGCTCAACTACCGCGGCATGGCGTTCGAGGCGCAGTACCTCTTCTGCACCTTCCTGGTCGATGCCGCAGCGGTGCTCGATGCATTCAATTGGATGAGGGAGATCGCTGAGGCTGACCAGAAGCGGTTGGTGGTGAACATGAGCTGGGGCCTGTACCACATGGGCACGCTGGATGGTAATTCGTTGCTCAGCCAGGCCATCGATGCACTCTCCCAGGAGGGTGTTGTCTTCGTGAATTCCGGTGGCAACAACGGCGATATCAACTTCCACATCAAGCGCACCTTTGCCAACGATACCATCAAGAGCCGCATCGGATTCTATTCGTACTCGTCGAACCCCAACATGTGGGGTCAGAGCATCACCATGTGGGGTGAACCGGGCCGCAGTTTCAGCGCGGGCTTCATCATCACCAGCAACGCCAACAACACACTGCAGGAGTCGCCCTGGTACGGCACAGCCACCCAGCCCGCCTACCTTGATTCCTTCGTGGTGCAGGGGGCGGACACGGTCTTCTTCAACCTCACCGCGGAGGCTGCACATCCGCTCAACGGGCGGCCCCACTTCCGCCTCCGGGTGAAGAACCGGAGCGGCGCCATCAAGGTGGCCCTGAAGGCGACCGCCCCCGACGGTGTCGTGCATTTCTGGAACGTCACCGAGCTCACCAACGATGTGGGCAACTGGGGAATGGCCTTCACCGCCGGGCAGACAGGCTGGCTCAACGGTGATCGCAACTACGGCATCAGTGAACCGGCCTGCACCGAAAGCCTCATCACCGTGGCCGCCTATACCGCTGAATACAGCGGGGGCGGGGGGGGCATTGCAACGTTCAGCAGCTACGGACCCACCATGGACGAGCGCCGCAAACCCGACCTGGCCGCACCGGGTGTTTCGGTGGCCTCCTCCATCAGTTCCTTCACCGACAATTCCTTCAGCTCCGTCGGGTCCGTCAACTTCCAGGGTCGGAGCTATCCCTTCGCGCGCTTCTCCGGAACGAGCATGTCCGCACCGGCCGTTACAGGGATCGTGGCGCTGCTGCTGCAGGCCGCTCCCGAACTGACCGCGGCGGAGGTGAAGGACCTCCTGAGGAATACCGCCCGGCGGGACAATTACACCGGCACCGTTCCGCCCGAGGGCAGCACGCGCTGGGGGCAGGGGAAAGTGAACGCCTACGCCGCAATGCGTGAGCTGCTTGGGCTTACGATGGTGAACGAGGTCGTCGGCCGCGATGCCATCCTGTGGCCGAACCCTGCCACGGAGGATATCCGCGTGCAGCTGCTCAACGGTGCCGGGGGAGCGGCCATCTCCCTGCTCGATGCCAGCGGACGCGTGGTTGCGACGGGCAGGACGGATGGTCAGGGCCGCTGGCTGCACCCGGTATGCCAGTTGGCTTCAGGGATGTACGCGGTGCGGGTGGAGGGACGTGCGGAACTGCTGCGCTTCGTACGACCATGAGCGAACGGCGCACGATCGACCCGTCCGATGCGCCCGGCATCACCATGGACAGCGTGCAGTACACGCTGCCCGGGGAGCGCATCGCACAATTTCCACTGGCCGAGCGCGATGCCTGCAAGCTCCTGCATTATCGCAACGGGCTCATCACGGACCACACCTTCCGCAGCCTTCCATCACTGATGCCGTCCGGTGCACTGATGGTGATGAACGACACCCGGGTGGTGAACGCCCGTCTGCTGTTCCAACGCGAGAGTGGTGCGCGCATCGAGGTGCTCTGCCTGGAACCGGCCGGAGGCCGGGCGGTGGAGGAGGCCTTTCAGGAGCGGGGTCAGGCCCGGTGGAAAGGTTTCGTGGGCAATGCCAAGCGTTGGAAGCCGGACGAGATCCTGCGTTCCCGGTTGGATGCACTGGAGATCGCAGTGGAACGGGCGGGGGAGGATGTGTTGATCTTCTCGTGGAGCCCATCATCGCTGACGTTCGCGGAGGTGCTCGACCGCATCGGTCATGTGCCACTGCCGCCCTACATGCACCGGCCCGATGAGGCCACCGACAGGGAGCGCTACAACACGGTCTTCGCCCGCCACGAGGGGTCGGTGGCCGCACCCACGGCCAGTCTGCACTTCACCCCGGCCGTGCTGGACGAGCTGGCCGCCCGTGGTGTTCGGCGTGCCGAAGTCACCCTCCATGTGGGGGCCGGCACCTTCCTGCCGGTGAAGAGCGAACGCATTGCGGACCACCGCATGCACCAGGAGCAGGTGCGCGTACCGTTGAGGGCCCTGGAGGCGCTTCGAGCCCAGGTGGACAAGGGCCCTGTGGTGGCGGTCGGTACCACCGCACTGCGCACCCTTGAGAGCCTGTATTGGCATGGTGTCGATCTGCTGCGGGGACGCACCGGTCCGCGCCTCGATGTGGACCAGTGGCGGCCGTATGAGCCTGCCACGGAACCACTGCCGGATGTGGCGGAGGTCCTGGACAGGCTGCTGGTCGATCTGCACCAGCGAGGAGAGGATCAGTTGGTGGGGGCCACCCGGCTGCTCATCGCTCCGGGCTATCGGGTACGCATGGCCGATGGGCTCGTGACCAACTTCCATCAACCCGGCAGCACGCTTTTGCTGCTGGTCTCCGCATTCGTGGGGCCTGACTGGCGTCGCCTGTACGACCATGCCCTGGCCAATGGATATCGCTTCCTGAGCTACGGGGACAGCTCACTGTTGTGGCGCACCGATCGTGCATGAAGCGGATGATGCGTCGCCGCCGGGACACTATCGCGCACTATCTTGCGTTCCGCAGACACCAAGCCCTGTTCATGGAGTTCCGTTCACGCCTTGCAGTTGCCGCATTGGGCCTCGCTCTTCCAGGTGCCGTCACCGCACAGCTGAACAGCGGCACCTCGTTCCGCCTGCTCGATATCCCGAGCTCGGCGCGGGCTTCGGCGCTTGGGGGGAATTACATCGCGGTAAAGGACAACGATATCAACATCGGGATATTCAATCCCGCCGCGCTCAATGCATCCATGGGCCGGCAGGTGGCACTGAGCTACCTGCCCTACTTCGATGGCGTCAATGTGGGCTACGCCTCCTACGCCCATCATTTCGACAGCATCGCCACCACCTTCTCCGGTACCATGCAGTACATCAACTACGGGTCGTTCACCCGGCGTGATGAGACCGGCGCGGAGATCGGCAGTTTCACCGCCGGTGAATATGTGGCTCAGGTGGGTGCCGGTCGTGCCATCGACAGCCTGTTCAGCGTGGGCACCAACCTGAAATTCATCACCAGCAACCTCGACACATACACCTCCACCGCATGGGCCGTTGATGTGGGCGGTGTCTTCACCAAGCGTTCGGTGGGCATCACCGTGGCGGCGATGCTGCGCAACATCGGCTACCAGACATCCACCTTCACGGACCAGCGTGAGAAGCTCCCGTTCCAGGCACAGGTGGGCGTCACGTACCGCTTCAAGCATGCGCCCTTCAGGCTGGGACTCATGATGGAGAACCTGCAGCAATGGGACCTGACCAAGGAGGATCCCAACGCCACGGTCAATGTCGATCCCACCACGGGTGAGGTCATTGAGGACAAGGTGACGCGGGCCGAGAAGGCCCTGTTGCACGCGGTGCCGAGCGCGGAGGTGCTCCTTGGTGAGAATTTCATGCTCCGCATGGGGTATAACTTCCGCCGTCGTCGCGAGATGATCCTGCCGGACAAGCCCGCGATCACCGGCCTCAGCTTCGGTATCGGGCTCCGGGTGAGCAAGGTCCACCTGAGCTACGGTTATTCCCAGGTCAACCTTTCGGGTGTGAGCAACACCCTCACGCTTTCCGTGCGGTTCGACGATTTCAAGCGGGAGGGCTGAACGGAACACGGACCTGCTGCGTGGCTGTCCACGGGCGGGCCTTCGCTCAACCTCCCTTACTTTGCGGCCTGTGAACCGCATCACCATCGCCATCGATGGGTTCTCCTCCTGCGGGAAGAGCACCCTGGCCCGGCAGCTGGCCCAGCACCTTGGATATACCTACATCGACAGTGGTGCGATGTACAGGGCCGTTGCGCTGTACGCGATGGAGAGCGGGCTGGTGCGTGATGGGAAGCTGGTGAAGGAAGGCTTGATGCAGGCCCTGGATGGCCTGGATATCCGCTTCCAGCATGATCCGATGACCGACAGGAGCGCCACCACGCTCAACGGACGCAACGTGGAGCGGGAGATACGCACCATGGCCGTGAGCAACCATGTGACGCTCGTGAGCCCGGTACCCGAAGTGCGCGCCAGGCTGGTGCGCCTGCAGCAGCGGATGGGTCGTGGGAAGGGCGTGGTGATGGACGGCCGGGACATCGGCACGGTGGTCTTTCCGGACGCTGAGGTGAAGCTGTTCATGACCGCACGACCGGAAGTGCGTGCAGCGCGTCGCTACCGTGAATTGCAGGGGAAGGGTGCGCAGGTGACCCTGGCCGAAGTGGAGGACAACATCCGCCAGCGCGACCTGGACGACACCACGCGTGCCGCGGATCCGCTTATCCAGGCGCCTGATGCGATCGTTATCGACAACAGCGACATCACCGCCGAACAGCA
This sequence comes from Flavobacteriales bacterium, assembly GCA_044343855.1. Lineage (GTDB taxonomy): Bacteria > Bacteroidota > Bacteroidia > Flavobacteriales_F > PHOS-HE28 > PHOS-HE28. Next base: position 5,667 of record JBIJDX010000060.1, read on the forward strand.
GTTCGTGAAGGCACTTGACATCGTGTTGGAGGTGCTGGCACGGGTGGGGCAGGAATAGGACGCACCCTGCGTCCATGGCCTCTTACTGAAACCGCCTGCTGGTGGCAGGCCACGTGCGAAGCGGAAGGAACCCTGCGGCTTGGAAGTGCGGTGCCTTCAGGCGGTCATTTCATCCACCACCTCCAATGGGTGCCTTGCACCCTCCACCATGGAGATCACCTTCAGCATCACCCGGTCCAGCAGGGTGTCCGGACAGCTTGCACCGCTCGTCAGGATGATGGTCAGGGGCCTCTTTCCCGGAAGCCAGCCTTTCGTGGTCTCCAGCTTGTGTTCGGGATAGTTGAAATGCTGGATGGTGTCAGCGTCGAGTAGTTCGGATCCGTCCTTGATGTAATAGGTCGGGAACTTGTGCTCGAGCAGTTCCACCAGGTGGCTGGTGTTGCTGCTGTTGTAGCCGCCCACCACCAGGGCCAGGTCCGCCTCTGCCTTCAGCAGTTCGTTGGTCGCATCCTGGTTGTCGTTGGTGGCATAGCACAACGTGTCGCGTGTGTCTGCGAAGTGCGCCTTGAGGTCCGCCTCGCCATGCTTCGCTATCATCACCTGCTTCAGGTGGTCGGCGATGGCCTGGGTCTCGGTGGCAAGCATGGTGGTCTGGTTCACCACGCCGATGCGCGCCAGGTCCCTCGCGGGGTCGAAGCCGGGTGTGCTGCGTGTGCCGAACACCTCGTGGAACCGGCCGGCGGGCAGTTGGCCCGAGATGATGCGGCCCAGCTCCTGGGCCTCGGCCATGTCCTTGATGATCACCGCCGGCGCTCCAGCCGCCGTATGGCTGAAGGTGGCCCGTGTCTCTTCGTGGCTGGCCTTGCCATGGATGACCACCGTGTACTCCTTCTGGCCCAACTGCGCGCTGCGGTTCCACACCTTCTCCACGAACGGGCAGGTGGTGTTGTACTTCAGCGGATCGATGCCGATGGCCTTCAACTTCTGCTCGGTCTCCAGGGTGGTTCCGAAAGCGGGGATGATCACGATGTCCTCGGCTGTTATTCCGTCCCAGTCCATCAGTGGTTGACCGTTGGTGTCCTGAATGAAGCGCATGCCGCGGCTCGTCAGGTCATCGTTCACCGCCTGGTTGTGGATCATCTGGCTGAGCAGGAAGATGCGCTTGCCCGGATTCTCCTCCAGGGCCTTGTAGCTGATCTCAATGGCATTCTCCACCCCGTAGCAGAATCCGAAATGACGGGCGAACACGAACCGCACGGCACCGAGATCGAGCAGGGTGGGGGTGAGGTCCTTCTTCTTGGGGTCCTGCACCTTGCGGAAGGCCTTCAAGCGCCCGATGAGGTCGCTGCGGTAATGGGAAGGGATGGAGAAGCTGCGCATGCCGAACCGGTCGATCCGAAGGTCAGGCGATCGGAGGATCGAGTGCCTGCGGGACATTAATGAACACCAAAGGTACCTGGCGGGTTCAGCTGGGTGGTACGCCGGATGGCTGATTTCCGGTCGTCTGGTCGTCGGATCGGCTGATTTCCAGACTTTTCGTATCTTTGCGGTCCTTTTTCGGGCCAACCGCATGCGGCAGGTCCTTGGACGGAAGCTCACGCAGGGACACCGTGGGCCAACAACAACCCTCCCGGTCGGTGCCCCCCAGGTCCGGGATACAAAGTGAACTGTACGTACATGTCAGTAGTCGAGAACAACAAGGTCAACTTCGCCGAGCCCCCAGCCGATTTCGATTGGACGGCCGTGGAGGATGACAAGAAAGCCATCAGCGCCGCGGATCGCGAGAAGATGGAGAAGGCCTACGAGGACACCCTCAGCAGCATTTCCGAGAAGGAGGTGCTCATGGGCACCGTGGTGGGCATGAACAAGAAGGAGGTGGTGATCAACATCGGCTACAAGTCCGAGGGTGTGGTCCCCGTGAGCGAGTTCCGCTACAAGCCCGATCTGAGGATCGGTGACAAGGTGGAGGTCTACATCGAGAAGCAGGAGGACAGGAGCGGCCAGATGGTGGTGAGCCACAAGACCGCCCGCGTCCACAATGCCTGGGGCAAGGTGAACCATGCCATGGAGACCAATGAGATCATCACCGGTTACGTGAAGTGCCGCACCAAGGGTGGCCTCATCGTGGATGTCTTCGGCATCGAGGCCTTCCTGCCCGGTTCGCAGATCGACGTGAAGCCGATCCGCGACTACGACCAGTTCGTGGGCAAGAACATGGAGTTCAAGGTGGTGAAGATCAACCAGGAGTTCAAGAACGTGGTGGTCTCCCACAAGGCCCTCATCGAGGCGGAACTGGAAGCCCAGAAGAAGCAGATCATCGGTGGTCTGGAGAAGGGCCAGGTGCTCGAGGGTACCGTCAAGAACATCACCAGCTACGGTGTGTTCGTGGACCTGGGCGGCGTGGACGGCCTCATCCACATCACCGACCTCAGCTATGGCCGCGTGAGCCATCCGGAGGAAGTGGTGAAGCTCGACGAGAAGATCAACGTGGTGATCCTGGACTTCGACGACGAGAAGAAGCGCATCGCCCTTGGTCTGAAGCAGCTGCAGTCGCACCCTTGGGATGCTCTGAGCGCCGACATCAACGCCGGCGACAAAGTGAAGGGCAAGGTGATGGTGATCACCGATTACGGTGCGTTCGTGGAGGTGGCCCCCGGCGTGGAGGGCCTGCTGCACGTGAGCGAGATGAGCTGGAGCCAGCACCTGCGCAGCCCCAAGGACTTCCTGAAGGAGGGCCAGGAGATCGATTGCGTGGTCCTGAACATCGACCGCGAGGAGCGCAAGATGAGCCTTGGCATGAAACAGCTCAGCCAGGACCCCTGGATGGACATCGAGTTCAAGTACCCCGTCCGCTCCAAGCACACCGCCAAGGTCCGCAACTTCACCCACTTCGGCATTTTCGCCGAACTGGAGGAGGGCGTGGATGGCCTCATCCACATCAGCGACCTCAGCTGGACCAAGCGCATCAAGCACCCCAGCGAGTTCTGCAATGTTGGTGATGAGCTTGAAGTGGTGGTGCTAGAGGTTGACAAGGACAACCGCCGCCTGAGCCTTGGCCACAAGCAGGTGGAGGAGAACCCCTGGGAGGTGTTCGCCGGCGTGTTCTCTCCCGGCAGTGTGCACGAGGGCACCCTCACCGGCCGTGCCGGCCAGAACTTCGTGGTGAGCCTGCCCTACGGCGTGGAGGGAGCAGTGAGCGTGAAGCACCTGAAGAAAGCAGACGGTTCGAAGGCCGAGCTGGAGGAGAAGCTCCCCTTCATGGTGCTCGAGTTCAACGCCGAGGCCCGTCGCATCGTGCTCAGCCATACCCGCACCTTCGAGGAGGGTGATGAGCCCGTGGCTGCAGCACCCGCCAAGCGCGGTGCGCCCCGCAAGGAGGCTGCCGGTGCCGCCGGTGGCGCGGTGAAGGCCGTCAACGACAAGGTGGAGAAGAGCACCCTGGGCGACCTCAGCGTGCTCAGCGACCTCAAGAGCCAGATGGAGAACAAGGAGCGTGCCACCAAGGGTGGCAAGGACCAGGCGAGCGAATAACCCCCTGTGACCACACCATGTGCAGCCCGGCCACCGCAAGGAGGCCGGGCTGCATGCCTATCGGGGGGATCCTCCAAGCGGGTATCTTCGCCACCGATGGCGGTCCAGACCTTACTCACGAGCGAGGCCTTCGGGCTCACGGTTGAGCGGCTGTGCCACCAATTGATCGAGGACCATGGGGACCTGTCGGGTGTGGCGCTCATTGGCCTCCAGCCCCGCGGAGTGATGCTGGCACGGCGCCTCCGGAATGAGCTGCGCCGCATCATAGGTGCCGAGCACCTGGACTACGGCGAACTCGACATCACGTTCCACCGCGATGATTTCCGCCACCGGACCAGCCCTGCGGCACCCTCCATCACCCACCTCGAATTCAGCCTCGAGGGTCGGCGTGTGGTGCTTGTTGACGATGTGCTCTATACGGGCCGCAGCATCCGCGCGGGGCTCGATGCCCTGCTCGCGTTCGGCCGGCCGCGCGAAGTGCAGCTGCTCGTGCTGATAGACCGGCGCTTCAGCAGGGAACTGCCCATCCAGGCCGACTATGTGGGCAAGTGGGTGGACAGCATCGCCGGCCAGCGGGTGACGGTGGAGTGGCGGGAGCAGGAAGGCGCAGACCGCGTGACCCTCGATACCCGTGCAGCATGAGCGTACCGGAACATAGCGAACAGCTCAGTACGGAGCACCTGCTGGGTATCGGGGACCTGAGCGCCGCGGACATGGAGCTCATCTTCCGCACCGCCGATGGGTTCAAGGAGGTGATCAACCGCCCCATCAAGAAGGTGCCCAGCCTGCGGGACATCACCATCGCCAACCTGTTCTTCGAGAGCAGCACCCGCACCCGTGTCAGCTTCGAACTCGCCGAGCGCAGGCTCAGTGCCGATGTGGTCAACTTCGCCGCCTCCGGCTCCAGCGTGAGCAAGGGAGAGACCCTGGTGGATACCGTGAACAACATCCTCGCCATGAAGGTGGACATGGTGGTGATGCGCCATCCCGACCCCGGTGCGGCCGTGTTCCTCAGCCGCCATGTCCAGGCCCGCATCGTTAACGCAGGCGACGGCACGCATGAGCATCCCACCCAGGCGCTGCTGGATGCCTACAGCATCCGGGAGAAAATGGGCCGCGTGAAAGGGGTGAAGGTGCTCATCGTGGGCGATATCCTGCACAGCCGTGTCGCACTCAGCAATATCCTGTGCCTGCAGAAGCTGGGGGCCGAGGTGATGCTGGCCGGGCCTGCCACCCTCATGCCGCGCAGCATCCGCTCGCTCGGTGTACAGGTGGAGCATGACCTTGACAAGGCCCTGCGCTGGTGTGACGTGGCCAACATGCTGCGCATCCAGTTGGAACGCCAGGGGGGGGATGGGGTCGCCAACTTTCCCAGCCTCCGGGAATATGCCATGCTCTACGGACTGGACCGCGAGCGATACGAGCGCATCGGAAAGGACGTGGTGATTATGCACCCCGGTCCCATCAACCGGGGCGTGGAGGTGACCAGCGAGGTTGCCGACCATGCCAACAGCATCATCCTCGACCAGGTGGAGAACGGGGTGGCGGTGCGCATGGCCGTGCTCTACCTGCTGGCAGCCCGAATTCCACGGTAGCCTGTTGACGATACGGTTCCGGAACAGGTGCATACAAGTTGGCGTCGGCTGATTATCTTTGACGTGAAGCAGCACACACCATGAACTTCACGATAGAGGACAAAGGCAGGTACACGCTTATCACAAGCAACGTGGACAAGCTGGACACGACCTGCGCACCTGAACTGAAAAGTGAACTGGTGTACCTGAACAAGACGGGTGTGCGCAACATCATCATCGACCTTGCCACCTCCCGTTACTGCGACTCTTCCGGACTGAGCGCCCTGCTTGTCGCCAACCGGCTCTGCAAGAGCGTGAGCGGCAGCCTGGTCGTCTGCGGACTTCAGGAGCCGGTGCAGAAACTGGTCCAGATCTCGCAGCTTGAATCCGTGCTGTCCATCACGCCCACGGTGGCGGAGGCGGTGGACCTGCTGTACATGGAGGAACTCGAAAAGGACGTAAACAACGAAAATTGATGCACATGATGAGATCGGTCACCCTTGCATTTTCATTCGCCCTTGCTTCCGCAGCGTTGGCGCAGCCGTGCACCCCGAACCCCCTCTACGCCGACAGCGTGTTCGGTGTGTGGCCCGATACCACTGAGAATTTCATGACGGGATATGTGGGTGTCCCCTATTTCCAGGACCTGAACCTCATCGTGCCCGCGGAGGCAGGGCTTGTCGATCCCGCGTTCGCAGGGCTCACCATTGACTCTGTGAGCTTTGTGAACATCTCCGGCCTGCCATCCGGGCTCTCCATCGCCTGCAACTCCCAGACCCCGGCCCCATGCTCCTACATCACCAGCCAGTTGGGCTGCGGGGTCATCACCGGAACGCCAACGGTCACCGGCACCTACCCCCTGGTCCTTGAAGTGCTCGCGCATTCCGCCATCTTCGGCAATGTTTTGTCCGTGCCCTACGATTTCTCCGGGTACCGCATCATCATCGAAGCCAACACGTCCGTTCCGGACGTGGCAGTGAGCGCGCTCTCCGGCGTGCGCACCGTGCCCAACCCGTTCGCACAGCGCGCCACGTTCGAGTTCGAACTGGCACGCAGCGGCGCTGTTGAGGTGCGCGTCTTCGACCTTCTCGGCGGTGAGCGATGGCAGCGCACCGTCGCCGGCAAGGCAGGCCTCAACCGCATACCCTTCGATGCGCAGGACCTCGCATCCGGCGTCTATCTGTACCAGGTGCGTTCCGGCAAGAACGTCCAGACCGGTCGCCTGGTCCTGAACCGGTGATCGAGCGGCAACATTGAGGGGGCCCCTGTCCGCGCTGGTGGACAGGGGCTCTCCGCTTCCATGCCATGCGCCGATTCGAACTGCTCACACTTGGCACCGGTGCAGCCCTGCCTGCCCGTGGGCGCTATCCCACCGCGCAGCTGCTCAACGTGCACGAGGCCCTGTACCTGATCGATTGCGGGGAGGGAACCCAGGAACGGCTGCGTGAACAGGGGGTGAACTTCATGCGCATCGAGCGCATTTTCATCAGCCACCTGCACGGAGATCATTACCTGGGGCTGCAGGGCCTCATCAGCTCCATGCACCTCATGGGCCGCAGGTCACCCCTGTTCATCCATGGTCCCCAACCCCTCAAGGCCATCATTGATATTCAGTTGCACGCATCCGGCACGTACCTCCGCTATCCGCTGCATGTGCATGTGAATCCGGAGCGGAGCGGTGTCCCTGTCCATGCCGACGAACGCATGGAGGTGACCGCCCTTGCACTGAAGCACAGGATACCCACCACCGGGTTCCTCTTCCGCGAGCGCCCTGCGTCACGGGGGTTGCGCCAGGAACGAGTGGCGGAGATCCCGCACTACTTCCGCGACAAGGTGAAACAGGGGGCCGACCTGACCCTTGCCGATGGCACCGTGGTGCCCAATCACGACCTGACCCTGCCGCCGCCGCTCCCGCGGGCCTATGCCTATTGCAGCGACACGGCCTTTGCGCCGGAACTCGTGCCCCATCTGCAGGGGGTCGACCTGCTCTACCACGAGGCCACCTTCACCGAGCAGCTGAGCGGACGCGCACGGGAGACGCTTCACAGCACCGCGGCGCAGGCTGCCACAATGGCCCGTGATGCCGGTGTGGGCAGGTTGCTGTTGGGGCACTTCTCATCACGCTACAAGAGCGAACAGGCCCTGTTGCAGGAGGCATTGCCCATCTTTCCGCGGACGGAGGCGGCCCGCGAGGGACAGCGCTACTCCGTAATGGAGCGGAAAACCGTGGACAACTTCTGATCGTGCGGAACGGTGGGGCGACTACTTTTGCCCTTATCTGGGATCATTCCAAATAACGCATGCCGGTACGCACCCTGATAGCCGACCACGGCGAACTGTCCATCATCGGGCTCCGTGCCATCCTGTCCGGGGTGGGTCGGGTGGAGTTGGTCGGGGTGGCCCGGGATGAGATCGAGCTGCATGCACTCCTTGTGCGTCATCGCCCGGACGTCGTCCTCATCGACCACATGGCGGATGGCTTCACAGCACGCAGCATCCGTGAGGGCATCAGGCGTTCCAAGCGGACACGGTTCGTCTCCATCACTCCCGACCCCTCCACGGCGGCACTCATGAGCGCCATCCGGGCCGGTGTCACCAGTTACA
>JBIJDX010000061.1:0-13373 GCA_044343855.1 Flavobacteriales bacterium
GGTACATCGCGCTCCACGGTGGCGGTGGTGCCGCTCACATCCAATTTGCTGGCCAGCGGCACGTATGGCATGTCGAGCAGCTCGGCCACCATGGCACCCACCTGGCCCCCATTGTGATCGATCGTCTCCTTGCCCGCCAGCACCAGGTCGTAGCCCTTGTCCTTCGCATATGCGACGACCAGTTCGGCCACTTGCAGTGCGTCGGTCGGTTGGGCATCGATGCGGACGGCATCGTCGGCCCCGATGGCCAGCCCCTTGCGGATGGTGGCTTCGGTGTCCGTGCCACCAACGGTGATGGTGGTGACGCTGCCGATACCCGCGGCCTCCTTGAGCTCCAAGGCGCGTACCAGGGCGTACCACTCATCGTAGGGGTTCACGATGAAGGTCACCCCATTGCCGTCGTACTGCGTGTTGTCGTTGGAGAAGGCGATGCGTGCCGTGGTGTCGGGCACCTGGCTTAGAAGAACGAGGATCTTCATGGTTAAGGATGAACGGGGAACGGGGCCACTTGTTCGTTGGTGAACTCCCTTTCCGGAGGCCAAAATTACGGTGCAGGGCCGATGTGGTGATCGGTGCGGCTGAAGGTGGCGCAGGTGAGGCCCGGTGCCGCTAACTTCGCGCCCTCCAACCAGTGTTCCCATGCGTACGGTCCAGATGCGAGAGGCCCTTTGTGAGGCGATGAGCGAAGAGATGCGCCGAGACCCCAGCGTGTTCCTGATGGGTGAGGAGGTGGCCGAATACGATGGAGCCTACAAGGTGAGCAAGGGCATGCTGGCGGAGTTCGGTGAGAGGCGGGTGATCGACACGCCCATCGCGGAACTGGGTTTCAGCGCCATCGGCGTGGGTGCAGCCATGAACGGCCTGCGCCCCATCGTCGAGTTCATGACCTGGAACTTCGCCATCCTTGCGGCCGACCAGATCATCAACCACGCGGCCAAGATGCTGCAGATGAGCGGTGGCCAGTTCCATGTTCCCATCGTGTTCCGTGGAGGCAACGGCAGCGCGGGACAGCTGGCCGCCACCCACAGCCAGAGCTTCGAGGCCATGTACGCCAACATCCCCGGCCTCAAGGTCATCAGCCCGAGCAACCCCTACGATGCCAAGGGCCTGCTGAAGGCCGCCATCCGCGACAACGACCCCGTGCTATTCATGGAGAGCGAGCGCATGTACGGGGACAAGGGGGAGATCCCCGACGGGGAGTACCTGCTGCCCATCGGGGTGGCCGATGTGAAACGCGAAGGCACCGATGTCACCATCGTTTCCTTCAACAAGATGATGAAGGTGGCCTTGGGCGCCGCGGAAGAGCTTGCCAAGGAGGGCATCAGCGCCGAGGTCATCGACCTGCGCACCATCCGCCCGCTGGATAGCGCCACCATCATCCGCAGCGTGATGAAGACCAATCGCTTGGTGGTGGTGGACGAGAACTGGCCCTTCGGCAGTGTGGCCAGCGAAGTGGCGTTCCGCGTGCAGAAGGATGCCTTCAGCCACCTGGATGCTCCGGTATTGCGCGTGTGCCAGGCCGATATACCGCTGCCCTTCACCCCGTCGTTGATCGACGCCAGCCTGCCCAGCGTGGAAGGCGTGGTGCGCGCTGCGAAGGAGGCCATGTACCTGCTGAAGTGAGCCCTTGCTGCCGGTGGACGGATCATGCAGGTGTCGCTGTTCCGGCCATTCCCCTATTTTTGCCCCCCTTGCAGTCTGTGCTGCATGCTTTTTTGCCTGAAGAACAGGACGTTAACATACGCTATACCGAACTGAGATGGGAAGTGAACTGATGTACTACATCCCCGCATTGGGCATTTTGGGCCTTGTGGTGATGGTCGTAAAGGCCGCCTGGGTGAACAAGCAGGATGCCGGCGATGCCAACATGCAGCAACTGGCGGGCTACATTGCCAAGGGTGCCAGCGCGTTCCTGAAGGCCGAGTGGAAGGTGCTTGGCATCTTCGCCGCGATCGCCGCCGTGCTGCTTGCCTGGAGCGGAACGCTGGTGGCCCATAGTGATTGGTTCATCGCCGTCGCCTTCCTCATCGGTGCGTTCTTCAGCGCCCTTGCCGGTTGGATCGGCATGAACATCGCCACCAAGGCCAATGTGCGCACCACGCAGGCCGCCCGCACAAGCCTGGCGCAGGGCCTCAAGGTGAGCTTCAACGGCGGCACCGTGATGGGCCTCGGCGTGAGCGGCCTGGCCGTGCTGGGCCTAAGCGTGCTCTTCGTGTGGTTCTACCACATGTATGTGAACGGCGCTTCCGCCAATGGCGAGGAGATGATGAAGGCCCTCGAGGTGCTCGCAGGCTTCAGCCTGGGTGCCGAATCCATCGCGCTCTTCGCCCGTGTGGGCGGTGGCATCTACACCAAGGCCGCCGACGTGGGCGCCGACCTGGTGGGCAAGGTGGAGGCCGGCATCCCCGAGGATGACGTGCGCAACCCCGCCACCATCGCCGACAACGTGGGCGACAACGTGGGTGATGTGGCCGGCATGGGCGCCGACCTCTTCGGCAGCTATGTGGCCACCATCCTCAGCACCATGGTGCTCGGTCGCGAAGTGGTGAGCGCGGACAACTTCGGCGGCATGGCCCCGATCCTGCTGCCCATGCTCATTGCAGGCCTCGGCATCGTTTTCAGCATCATCGGCACCTTCTTCGTCCGCATCAACAAGGACACCGACAGCGTGATGGCCGCCTTGAACAAGGGCAACATCGGCAGCATCATCCTTACGGCCATCGCCAGCTACTTCGTCATCGGCTGGATGTTCCCCAGCAGCGTGGAGTTCATCCGTGGTGACGTGCGCCTGGTGGTGGAGAGCATCAACATCTTCTACGCCATCGTGCTCGGCCTGGTGGTGGGCTTCCTCATGAGCTACATCACCGAGTACTACACCGCCATGGGCCGCAAGCCGGTGGACAGCATCGTGCAGAAGAGCGGCACGGGCCACGCCACCAATGTGATCGGTGGCCTTGCAGTGGGCATGGAGAGCACCTTCCTGCCGATCCTCGTGCTGGCCGCAGGCATCTTCGGTGCCTTCCACCTGGCCGGTCTCTACGGCGTGGCCATCGCGGCCGCCGGCATGATGGCCACAACCGCCATGCAGCTCGCCATTGACGCCTTCGGTCCCATCGCTGACAACGCCGGCGGCATCGCCGAGATGAGCGGCCTGCCCAAGGAGGTGCGTGAGCGCACCGACATCCTCGACGCCACGGGCAATACCACGGCCGCCACGGGCAAGGGCTTCGCGATCGCTTCCGCCGCACTCACCGCGCTGGCCCTCTTCGCCGCCTACGTGGGCCTCGCCGGTATCACCGCCATCGACATCTACAAGGCCAACGTGCTCGCCATGTTGTTCGTGGGTGCCATGATCCCCTTCCTCTTCAGCAGCATGGCCATCAGCGCCGTGGGCAAGGCCGCCATGGACATGGTGAAGGAGGTGCGCCGCCAGTTCAAGGAGATCCCCGGCATCATGGAATACAAGGCCCAGCCGGAGTATGAGAAGTGCGTGGCCATCAGCACGCAGGCCTCCATCCGCGAGATGATCCTGCCCGGCGCCTTGGCGCTGCTCAGCCCCATCATCGTGGGCTTCGCCTTCGGTCCCGAGGCCCTCGGCGGTCTGCTTGCCGGCATCACCGTGAGCGGTGTGCTCATGGGCATCTTCCAGAACAACGCCGGTGGCGCCTGGGACAATGCCAAGAAGAGCTTCGAGAAGGGGGTGCTGATCGACGGCCAGACCTACAAGAAGGGCAGCGATCCCCACAAGGCCGCCGTGACCGGTGACACTGTGGGCGACCCCTTCAAGGATACCTCGGGCCCCTCGATGAACATCCTCATCAAGCTGACCTCCATCGTGGCGCTGATCATTGCGCCGCACATCAACGAAGGTGGCGCCCATCCCACCCACCCTGGCCATGAGCACCATGATCACAGCCACGGCGCGGTGGTCACACCGACCGTGGAGCCTGTGGCGGCTGCCAGCACGCTCGATGTGAGCGACCGTTTCTAAGGGGAACAGCATTGGACCCTGAACGAGCAAGGCCCGCGATCATCGCGGGCCTTGCTCGTTCAGGTAGGTCCTTTCTGGCCTTCATCGCTGCCCGCCTTCGCCAAGGTCTTTCCAACTGGTCAGCGGAGCGCTCCCAGTTAAAGGCCAACAAGGAGCAGGGTCAAGGTTCCTACTCACCTGTTCCAACTTCCACGAAGTGCTCCACGATAGGTAAGTCCGGGGATGCACAGGCTTCGGACCCAGGCGCCAAGTCTGCGCACCGGTCCGAGCAGTCCTTCGAGCACGCCCTGTGCGAACACCTCGGCGACGAACGCTGCGATCGCTTCACCGAGCGGCATGTTCAGCGCTTCTTCGCTACTGCCTTTTTCGCGGGAGCCTTCGCTGCGGCCTTCGCAGGTGCTTTCACCGCGGCCTTGGCAGCGGGCTTATGTGCAGGCTCCAGGGGGAACAGGCCATGGATCTCCGCATCGATCCTGGAGATGATCTGGCCGAGGTCCTCCGGATCGGTGTGGAAGCGGTTGTCCTCCACGTCGATGATCAGCAGCTTGCCCTTGTCGTATGTCTGGATCCATGCCTCATACCGCTCGTTGAGCCGCTTGAGGTAGTCGATGCTGATGGAGTTCTCGTAATCACGGCCGCGCTCTGCGATCTGCTTCACCAGTTTCTCCACCGGGGCCTGCAGGTAGATGAGCAGGTCGGGGGGGGTGATGGCGCTGTCCATGTTCTGGAACAGTCGGAAATAGTTCTCGAAATCGCGCGTGGTCATCAGGCCCATCGCATGCAGGTTGGGCGCGAAGATGTACGCATCCTCATAGATGGTGCGGTCCTGGATCACGTTGCGGCCGCTGCGGCGGATCTCCAGCAGCTGCTCAAAGCGTGAGTTGAGGAAGAAGATCTGCAGGTTGAAGCTCCACCGCTGCATGTCCTTGTAGAAGTCGAACAGGTAGGGGTTGTTGTCCACGGCCTCCTGCAATTGGTCCCACCTGTAGTGTTTGGCAAGAAGTTCCGTGAGGGTTGTCTTGCCTGAGCCGATGTTACCTGCGATGGCGATGTGCATGGACGGGAACGTTGACGATGAGCGGTTCGCGAAGATATCCGCCCGGTGCGGAGCGGGAAAGGATGTGGATAATTCGTTGGGCCTAGCGTTCCGTGATGGCGATACCGCGCTCGGTGAGCACGTAGGTTCGTCCGCGTTCCACGCGCAGGGCCCGCGCGGTGCCGGCAACGGTCAGTGGCACGCTGTCAACGGCAAAACTGCGGATGTCGTACCGGAGGTGACCTTCGGGCACGAGCAGATGGATCACGGGACCGCGCACCTCGAAGTGCTGCACGTTCCTCAAGGGTATGGTGCGTGCATATGAGCCGAACAGGTCGAAGACCAGGATGCCTTCATCGGGCACGTTCACGTACAGGCGGTTGTCGTGCTCCTGCATGGACGTGGGTCTAACCGTTACTCCCAGCAATTGGTCAAGTCTTCCCGTTTCCGCCAGCTTCCGCAGCTGACCGTCCACCCTGAAGAGCGCCATTTCCCGGTCATCGAAAAGCCAATATGCGTTCTGCACGCTGGCACAGGCAAGGGTCACCTGCGGATAGCCGCCGCGGCTCAGGTCCACCATGGTTTGCACGCTCAGGGTGTTGTCCAGCACGGCCAGCATGCCCTGTTCACGCGAGAAGAGCAGGGGCTTAAGCGAATAGAACGCATCGATGGCATGGATGCGCCCGAGCGTCTTGACACTGTTGCGCGCCAGCTCACGCCCCCGCGCGTCGAACAGCATCACCTCATCCCCGCTGATGGCATAACTGTTGCCGAGTTCGTCGGTGGTGAAGAGCGCGAAGGAACCGGGTATCAGCAAGGTGTCCTGAGCACCCGGCATCGCGGCGCCCAAGGGCCAGCACAACAACAACGGGAACAGCATCGCGGACCTCATGCCGGTGCGAAGGTGAGCAGTGCTTCGAGGATGCTCCTGTCATTGGACAGCCGGGGTACCTTGTTCTGCCCCCCCAACTTCCCCCGCTGCTTCATCCAGGCATGGAACGTGCCCTGTTCCACCACGTGCAGCACAGGTGGCCTTAATGCCATATCGCCTCGGCGCTTGGCATCGTAGTCGGAATTGAGGCTGCGCATGGTGTCATCCATCACCTGCATGAAGTGTGCCACATCCGCCGGGGGGCGGCTGAACTCCACGATCCATTCATGCCCTCCCCGTGCCTCCACACCCATGAACACCGGTCCTGCCGTGTATTCGGTGAGCACGGCACCGGTTGCGGCGCAGGCGGCCTGCATGCCCCGGTCGGCGTTCTCCACCACCAGCTCCTCGCCGAAGGTGTTGATGAAGCTCCTGGTGCGGCCGCTCACCTGGATGCGGTAGGGTGACGTGCTGGTGAAACGCACCGTATCGCCCGGCATGTAGCGCCACAACCCGCTGTTGGTGCTGATCACCAGGGCATACTGCGGACCCACCTCCACCTCGTTCAGCAGCAGGGTCCTCGGCTGTTCAAGGCCCAGCTGGTCCAGCGGCATGAATTCGTAGAAGATGCCATAGTCCAGCATCAGCAGCATGTCATCCGCGCCGCGACGGTCCTGCACGGCGAAATGCCCCTCCGAGGCGTTGTAGCTCTCCAGGTAGTTCATGGTGGGCGAAGGGATCAACGCCTCGAACTGTGCGCGGTAGGGGAGGAAGCTGACCCCGCCATGCATGAACAGCTCCAGGTTGGGCCATACCTCCAGGATGTCGCGCTTCCCCGTGATCTCCAATATCCTGCGCAGCAGCACGAGGGTCCAGCTGGGCACCCCGGCAATGCTCCTGACATCCTCACGGATGCTCTCACGCGCCATCTTCTCGATCTTCTGCTCCCAGTTCTCCATCAGGGCGGTCTCGATGGTAGGGATGCGCCGCACCTCCACCCAGATGGGCAGGTTGCGGATGATGATGGCGCTGAGGTCCCCGGAGTAGGCATCGGGACGCAGCGGCTCGATGGTGCTGCTGCCACCGACCACCAGGCTCATCCCCTGATACAGCTTGCTCTCCGGGAATTGCTGGTAATGCAGGGCGATCAGGTCCTTTCCGCCCATGTAGTGGCATTCCTCCAGCGTTTCACGGCTCACGGGAATGTACTTGCTCCGGTCGCCTGTGGTGCCACTGCTCTTTGCGAACCAGCGGATGTCCGTGGGCCAAAGCAGGTTCTGCTCGCCCTTGCGCATGCGCTGCACATAGGGCTTCACATCCTCGTAATCCTGGACCGGCACACGCGACCGATAGATGTCCGGATCGGTGATGGTCGAGTGGTCGAACCGTCGGCCCCATTCGGTGTAACGCGCCTGTTGAACCAGGCGGTGGAAGGTCTCGAGCTGCGTCAGCGTCGGGTTCTCGCGGAACAGCTCGATCTGCTGCAGGCGCTTCCGGATGAGGAATGAGAATAGGGCGTTGACGGGCATGGCGGCGGACGCGAAGATGAAGGTACGGTTACCTTCCCCCCAAATTGCAAGTGGCCATGGAGGTGGGAACCCCCCTGCGGAAGATGCACTCCGCCCTGGTGGATGGCGAGGCCCGCTACGTCCTGCGGCTCGGCGGTTCCGAGCATCCCATGAACAGGTTGGTTGGACGCCGGGTGGCCATCAGGGCCACGGGTGTGCTCAGCTGCGTACGCTGTGAACGGCGTGTGAGGAAGTTGTTCGGCCAGGGTTTCTGCTACCCCTGCTTCGGGAATGCACCGGAGAACAGCGAGTGCATCGTGCGACCGGAGCTGTGCCGGGCACACCTTGGCGAGGGGCGTGATCCGGCGTGGGAACGGGAGCATCACAACACCGACCATGTGGTGTACCTGAGCCATACCGGGCAGGTCAAGGTGGGTGTCACCCGCGCCACCCAGGTGCCCACCCGGTGGATCGACCAGGGTGCCGTATCGGCATTGGTCATCGCCCGCACGCCCTACCGCCAGCTGGCAGGATGCATCGAGGTGGCCCTCAAGGAGCGCTTTGCAGACCGCACCAACTGGCGCCGGATGCTGGCGCCGCTGCCGCCCGCCGGTGAGGAACTGATCGCCGCACGTTCCGAAGCCCTGGAGTTGATCCCCGACGCCCTCCGCTCGTGCATGGCTGATGGCGAGGATCCGATCCATATACATTATCCGGGTCTGGACATCCCGCCCAAGGTCGCAAGCATCAACCTGGACAAGCAGCCGGTTGTCGCCGGCACGCTGGCAGGGATCAAGGGCCAGTACCTGCTATGGCGCGATGGACGGGTGCTCAATGTGCGCAACCACAGCGGTGTGCACGTGGAATTGACCCTTGAAGGGAACGGATCGTAACCTTCCCGGGAGCACCCCCGTTACAAGGACAGGTTTTGGTCAGTGTTCTTGATCGTTAGGGCAACAGAGGACCTCGACCCCGGCAACGGGCGTCGGGGTCCTTTGCGTTGGTCCCTTCCGTTCAGTGCACCTCCATGTCGAAGGGCATGCGTGCCATCACTCCGATGCACGACTTCGCCCGCTTCACCTGTTCGAAGCGGCGCAGCAGTTCGGCGTCCTCGCCCAGCCATTGGCGCGCGGCCCAACCGCTCGCCTGGGCATTGAGGTCCTCCAGCAGCTGCTGGTAGAACTCCTTCTGTTCCGGTAATTCCACGGTGCGGTAATCGCTCATGCCGGCCAGTTCCGCGGCGTGCCGGATGGCATCCTCCAGGCCACCGAGCTCGTCCACAAGCCCGTGCTGCAATGCATCGCTGCCGGTCCACACACGTCCCTGCCCAACGCTGTCCACCTGCTCCACGGTCATGTTGCGGCCCGCAGCCACCCGCTCCTTGAAGCTGGTGTAGAAGTCATCGATGTAGCCCTGCATGATCCCCTTCTCCTCATCCGTGAGCGGGCGCGTTACGGTGAGCATGTCCGCGTAAGGATGGGTCTTCTCCCCGTCGAAGGTGATGCCGAGCTTGTTGTTGAAGAAACCCTGCATGTTGGGGATGATGCCGAAAACCCCGATGGAACCCGTGATGGTGGTGGGTTCGGCGAAGATGCGCGTGGCCGGGGCGCTGATGTAGTAGCCACCGCTGGCCGCCACGTTGCCCATGCTCACCACCACGGGCTTCACCCGCTTGGCAAGGTCCACCTCACGCCAGATCACGTCGCTGGCCAGGCCGCTGCCACCCGGGCTGTTCACACGCAGCACGATGGCCTTTATGCTGCTGTCCTCGCGTGCTTCCCGCAGGGTCTCCGAAAGTGTTTCGCTCCCGATGGTGCCGTCGCCGCTCTCGCCCGTCATGATGTCGCCCTCTGCGTAGACCACGGCGAGCTTGGACCGCGAGCCGCCCTTCCTGAAATGCGGTGCGGTGCGCGCATAGTGGCGCAGCGTGGCGAACTCCACCGGCTCGTCGGCCGGCATGTCCATTCGCGTCCGGATGAGCTGCAGCACTTCGTCACGATAGATCAGGCCGTCCACAAGACCCAGTGCAAGGGCATCCTCGGCGCGTCGGATGGCGAGTGCGCGGGCAAGCGAATCAACGGTGGCTTCACTGCTTCCGGTCCTGCCGGCGATGGCCTGCAGGTGTTCGTTCCACAGGCCCGCAAGGATGCGGCGGCTCTGCTCCCTGTTCGCGGGGCTCATGCCCTCCTCGGTGAACACCTCGCCGAAGCTCTTGAACCTGTTGTTGCTGCCCCGGATGAACTGGATGTCGATGTCGAGCTTGTCGAACATGCCCTTCAGGAACATGTACTCGCTCTGCAGGCCCCGGTGGTCAAGGTCGCCCTTGGGCTGCAGGTAGATGGAATCCGCTGCGGTGGCCAGGTAGTACGCGGCCTGGGTGTATGTGTCGCTGAAGGCGATCACCGGCTTGCCACTTTCCTGCTTGAACTCCACGATCTTCTCACGGATCTCGCGCAAGGTGGCATAGCCCACGTCAACCATGCCCAGGTCCAGGAAGATGCCACTGATCCTGTCATCGGTCTTGGCCTTCTCCAGTGCACCCACCACCTGGTTGAGTCCCAGTTGGCTCATGCTGCTGAAGGGGCCCAGGTCGATGTCGAACTGGTCCTTGCTTCCGCGGTCCACGATGGGACGGTCCAACTGCACATGGAGCACCGACCGCTCCGTGATGGCCCTGGGCTCGCCGGCCGACGACATGCCCGCACCGATGGCGGCGATGAGGCCGATGAACAGGACGATGAGCAGCACGCCCATCAACAGGGTGCCGAGCATCGAGGCGAGCATGAACTTGAGGAACTGGCGCATGGCTTGGGAGATGTGGTGATGCGAAACTATCCGATGGCGGCACCGCTTTCCATGCGTGCTACATGGACGGAGCGATGGGATGATGGATGGCGCCCTGCGGTTAGCTTTGACACCTGTGGTGAAGGAGCGCGACCTGCTGCTGCTGCTGGGGGGGAACCTGGGCGATCCGGAGCACCTGTTCCAGCGTGCGGAACTGATGCTGACATCAGCGCTGGGAGTGGCCGGGATGCAGCGCAGCAGGGATCATTGGACGGAGCCGTGGGGATTCGCGCATTCCAGCTTGTTCCTCAACAGGGCCCTGTGGTGCCGGACCACCCATCCGGCAACGGCCGTTCTTGATGTGGCCCTGTCCGTGGAGCGGCAGCTGGGCCGGGAACGAGTCGCGGGGGGGGGGTATGCGCCCCGTACCATCGACATCGACATCCTGCTGCTGGGCGATGAGGTCCACGACCTGCCGCACCTGCAGGTGCCCCACCCGCGCATGCACCTGCGCTCGTTCGCGCTGGCTCCCGCGGCGGACCTCGCACCGAGCCACCTGCATCCGTTGCGCGGGCGCACGGTGTTGCAGCTCCTTTGCGATCTTCGCGGGGCATGACAGCCCGACCCGATACCACACCGCTTCGTTACCACCACATCGCCGTGGAGGGCCTTATCGGTGCGGGCAAGACAACCCTGTGCAGACGGTTGGCCGAACGGTCGGGTGCCCGCACCATACTGGAGGAGTTCGAGGACAACCCGTTCCTGCCCCGCTTCTACGCGGAGCCGGAGCGCTTCGCCTTCTCCGTGGAGCTTTCGTTCCTGGCGCAGCGCTACCACCAGCTGAAGCGGACCACCGAACAGGACCTCTTCGTGCCGCGCACCATCGCCGATTATTCCCTGGGCAAATCGCTCGTGTTCGCAAGTGTCACGCTGCAGGCCGATGAATACGCACTGTTCCGGGACCTCTATCGCATCATGTATGCCGACCTGCCCAAGCCGGAGCTCATCGTCTACCTGCACCTTCCCATGGAACGCGTGCTGGAGCGCATCGCACAGCGCGGACGCAGCTACGAGGCTTCCATTCAGGCGTCCTACCTGGGCCAGTTGCAGGAGCGCTACCTGGATCACCTGCGCAAATTGACCGGCTCCAGGGTGCTGCTCGTCCACCTGGGCCAGCGCGACCTGCTGCATGATGAACCTGCCTACGCTGAACTGCTGGCTCACATCGATGAACCTGCCGGAACAGGCCTCCGGACGGTCTTTCTGTAAGGTGAACCCTGGGTTGTGGAGAATTAAAGGTGAAGCCATTTCACACAAGCCTGAAGGACAGTATGTATACTTGCGGCCGAAAACACGAAAAACGCTCCGCATACATGGAAAAGCGTCACTTCAACGGGGGGGTCGTACTGGTCGCAATGGCCGTTCTTGTCACCGCTTGTGGCGGTCTGGGCAAGATGAACAAGTACGTGGAGAACATCAAGTACACGGTGGAGCCGAACCCCCTGATCGTCCAGGGCGATTCCGTGGCCGTCAGCATCAATGGTAATTTCCCCGGAAAGTATTTCTACCGCAAGGCCCTGGTGGAGCTCACCCCCACCCTGACCTACACGGGAGGAGAGACCCCGTTCAAGATGGTGGGCTTCCAGGGCGACAAGGCCGTGGGCAACTACACGGTCATCCCCTATGAGAACGGGAAGGCCTTCAGCTACAGCAGCAAGGTGGCCTACACGCCCGCCATGGCCCAGAGCGAGCTCATGGTGAAGATCCTCGGCAAACAGGGCAGCAAGGAGCTTCCATTCACCGCCATCAAGATCGCGGATGGTGTCATCACCACTCCGTACCTGATGGTGAGCGACGACAAGGTACTCCTCGGCAAGGATGCCTTCCAGCGCATCACCCAGCACAGCCAGGACGCCGTGATCAACTACGAGGTGAACTCGAGCGTGGTGCGTGCCGGTGAACTGAAGGATGCCGATATCAAGGCGATGGCCGACCTGATCAAGGGCGTGGCGAAGAAGGGCAACATCAACCTGAAGGGTCTTGCCATCGATGCGTGGGCCAGCCCCGAAGGCGAGCTCAGCAACAACGAGAAGCTTGCTGAGAACAGGGCTGCGAGCGCTCAGGGCTGGGCCAAGGGGGATCTCGGCAGGGCCAAGCTGGACGCCGCCAAAGCGGATGGTTTCTACACGCTCACTCCGCGCGGTGAGGATTGGGACGGCTTCAAGAAAGCCATGCAGGCCAGCAGCATGGCCGACAGGGACCTCGTTCTCCGCGTGCTGGAAATGTATCCCGAAGGCGACAAGCGCGAGTCCGAGATCAGGAACATGGCCGCCACTTACACGGAACTGCGCGAGAACATCCTCCCCAAGCTGCGCCGCAGTGAGATGCGCCTGATGTACGAGATCGTTGGCAAGACCGACGAACAGCTCACCACGATGGCCAGGTCCATGCCCGATTCGCTCAATGTGGAGGAACTCCTCTTCGCTGCCACGCTGACCAGCGACATCAACGAGCAACTGCGCATCTACAAGGAGGCGGAACGCATCTTCCCGAGCGATCACCGCGGCGCCAACAACGTGGGCTACATCTACATGATGCAGAACAAGCTGGATGAGGCGGCCAGCCAGTTCCAGAAGGCCAACAGCATCAAGGACAACGCCGTAAGCACCAACAACCTGGGCGTGGTGGCCCGCCTGAAGGGGGATCGCAAAAAGGCCGCGGACCATTTCGCCAAGGCCACGAGCGCCGGCCCCGAGGTGAAATACAACATGGGCCTCGTGAACATCCAGAACGGGGACTATGCCAGCGCCAACAGCAACATGGCAGGCATGAACACCGTGAACGCGGCCCTGGCGAAGCTGCTCAATGGCGATGCCACCGGTGCGCAGGGCATCCTGGACAGGGCGGCGGACAAGGACAGCGCCACGGGGCGTTACCTCGCCGCAGTGATCGCTGCACGTGCCGGTAACGCCGATGGCGTGCGCAACAACCTCGCACAGGCCGTCCAGAAGGATGCGTCCATGCGCGACAAGGCGATGAAGGACCTCGAGTTCCGCAATTTCAAGGGACAGCTCGGCCTCTGAGAGCCTGCCTCCAACGTATTGATCGCCCCGGCCCATGCCGGGGCGATCCTTTTTACGGCGTTCGATCAGGGCACGTCCTGTAACAGGCGTACCACAACCC
>JBIJDX010000062.1:0-13370 GCA_044343855.1 Flavobacteriales bacterium
ATCCCCTGTTCCGCTTCGAGCTGGGTTCTGACCGCGGCGACCGCACCGCCTACAGCGATACCAACCGGTACTATGCCAATGCGCGGGGCTTCCTGTTGCGGGGTGACCTGGGGCCCAGGTTCTCCTTCCAGACCATGTTCCTGGAGACCCAGGCCCTGGTGCCCCAGTACATCTTCCGCCGTGTGCAGGAAACAGGGGCAGCGCCCGGTGAGGCGCGTGTGAAGGTCCAGAACAGGCGGGAGCTTGACTACGGTTGGTCACAGGCCAACATCTCATTCTCTCCGACCGATCACCTGAACGTGCAGTTCGGTCATGGCAGGCATTTCGTCGGACACGGCTACCGGTCGATGCTGCTGAGCGACAATGCGCTCAACTCCCCGTACCTCAAGTTCAGCCTCCTGTTCCTGAAGGACCGGGTGCAGTACACCACCTGGCATGCACGGCAGCTCGGGGGTATCTCTCGCGATGACCGACTTCCCACGGGTGATGCGGCAGAGTCCCTCTTCCATTGGTACCGTGCCCGGTACAACCATCTCAGCGCACAGCTCGGTCCGCTGCAGCTGGGGTTATTCGAGGCCACGCTATTCCGCACCATCGACAGCACCCGTGTGCTGCCCTTCGATGCCATGGAGCTCAACCCGGTGATCGGCCTGAACACCCTGCTGGGTGCCGGGGCGCCGGGCAGTGGCAGGCTCTTCGGGGCGGATGTGCGATTGAAGCTCACCGACGGGCTGTTCGCCTACGGCCAGTACGCGGTGAGCGAGGCGGCCGCATGGCAGGCGGGCGTTCGTGCCTTCGACCTGGGCATCCGCGGATTCGACCTGCAGCTGGAGTACAACACCGCCGAGCCTTACGCCTACATGAACGCGACACCTGAGCTTGCCTACCAGCATGCATCACAGCCCCTGGCGCATCCGCTCGGCACCTGTTTCCAGGAGGCCGTGCTGATCGCCGAGCAAACCGTTGGGCGGGCACGGCTGCAGGTGCGCGGCACCAGGGCGCTCGTGCATCGCGATCCGGCAGGCGGCATTGCGGGGGCGGACATCGGCAGGCCTCTCCCGGCGGTGCGCGACACGCTTGAGGCGGAGTCGCTGGACCTCTTCACCATGGATGCCAACCTGTCCTACCTGTTCAACCCGAAGACCAACCTGCGTGCCATGTTCGGGGTGATGCGCCGCGATCTGCCCGGGACGGAGGACAACTTCCAGAGCACCTACATCTACCTTGCCCTGCGGACCGATCTCTTCAACCGCTATTACGATCTTTGATGCCGGTATGAAGGAGCACGGGTACATCCTCCTGTTCGGTTCGCTCACCGCCTTCGTTGTGGTGCTCTTCACCATGCCCAGCCTCATCAAGGTGGCACGGATGAAGCACCTGGTGGATGAACCC
Organism: Flavobacteriales bacterium; assembly: GCA_044343855.1. GTDB lineage: Bacteria > Bacteroidota > Bacteroidia > Flavobacteriales_F > PHOS-HE28 > PHOS-HE28. The sequence continues at coordinate 1,393 of JBIJDX010000062.1, forward strand.
ACCGAGGAGCGCAAGCTGCACCAGCGCAGTGTTCCCACCATCGGGGGCATCATCATCTTCGCCTCGGTGTTGTTCAGTTATGCGCTCTGGTTCCCGCGGGGCACCTCCATCGGGATCGGAGAGCATGGCTACGACCCGCGGCTGCTCTATGAGGCCATGGGTGCGGCCTACTCCGATTTCAAGTACATGCTGGCAGCCATGGTGCTGCTGTTCTTCATCGGGGTGAAGGACGACATCATCGGTTTCAGCCCGGTGAAGAAGCTGGTGGGCCACCTCATCGTGGCATACATCCTGGTGGTGATGGCCGATATCCGCATCGATAGCCTGCATGGCATCTTCGGCATCCATGAACTGCCGGAGGGCATCGCCATCGCCTTCTCCTTCTTCGTCTATGTCGTCCTGGTGAATGCGTTCAACCTCATCGACGGGGTGGACGGGTTGGCCGCTGGCATCGGCTTCATTGCTTCGGTCACCTATGGGCTGTGGCTTTTCCTGGCCGGCGATGTGGCGCTTTCGCTGCTTGCCTTCGTGCTCGCTGGTGCATTGGTCGGCTTCCTGGTCTTCAATTTCAATCCGGCGCGCATCTTCATGGGTGACAGTGGTTCGCTCATCATCGGTGCCATCCTGGCGGTGCTCGCGATGCGGGTGGTGGAGCATGATACGAGCCGTCTGCCGCTCCAACTGCGCCAGATCCCAACGCCCATCTTCGTGATGGCCGTGGTGGCATACCCCTTGGTGGATACACTGCGTGTGTTCGTGGTGCGCTCGGTGCGGGGCATCTCACCCTTCGCGGCTGACAAGAACCACATCCACCATCGGCTGCTGGCGCTCGGCCTGGGGCACAAGGGCACCACGCTGACCCTCTATTGCTATTCCATTGTCATCATCCTGCTCAGCCTGGTCACCCGCAAGTGGCATCCCAACCTGGGCCTCATGGTACTGGGCACCTCGGCCTTCGCGCTGGCCATGCTGCCTTTTGTATGGCCGCGCCGCACCGCATGAGGGCCGCGTTATTGCTGCCGTTCCTGTGGTCGGCCTCCCCGGTGGTCGCGCAACCCGCCTGGATGCCCCTGAGCCGGACGGTGGAGCAGCCCTACGCTTCCGCACTGCATCACCACAAGGGCACGGCGCACACCGCCCTGCGTCCCTACCGCCGCAGCGACCTTCCCGGTGACAGCCTCCTTCCCCCCGCCGTTCTTCCACTGCTTGACCGGTGGGCCGGGGTCACCGATGCACGTGCCGTGCGCTTCGGTCCGCTTGTGGAATCGACCGCCGGGCTTGATGTACAGGCCTCCACCACCTTCATCCAGCGGCTGGGCGGCGGTGCCTGGTTCGATGCGGACCTCGGAGATCGGTTCAACATCCACCTCAATGGCATGGCCTGGCAGGAACGCCTGCCACGCTACATGGATTCACTCGCAACAGCCACCCAGGTGGTACCCGGCGAGGGCTATGCCCGCGGCACTGCCGGGGCGCGCAGCCATCATGATGTGCAGGGGCACCTGAGTTGGGACCCGGGTCGGTATTTCAACCTCACAGTGGGTCGTGGCCGCCACTTCATCGGGGAGGGCCATCGTTCACTGCTGCTCTCGGACGAAGGGTACAGCTACCCCTACCTGCGCATCACCACCACGGTGTGGAAGGTGAAGTACATGAACCTGTTCACCCGCATGAGCGACCTGCGCGGCGCCGGTGGCGACCCATCGCGCTTCCAGGGCAAGTTCGCCAGCATGCACTACCTCTCGTGGAACATCTCCCCGCGTGTCAACGCGGGTCTTTTCGAGGCCATCGTATGGAGCGCAGGCGACAGCCTCTATCCCCGGGGCTTCGATGTCAACTACCTGAACCCGATCATCTTCTATCGCCCGGTGGAGTTCAGCATCGGCTCGCCGGACAATGCCCTGCTGGGCGGTGCCCTCAACGTGACCGTGGGGAAGGCCCACACGCTCTATCTGCAGGTGATGCTCGATGAGTTCCTCCTGGACCAGGTGCGAAGCGGCAATGGGTGGTATGCCAACAAGCAGGCGCTGCAGCTGGGCGTGATGCTGCGCGATGTGTTCAGGCAGCCCGGCCTCACCATGCGTGCCGAGTGGAACCTGGTGCGGCCCTTCATGTACACCCACTCGGATACGCGCCAGAATTACGCACACTTCGGGCAGCCGCTTGCCCACCCGTTCGGCTCCAACTTCCAGGAGGCCCTGCTGCGTGCGGAGTGGCGGCGTGCAGGGTGGATGTTCAGCGCGCATGCGAGCATGGCCTGGCTGGGTGCTGATAGTGTGGCCAGCTATGGGAACAACATTTTCCGCCCGGAATCGGACCGGCCCCGGGTGGAGGGGGAACCGGTCAATTATGGCTATCGCATCGGAATGATGGGTCCCTACACGCTGTTCCACGGGGAGCTCCGTGCCGGCTGGACGCTCGACCCCCACACCGGGACCATGCTGCAGGCATCGGTGCTATGGCGCGACCGCAGTGCCCCGGGAGCGGAAACCGTGCAGGACCTGGTGGTGCGCGCTGGCATCGTCTGCCATTTTCGCGAACGCTACGCAGACCAGGAGGTGCGCTACCGCCTGCCGCGTTGATGAGGTCCTCCTTGCACGCACGCGCTGCGCGGAACGCGCGAATGCGGTACCTTTGACACCGCGTGGAACGCTCCCCGGGATATGTCGCCGCCGCCCCCTTGGGGAAGCTCCGTGAAGTGGCGGTGCTCTTCAAGCTGCGCCTGGCCTCCCTGGTGGTGGTCAGTGCAGTGCTCGGCTATCTGCTCGGTGTGCCGGAGGGCGGCTTCAATTGGACCGGCCTGTGGGTGCTGGTGCTGGCCGGCACATTGCTCACGGGCGCGTCCAATGCCTTGAACCAGGTGATCGAAGTGGGGGAGGATGCCCTCATGCGCCGCACGGCCGCGCGTCCCTTGGTGCGTGCGGCGCTGAGTTCGGGGGAAGCCATTGCGGCCGCGGCCATCGCCGGTTTGGCGGGCACGGTGCTGCTTTGGCTGCGTTTCGGGCCCCTCACAAGCATTCTGGGCTTCATGTCCCTCTTCATGTACGTGGCCCTTTACACCCCGCTGAAGAAGCAAAGCCCGTGGGCCGTGTTCGTGGGGGCCTTCCCGGGCGCATTCCCTCCCATGCTCGGCTACGTGGCCGCCACCGGGCACTTCGGCCTGGAACCCGGATTGCTTTTCGCCATGCAGTTCATGTGGCAGTTCCCCCACTTCTGGGCCATCGCCTGGGTGCTCGATGAGGACTATTCCCGCGCTGGTTTCCGCCTGCTTCCCTCCGCAGGTGGTTGCGATCGTCGCAGCGCCTTCCTGATCCTTTTGTACACCTTGTTCGTTATTCCGGCAGGCATGCTTCCCTGGGTGTACGGTATCGTGGGTGCGTGGGCGTTGTGGGTTTCGGTCCTTGCCGGACTGGTCATGGTCTGGCCTGCCTGGCGGCTTTATCGCACGCTGGACCGGCAGGACGCACGCCGCCTGATGTTCGCGAGCTTCATCTACCTCCCTTTGGTGCAGGTGGCCTATGTCCTTGACCGCCCATGAACACCCCCACCTTCTCCCCGGCCGAAGAGCTCCAGCGCAAGGTTCGCACCCGCAAGCTCGTCACCTATCTGATCGTATTCGCCATCGTCATGTTCTTCGCGGGGCTCACCAGCGCCTACGTGGTCAGCATGAGCTCGGGCTATTGGGTGGACATCACCCTGCCAGCCGCCTTCTATGTCAGCACGGCCGCCATCCTGCTCAGCAGTGTGTTCGTGCAGTTGGCCCTCGTGGCGGCCCGGTCGGGTGCGATGCGGCGCGTGGCCCCCTTGCTTGGGGCGACCCTGCTGCTTGGGGCCGTGTTCACATGGAGCCAGTTCAGGGGGTGGGGGGAGCTGGTGGCCAAAGGTCAGTATACGGTGGGTCGAATGGCCCAGGCAACGGGCGAATACGGATCGGACTACACCATTCTGCGTCAGGGTGAGCCCCTCGTGCTCGAGGGCGGATCGTTCTATGCAGCCTCGGATGAATTCCGGAGCAAGCCATTGAACGCCGAGATTGACGAGCAGAAGAATACCGCCAGCTCCTACCTGTATGTGCTTACTGCGGCCCACCTCGCCCACCTGGTGTTCGGGCTGCTCAGCCTGGTGGTGATGGTGGCCATGGCGCTGCTGGGCCGTTATTCCAGGGAGGACCACGCCGGCCTGTGGGCCGGCACCGTGTATTGGCACTTCCTGGGGGGGCTGTGGGTCTACCTGCTTTTATTCCTCCTCTTCGTTCACTAACATTGCGGCCGGAAAAGCAAGACCATGGCTGGAGACGCGACCAAGACACTGAGCAACGACGTCCTGTGGGGCGGCGGCCGTTCCCCGTTCAGCATCAGCTACGGGAAGATGATGATGTGGTTCTTCCTGGTGTCCGATGCATTGACCTTCTCCGGCCTGCTGGTGGCCTATGGGTTCGTGCGGCACAGCACGCTGGAGGCATGGCCCATCGGTGAGGAGGTGTTCCGCGCATTGCCGGGTCTCACGGGCAGCTATCCGTTGATCTACGTGGCCCTCATGACGGCCATCCTCATTTTCAGCTCCGTGACCATGGTGCTCGCTGTGGAGGCGGGTCACCGCATGGACAAGAAGGGTGTCATCAAGTGGATGTTCCTCACCGTGCTGGGAGGTGCCTTCTTCGTGGGCAGCCAGGCGTGGGAGTGGAGCCACTTCATCCACGGCGGTGGCGGATACATCACCACCGCGGATGGCAGCAAGTATTGGGTGCATAACGACACGCACGACACGCATGATCCCGCCAATGCGCCCGGATTCCACCTTGTGCCTGCGCGTGAAGGCCATTACCTCATCCCCGCCGAAGGCGGTCACCACCTCGACCATGACGCCAGCATGAAGCTCTGGAAGGAGCGGGTCAATTACGTGGACGGGGCCAACATGACCCGCAACGAGTACGGGCCTCCCCAGTATGCCAACTTCTTCTTCTTCATCACCGGTTTCCATGGCTTCCACGTGTTCAGTGGCGTGGTCATCAACATCATCGTGCTCATCATGGCCATCCAGGGTGTGTTCCACCGTCGGGGCCACTATGAGATGATCGAAAAGGCCGGTCTATACTGGCACTTCGTGGACCTGGTCTGGGTCTTCGTGTTCACCTTCTTCTACCTGCTCTGATCACACCATCGCCTACACCCCATGGAGCGCGACGACATCATTGAATACAGCCTCGATGCCCATCACAGCGAGGAGGACGGGCGTAAGATCCGCCGGAAGATCTGGATGGTGACCGCCCTGCTGGCCGTGGTCACTGCCATCGAGGTCGTGGTGGGTGCCTATTGGAAGGAGTGGTTCCCCGGTGCCTGGACCGCGGTCAAATGGGCCTTCGTATTCCTCACCCTGGTGAAAGCCACCTACATCGTGATGACCTTCATGCACTTGGGCGATGAACGCCGGAACATCCGCGCGATCATTCTGCTTCCTTATGCGTTGTTCATCCTGTACCTGCTCTGGATCGCACTGATGGAATCCAACTTCGTGCACTGGAGCTGGTCCACCATGCAGTGAGCACCGCCTACCCGCCCGAAGCCCGTCGACGCAAGGTCCTCATCCTGGGGGGTATCGTTCTGTTCGTACTCTCGCTCTTCGTGTTCTTCTCACCCTGGTTGGGATTGGTGAGGCATGCGTTCAATTTTCTGCCCTACTACGGCCCCAAGGAGACCGTTGTCATCGAGCGCGATGGTGCTCAGGTGATAGACACCATCTATGCCACCGTTCCCGATTTCAGTCTCATCGACCGCCACGGCAAGCCCTTCACCCAGGACGATGTGGCGGGTAGGATCATCATTGCGGACTTCTTCTTCACCCGCTGCACCACCATCTGTCCCAAAATGGGCGTGCAGTTGCAGCAGCTCCAGTTGAAGCTGAACGACTCCGCCTATGACGACGTGGTATTCCTGAGCCATACGGTGGATCCGGAACATGATACGCCGGAGGTGCTCGACGCTTATGCCCGCAAGCTCGAAGCGGATGAACGGCGTTGGAAGTTCCTCACGGGACCCGCCGTGGACATCTATCGGTTGGGCAACACCGGATACCTGCTCAGCGCCTTGGAGGATTCCGCCAGTGCCGAACAGTTCCTCCATGACAGCCGGTTGGTGCTCGTTGACAAGGAGCGTCATATCCGAGGCTATTACGAGGGCACCACGGCGGAGGGGATGAACGCACTTGCTGCTGACCTCAAGATGTTGTTGAAGGAAGAACGCATCAAAGCCGCAGAGGCAATTCGCACGGCACGCAACTGACCCTCCCACATGGAACAGGCCTTCCCCCCCTCCCAGCTGAACACTCCCGAGCCGCTGGCCAAGCGCATCATCTGGAGTGTTTCCGGTGTCGTGTTCCTGGCCGTCGTGTTGTTGAACAGGATACAATTGCCTGCGCCGGCAGGCTTTGATGTCCACATCTTCGCCCTTGTCAATGCGGTCATCAATTCAGCCGTGAGCCTGTTCCTTCTGTTGGGTGTGGCCAGTGCCAGGTTGCGGAACTGGCGCCTTCATCGCCAGTTGATGATGAGCGCGATCGTCCTGTCAAGCCTGTTCTTGGTGTCCTACATCCTGCACCACCTGTTCGCCGGCGAGACAGCCTATGGCGGCACCGGCTTCATACGGATCGTCTATTATGCGGTGCTATTCACCCATATCCCGCTGGCGGCCATCACATTGCCTTTCATTCTGCTGACCGCATACAGGGCCCTGAGGGCGGACCACCCCGCACACCGCAGGCTGGCCCGCCGGGTCTGGCCTGTCTGGTTCTACGTCAGTGTCAGTGGTGTGGTGGTATACGTGATGATCAGTCCGTTCTACTGATCGATGGATCGTTCCGGCGATTACCTTTGGTCCATGCGCAGGTCGCTCCTTGTCCTTGCCATTGCGCTGGTCTGCTGTGCAGCCCCTGCCGAGGTCTGGGCGCAGGGATGTTCCATGTGCAAGGCGGTTGTGGAAAGCGGCGAGGGAAGCGGCCGCATCTTCGGAGGAGAGCAGGCCATTGGCAAAGGGCTGAACATGGGTATCCTCTACCTGATGGCGGTGCCCTATCTGCTGCTGTTCCTGCTGTTCCGCAAGCGCATCGTTGGCTTCTTCAAGGAGTTCTCGGGAGCGCAGGGGTGAGGCAGGCAATGGATCACGAACTTCGCAGGGCGCCCGCAAGGCGCCCTTCATCTTTTCCGACCATGCTCCATTCCATCCTGCGCATCAGTGCCGCCTTTGCCGCGAGCGCCAGCCTTGTATCAGCCACCGCCCAACCCAAGTCCCCCTTCACCTACCCCGACATGCTGATGCTCGACCGCATCAGCGGCCTCGCCGTGGACCCTGCGGGGACCACCGCGCTCTTCAACGTGCGCGCCACCGACATGGAGAAGAACCGCGGGGTGAGCTCCCTGTGGATGAAGGACCTCGTGGACCTGAAGAAGCCCGAGGTGAAGGTGCCCGCCGGTGAGGGTGGCGCCAGCGATGTGCAATGGGCCGCCGATGGTAGTGGCTTCTACTTCCTCAGCGGTCGCGGCGAAGGAGGCCTAACGCAGGTGTGGAAGGCCGATGCGAAGGGCACCAACGCCACGCAGGTCACGCACCTGCCACTGGATGTGCAGACGTACCGCGTGGCGCCCGATGGCACCGGCGTGGTGGTGGCCCTGTCCGTGTTCCCCGACTGCGGCGACGATGCCATCACGTGTACGCTGGATCGCATGAAGGCACAGCAAGGGGTGAAGAGCACCGGCCAGGTCCACGACCGCATCTTCATGCGCCACTGGGATACCTGGAAGGACGGCACGCGCAACCACCTGTACTACGTGTCCCTTCAGGAGGCGAACGCGAAGCCTGTTCCCCTCATGGCCGGCTTCGACGGCGACTGCCCCACCATGCCCTTCGGCGGCAACGAGGACTTCACCCTCAGCAAGGACGGCCGCACCGTGTACTTCAGCGCGCGGGTCGCGGGGAAGAAGGAGCCGTGGAGCACCAACTTCGACCTCTTCAGCGTGCCCGTGACCGGCGGCGCCCCGAAGAGCCTCACCGCGAGCAACCCCGCGTGGGATGCGCAGCCAGTGATCTCGCCCGATGGCACCAAGCTCGCCTACAAGGCCATGAAACGCCCGGGCTACGAGGCCGACCGCTTCCAGCTGAAGGTGATGGACCTGGCCACCGGCGCGGTCACGGACATCGCCGCCGCCTGGGACCGCAGCGCCGGCAGCCTCGCATGGAGCCGCGATGGCAAGAGCCTGCTCGTCACGGCTGACGACATCGGCAAGCACCGCCTCTTCCGCATCGACCTCAAGACCAGTGCGGTCACGCCCCTGAGCACCGACGGCCATCTGGATGCCTTTGCGGAGACCCCCAAGGGCTTCGTGTTCCAGAAGAGCGGGCTCAGCGGTCCGGCGCAGCTGTATGCCAGCGCCCCCAAGGCCAAGCTCATCGATCAGGGCGCCACGTTGCTCACGCAGGTGAACGCCTCGCTCAAGGACAAGGCCTTCGGCGCCTACGAACAATTCAACTTTCCGGGCTGGAACAACGAGACCGTGTACGGCTACGTGCTGAAGCCCGCGAACTACACGGAGGGGAAGAGGTACCCCGTGGCCTTCCTGATTCATGGCGGTCCGCAGGGCAGCTTCGGCGACGGTTGGAGCTACCGCTGGAACCCGCAGACCTACGCGGGCCAAGGCTACGCCGTGGTGATGATCGACTTCCATGGCAGCACCGGCTACGGGCAGGCCTTCACCGATGCCATCAATGAGCACTGGGGCGACCGTCCGCTGGAGGACCTGCAGAAGGGCCTGGCCTTCGCGCTGGGCAAGTACACTTTCCTCGATGGCGACAACGTGGTGGCGCTGGGCGCGAGCTACGGCGGCTTCATGATCAACTGGATCGCCGGCGTGTGGAATCAGCCCTTCAAGGCGCTCGTCTCGCACTGCGGCATCTTCGACACGCGCGCCATGGGCTACAGCACCGAGGAGCTCTGGTTCACCGACTGGGAGAACGGCGGCAGCGTGTTCGCCAAGCCCGCCAATTACGAGATCTTCAATCCGCTGCTGCATGCGGACAAATGGCGAGTGCCCATGCTCGTCATCCACGGCGACAAGGACTTCCGCGTGCCGCTCACCCAGGGCATCGGCAGCTTCACCGCATGCCAGTCCAAGGGCATCGAGAGCAAGTACCTGCGCTTCCCCGACGAGAACCACTGGGTGCTGAAGCCGCAGAACTCCATGCAGTGGCACAGGGAGGTGTTCGGGTGGTTGGACAAGCACATCGGTGGGGGGCGGTAGGCGAGGGCCTTATCTTTACACGACAACGTCACTCCCGCATGACCTCTTTGGAACTGCGCTCCCGCCTTCACGCCTTGATCGATTCGTTGAAGAGCGAGGAATTGCTGCAACGCGTGCATGATCTCTTGGCCGGTTCTGGTGAGGGCAAGGGGGAGGGCGTGTGGGCGACCTTGTCCGAGGCGGAGCGGGAGCGTGTGCTGAAGGCCTATTCCACGGCCATGGATCCCCGCAAGCTATCCAGCACCGAAGAGGTGATGAAGCGCCGGAGGGGTTGAGCCTGAGCGTACGCTGGACACCAGAGGCCGAGACCAGTTTCCGAGCGATCTCGGACTTTCTTGCGAAGGAGTGGGGCGTTCGTGTGGCGGATGCGTTCGCATCGGATGTGGTGGAGACCGTTGCGCTCTTGGAGGAATTCCCAATGGCGGTGTCCTGGAATTGCCTGATCTCGGCATCCGGAGCATTCCGGTGGCCCGGCAGGTCAGGCTGTTCTATGTGGTCAGGGCGGATGTGCTGATCGTACTGGAGTTCATCGATACACGCACCGGTCGCTTCCAGCAGTTGAGGGGCTGAACGAACGTCCCTTGTATATCGTCGGCGCTACACATCTATCTTCGCGCCACGTTCTTTCTCCCGAGACTTCGGGACCGCTTATCCAGAAAGGCAGAGGGACTGGCCCTGTGAAGCCTTGGCAACCGTCCGGTGGGCAACCATCGGGTAGGTGCTAAATCCAGCCCCGACTTGTCGGGGAAAGATGAGCCGCGATCAGGTAGCGATCCTCCTTCGGGAGCCATGCAGCCTCATCCGGTCCATCGGGTGGGGTTTTTGTCTTTTCTGGTGGTGAGAATGGTAAGAAGGGTGAAGATGGTGAGAAGGTGGCCTCGGAGCGCTGCCACTTTCTCCCCATTCTCTCCACCCTCACCATGCTCACTGCATTGGCGACCGGAAAGCACGGATATAGAGCACTGATGACCCCCATTGAACGCATCGCCGCCCAGCGCATCCTCGTCCTCGACGGCGCCATGGGCACCATGATCCAGCGCCTCGGCCTCACCGAGGAGGACTTCCACCCCAAGGGCATGGAGGACCACAAGATCCTGCTGAAGGGCAACAACGAACTGCTCTCGCTCTCGCGCCCCGAGGCGATCAAGCGCATCCACGAGCAATACCTCGAGGCCGGTGCCGACATCGTGGAGACGAACACCTTCAGCGCCACCAGCATCGCACAGGCCGAGCACGAATGCGGCCACCTGGTGCGCGAGATGAACCTTGCCTCTGCACGACTTGCCAAGGAGGCATGCGAAGCCTACACCAAGAAGGACCCCAGCAAGCCGCGCTTCGTGGCCGGTGCCATCGGTCCCATGAACAAGACCGCCTCGCTCAGCCCCGACACCTTCGATCAGCTCGTGGCGGCCTACAAGGAGCAGGTGGAGGCCCTGCTCGACGGCGGCGTGGACCTGCTGCTGGTGGAGACCATCTTCGACACGCTCAACGCCAAGGCCGCCTTCTACGCCATCGAGGAGGTGTTCGAGGCGCGTGGCAAGCGTGTGCCGCTCATGTGCAGCGTCACCATCACCGATGCCAGCGGGCGCACGCTCAGCGGCCAGACCATCGAGGCCTTCCTCATCAGCATGCAGCATGTGCCGCTCTTCAGCATGGGCCTCAACTGCGCGCTGGGCGCGGCCCAGATGCGGCCCTACCTGGAGGTGATCGCCGAGCAGAGCCCCTGCCGCGTGAGCATCTACCCCAACGCCGGCCTGCCCGACCAGATGGGCGAGTACCGCGAAACACCCGACGTCACCGCGCGCCTTGTGGGCGAGTTCATGGCCAACGGCTGGGTGAACGTGGTGGGCGGGTGTTGCGGGACGACGCCGGAGCACATTGCGGCGTTGGCAGCAGAAGCGCAGAAGCACGCACCACGCCCGATCGAAGCACCCGTAGCGTCGACCCACGGGGTCGACCGATGAACATGACCCCAGGCATGAGCAAGCAGGTTGTTGGTTCTTTGGGCGTGCCCCCGTCCCAAATGCGGCCGGGGTCGCGCTTTCCGCTGCAAGTCCGCGCCCGGATTACCGGGCTTGCGGGCTTTCCGCTGCGATCGCTCACGCGAAATGCGATATCGGTATACAACTGATCACCAATCTACCAAGTCCATGGACCAAAAGACCACCCACCTGATCTTCCCCGGACTGGCGATCGGTATGAGCCTTATCGCACTATCCAGCAACTATGACTTATCGAATGTGTTCGGGTTCGTGGTTTCTTTGGTCGGCCTTGCAGGCGGTGCGGCCTACTTCCTGAAGTACAGTTTCGCGTCAACGCTACTTCAGGTCTGGATCTACGCTCAGATCCCCGCGATTTCCAAGACAACTAGCGAGGTGTTGGATAACGGTTCGGAAATGGTGACCGAACATCACTACGTTAATGCTGACCAAGCCTTCACGTTCGATATTGGATTTACCACGGGCAGTAAGTCCAGTGATCGTAACTCGAAGGTGAACGTTGATCGCGATCTGAAGGTGAATCTCATTCCGTTCGGTCTTCTCTTCCTGTTCCGTTTGTTGATGCTCCAAGGGTTGGTAGGCGGGGTAGTGACCATCAAGAAGTTCCGACAGGACAATAAGCTGGGAGATGTCTTTCCACTGTCAGGCTCAGTGCTTCGGCCAGTCACCTTAGGCAAGGAGAAACACTGGTT
>JBIJDX010000063.1:0-13359 GCA_044343855.1 Flavobacteriales bacterium
ACGCGTATCGGGGCCTCTGAAGGAATCGGGCGTGGTCCTCATAACTCTCGGAGGCATCCCCGTACTTGCGGAAACAATCATTCTTCCTGTCATCATCGTGGTAGCTCTTGCCTCCGGTCCAATCGGGCGTGCACTTGATCCCGAAATGGTTGTTCGCCTCCCGGGCAAGTTTGCTGTTGCCATTTCCGCTTTCGAGCAATCCCTGGGCAAGGGTGATGGACGCCGGTATCCCATGTTCCTTCATTTTCATCACCGCCACACCTTTCCACTGCTCTATATAGGCCTCAGCGGTGATACGATCTCCCCCAGGCTGGCCGGACAGGAGTGCGGCCGACCACAAAATGGGCGCCAGGGCGGCTACAAGCAGTTGGTTCAAGCGTCCCGGGCCCATGACACATGTCTGTTAAGCTCCAACGGCGAAAATACCCCGCACCGTGCAGCATGGTGGCCGTCCGATGCAGCACGGCATCGACAGTCCAATGTGAAAATTCCGTGCCGATCCCGAGCGCAGGGTCCTGAAAATCTTGAAACCATGCCTTCCGAACCATCCGCAGGATGGAGCGTTATAGGGGGGCGATGGCAGCGAACGGCAACGAACAGCGCGAGCGGAGCGAACGCCTGCGCAGGCTCGGTCTGGAAGAGGGGGATTATTATTACTCCCCCGAGGGCTACCTCGTGTTCACCGAGCAGTATCACCTCAAAAGGGGTTATTGCTGCCAAAGCGGTTGCCGCCACTGTCCCTATGGTTTCCGTGCTAAGGAGTCCAAAGGCACCGGCCGCTGAACAGGTTTGACACGGCGGGGAAGTTGGCTGCGTCGAACCAACTGCCACCAGAAATGTTCCCGGAGGTGTTCCTGACCCCGTAGTTTTGGGGCGAAGCCTCCACCATGGCCACGTTGACCCGCTCCGACATCGCAGCTTTCCAAGAGTCCATCCGCGAAGGCATACCGGATACCCTTCCAACATCCCGCCCGATCGACCCCGGCGTGAGCCACGCACCCAAGCGCAAGGACATCCTCACGGCCGAGGAGAAGAAGCTTGCCCTGCGCAACGCGCTGCGCTACTTCCACCCGAAGCATCACGCGACGCTGGCGCCCGAGTTCGCGCAGGAGCTGCGTGAGTTCGGCCGCATCTACATGCACCGCCTGCGCCCGGAGCACCCCATGCACGCGCGGCCCATCGGCCACTACCCCGCGAAGAGCCTGCAGGCCGCGGCCATCATGCTGATGATCCAGAACAATCTGGACCCGGCCGTGGCGCAGCACCCGCATGAGCTGATCACCTACGGCGGCAACGGCGCGGTGTTCCAGAACTGGGCGCAGTACCGCCTGGTGATGCAATACCTCAGCGAGATGACCGACGAGCAAACGCTGGTGATGTACAGCGGCCATCCGCTCGGCCTCTTCCCCAGCCACCCCGGCGCCCCACGCGTGGTGGTGACCAACGGGATGATGATCCCCAACTACAGCAAGCCCGACGACTGGGAGCGCTTCAACGCCCTGGGCGTGACCCAGTATGGCCAGATGACCGCTGGCAGCTACATGTACATCGGTCCGCAGGGGATCGTGCACGGCACCACCATCACCGTGCTCAATGCCTGCAGGATGATCAAGTCCTCGCCGGGCACCAAGGGCAAGCTCTTCGTCACCGCGGGCCTCGGCGGCATGAGCGGTGCCCAGCCCAAGGCCGGCAACATCGCGGGCGTGGTCACCATCTGCGCAGAGGTGAACGCCACGGCGGCCTACAAGCGCCACAGCCAGGGCTGGGTGGATGAAGTGGTGACCGACGTGGATGCGTGCATCGATGCCGCGCTCGCCTGGCGGAAGAAGGGTGAAGCGCACAGCATCGCCTACCTCGGCAACGTGGTGGACCTGTGGGAACGCCTCGCCGCACGGAACATCGACGTGGATCTCGGCAGCGACCAGACCAGCCTGCACAACCCCTGGGCCGGCGGCTACTACCCGGTGGGCCTGAGCTATGAGGAGAGCAACGCCCTCATGGTGCAGGACCCTGCCGCCTTCAAACAGCGTGTGCAGGAGACCCTGCGCCGCCACGTGACCGCCGTGAACACGCTTGCCGCGAACGGGATGTACTTCTTCGACTACGGCAACGCCTTCCTACTGGAGGCGGGACGAGCTGGAGCAGACATTTTTGCGAAAGGGCACGGATCACAGATCCGCGCCAGCGAATTCAGGTATCCGAGCTACGTGGAGGACATCATGGGGCCGATGTGCTTCGACCACGGCTTCGGTCCGTTCCGCTGGGTGTGTACGAGCGGCGATGCGACCGACCTTGCCACCAGCGACCGCATCGCGGGTGATGTGCTCGAAGCGATGCTTAAGGAGGCGCCCGCCGAGATCGGCCAGCAGATCGCCGACAACCTGCACTGGATCCGCAGCGCGCAGCAGAACAAGCTGGTGGTGGGCAGCCAGGCGCGCATCCTCTACGCCGACAGCGAGGGTCGCATCCGCATCGCGCAGGCCTTCAACGAGGCCATCAGGCGTGGCGAGATCGGCGCGCCCATCGTGCTGGGCCGCGACCACCACGACGTGAGCGGCACGGACAGTCCGTACCGCGAGACCAGCAACATCCGCGATGGATCGCGCTTCACCGCCGACATGGCCGTGCAGAACTTCGTGGGCGATGCCTTCCGCGGAGCCACCTGGATCAGCCTGCACAACGGCGGTGGCGTGGGCTGGGGCGAGGTGATGAACGGCGGCTTCGGCATGGTGCTCGACGGCAGCGCCGACAGCGAGCGGCGGTTGAAGGGCATGCTGCACTGGGACGTGAACAACGGCATCGCGCGCCGTGCCTGGGCCCGTAATCCGAACGCGGTGTGGAGCATCGAACAGGAGATGAAGCGCGAGCCCCTGCTGAAGGTGACCCTGCCGAACGAGGCGGATGATGCGGTGATCGAAGGAGCGATCTGAAGGCTTGACCACACCAGGCAAGAGCCCAACGGCAGATACCCCCCCACCCGAGGGACTTGCCTTGCGGAATAATTTTCGAAGGCACCCAACCCGGGACTGGAAATTGTCGTGTTATCCCATGAAACACGACCTTCGACCCAACCATCCCCCCATGAAGAACGCACTCCGCCCCCTTGCGCTGGCTTCGTCCCTGCTCCCATGGCTCGCAGCCATGGCACAGCCACTACCCCCGTATGTGATATCCATTACAGGATACATAGCCGGATGCATGCCAAACAGCCAGGTGACCATCGTACCGATGAACGGCACCCTGCCTTCCTTCACGCTCGTCCTGGACGTGGATGCCAACTGTGCCTTTGACACCGTGTTGACCATGACATCACCCGGAGGCGGTTTCATCGCAACCACTCCGTGCAATGGAGCCCTTATCACCGGGATAGGCCAATACCAAGTGGATACGAGTTCAACCGCTTTCACCACGATCTTCATGAATTGTGGAAACACGGTCTTCGACTGTCTGCAGGTACCCAACGGCCCCAACATGCCTGGCACGCCGTGCACCAGCCCGGCGGGAGCGCCAGGGACATGGAGCGCTGATTGCATGTGTGTCGTCAATGACACAACGAGTTGCTCGGCTTCGTTCTCCATCCAGCAGGTGGCACCATGGCAGGTACAAGTGACCAACTCAAGTACCGGACAGGCTCCGCTCACATACTCGTGGTGGCTCCCGGACGGGACTTCGAGCAACCTTGCGGATCCCTCCTTCACGTTCAATGGCTGGGGCACCTATGGTATTTGCCTGATCATCTCGGACGCCAATGGCTGCAGCAGCACCATGTGTGACACCCTGGTGGTGGATATGAACGGCAATGTGACGATCGGCGGTAACACGCCCCTGGACTGCCTCGGTATCCCGAACGGTCCCAACATGCCCGGCGCTCCCTGTGGGGATCCCGGTGACAATACAGCCGGTATCTGGAGCGCTGACTGCATCTGCAACCCCTTCAACAATACACAGTGCCAGGCCGGTTTCTGGGTCATTCAGGCCTATGACCAGGACAGCCTTCCTGTACCGAATGAGGTATGGGTATGGAACCTGAGCAGTGGTACCAGCCCCTTCCAATTCTTCTGGAGCTTCGGTGATGGCACCAGCAGCACGGAGGCGTTCCCTACCCATGTCTATGCCACTGGCGGACCATACCAACTGTGCCTGACCATCAGCGATGGTGCGGGATGCACGAGTGTTCATTGCGATGAGGTCAGCGTTGACGAGAGCGGATTCTACAGCGGCATGGTCATCGACGGCCGTCCGGGAGTGCTGCGAAACGGATTCACCATCCGCGTGCGTGACCAAGTGAGCACGGCGATCGATGAGGATGACACCATGACCGCCCCCATGACCTGGCCCAACCCGGTCAGCGATCGGCTGAACCTGAGCTTCCGGTCCACCGCGTCAGGCACGGTACTGCTGCAGTTGGTGGATGTGAACGGACGCGTATTGCGGAGCACCTCGGCGGGATCATCGAACGGCGACAACCGCATCGAACTGTCCACAGCTGAACTGCCTGCCGGGATGTACCTGCTGCGCATTGAACAGCGCGGCAATGTGCGCAGCATCCGCTTTGTGAAGGACTGAACCTGCACACCATGATGACGGGCGCCCACGGTCCGTGGGCGCCCGTTGCACATGCGGCACATGATCGGGGACGAGCTCATAGCCCGATGCGTACGGGGTGAATCGAAGGCCCAGTACGAGCTGTACAAGGCGTTGTACGGGATGATGATGTCCGTTTGCAGCCGGTACGAACACAACCGCCAGGATGCTGTGGCCCGCATGAACCAAGGATTCCTGAAGGTGCTTACGAACATCGACAAACGGCGCCCCGAGGTGCCCTTCGAACTGTGGGCAAGACGCATCATCATCAATACCGTGATCGACGAATACCGCAAGAACAGCCAACGCAAAGTCCAGGAAAAACTGGATGTCCCCCTGGACCATGGCTCATTGGCGGAAGTGAACGGGTACCTGCGCGAGATGGAGGCTGATGCCTTCGCCGAATTGCTCAACAGGGTACCCGAGATGTCGCGCAAGGTGTTCAACCTGTTCGCCATCGACGGCTATGCACATGGGGAGATAGCCGAGCTGCTCGGCATCAGTGAAGGCACATCGAAATGGCACGTGTCGCATGCTCGTCAGGTGCTTCAACGGGCCATCGGCCACCTCGCCGAAAGACGCCTCAAGACCGAACTGCGATGAACAGGGAGAATGAATTCGATGAACTGGCGCGGCGCAAGCTGGAAGAGCGAAGCTTCGCCTACCAGGAGAGCGACTGGAAGCAGGCCCAGCAGGCCATCGCCGCACAACGCGGCCGGAAGCGTCGTGGCTTCTGGCTGTCGGGCGCGGCCGCCCTGCTGATGGTTGGCACCGCGGCATGGTGGACGCTGCGCGAGGCGGAGCGCGCAGGAACACTGGCCATCACCGCACCCGTGACCAATAGGCGGACCTCGATCGCGGAACAACACGCCATGAAGGAGGCCCCAAGCCCGGCGATCGGCTCAGCATCGAACACCTCCGCCTCCTCCGCGGTCCCGGCAGCGAATGACAACGCCTCCGCAGCCATCCACCCGGACGAGCGGGCTTCCACAGCTTCCAGCACAGGGGTTGCATCGAACACGCCCGCGCAAGCCCAAGCGTCCAGCACCGCTGCGGCACAGATCCCTTCCGCCTCACCCAACACGCCACAACACCAGCGGACCAGCACAGCTGTCGCTTCAACCGCGATGACGATCAGCGGCACACCAACGGCCGTGACGTCCGCCGCAACACCGAACACCAGCGTTCCGAGCACGGTGGACAAGGGCACGGGCACACCCGCCACCGTGAGCGGCACTGCCATGCCCTCGCTGGCCAGTGCTTCAACGGAGCGGGGTAGTGCCGAGCCGCCACCTCCGGTCGTGGCCGTGGATCCAACGGCAGAGGTTTCCCCCAGCAACACGCAGAACGCGGACACATTGGATGAACCGGAGCTGATCATGCTCCTCACGACCGCACCCACGACAAGCCCATCCGACAGCGCCGCCAAGCCACCCACCGCCGTGCCTGCCGTGCCGCCCATCATTCCCGATCGCGCGCCCTGGGAGATCAGCATCCTCGGAGGTGCCCTCAGCAGCATCGCCACCTACAGCGGTGGGAACAGCGCGGAATGGTCCGGCGATATCTCCCGCGAGATGAGCCCGGGCTTCGGTGTCGAACTGATGCACCTGGGCCGCAACATCGGTCTGGGTGTGGGCCTTCACTACGGCACCCATGCAGAGCGCATCCAGGTCCCGGCCATCGATAGCACGAGCATTGAACGCTGGAGCTACTGGTACCTGATGCCCGTGGACACCACCATCCTCATCATCACGGACACCGTGCAGCAGGGCGGACAGACCGTGTACGAAGGGGCGTCGATCACCACCACGGTGAACGTGTTGACCTTGGGCGAGGACAGCACGGCGACCACCACCCGCGTGCGTGACGCCCGCGATCCGGTGAACCGCACCAGCTACCTGGAGGTGCCCCTGCTCTTCGATGCGCACCTGGTGCAGGGCCGCTGGAGCATGGGCCTGCGCGGTGGTCCCACCGTGGGCCTGCTCACAGGTCGCACCGGCAGCATCCCCAACACCACCAACGATGGATACATCGAGCTGGGCGACCAAGCCTTCCGCGAGGTGCTGTTCGGCTGGACGGCACGCGCATACCTGCGTTACCGCTGGAACGCGGCGTGGTCCATCGGCATCGAACCTGCCATGCGTGGCCTGTTCAGCAACAGCCTGAGCGAAGGGGATGTGCAGCGCCGCTCCAGCGCGTTCGGCGGGATGATCAGCCTGTCGTACCGCCTGCGTTAGATCGCGTTGCCGATCTTCGGGGCATGATGCACATGGTACCCCTGCTTGTGATGGCCCTGGTGGGCTGCACCGATGTGCCTTGACACGAAGCCGAACCGATGACCAACCTTGCAGAGCTCGCCACCTCGCCCCGCGCAGGCATCCTCAACGCCGTGATCGAGATCCCTGCCGGCACGGTCGAGAAACGGCAGTACGATACGGCCACGAACACCTTCCCCATCGACCTGCGCAACGGGCAGCCCCGCCTGATCCGCTTCCTGCCCTATCCGGCCAACTACGGCTTCATACCGGGCACGCGGATGAGCAGGGAGCAAGGTGGCGATGGCGATGCGGTGGACGTGTTCGTGCTGTGCGGAACGGTGCCCAGTGGCACGGTGATACCCGTGAGGCCGATAGGCATCATCGAATTGCTCGATGCCGGCGAACGGGACGACAAGCTCATCGCGATTCCCATCGACCCAATGCTGCGCACCATGGATGCGCACGATATACACGATTTGCCTCAGGCCGCCCGGGATATCCTGTTGGCCTGGTTGCTCAACTACGACCCTGAGGATGGCACCGAACTGGTGGCCGTGAAAGGCCGTGCGGATGCGATCGCCGCGGTGGAACGCTGGTGCTCAACGTGATCAGCTGCGGAGTTCGGCGCCCAACTCCTTCTCCAGTGCCTGACGGATGCGTCCCATGGCCTTGTCCACCTGCTCATCCGTAAGCGTCTTTTCGGCATCCTGAAGCACAAAGCTCATGGCATAGCTCTTCTTGCCATCGGGCAGCCTGTCCCCCTGAAAAACATCGAATAGGCCCACTTCCTTCAGCAGTTTTCTTTCCGCCTGCAAAGCGCATCCCTTGAGTTGTTCGTAACGGAGCTCCTGACCGATGAGCAGGCTCAGATCACGGCGAACGGAGGGATGGCGCGGCACCTCGGCATAGACTTCGCGTTCCGCGCGGCACAACTCCAACAGCGCAACCTCGTCGCATTCCGCGAAGTGCACCTCCTGGGCCAGGTCGAAGGTCTTCAGCAACTTGGGAGACACCGTTCCGATGACGGCAACAGCGCGACCGTTCACCAGGACCTCATGGGCCTGATGCAGCATCGCGTGTCCCGTGGGCTTCCACACCGTGTGTGCCAGCAGGCCGTAACGGTCCAGCAACGCCTCAAACTCCTCCTTGAGGTCATGGAGCGATGCCTTGGTGCTGCCGCTGCGCCACCCTTCCTTCCAACGTGCACCGGTCATGGCCAGCGCCAGCAGGTCACGTTCGTGTGCCATACCCTGCGCAACGCGGTAACCCCGGCCCTGTTCGAATAAGCGCAGATCACGCTGCTGCCGCTTGATGTTGTGGGCCATGGCATGCAGCATACCGAAGAGCATCGTTGGACGCAGTACATCCAGCTCTGCGCTCAGGGGATTGGCCAGGGCCACAAGCTCCTCCTCGCGGACCGCTCCCAGCTGCACACTGCGCTCGCCGTTCACCAGGGAGGGTGTCATCACCTCCCGGAATCCGCGTGCAGCGAGGTGTGTGCCGCTGCCATCGCGCAGTTGTTCCAAGGTGAACCGTTCCTGAAGCATGGCCGGCAGTGCAAGGTGCCCGGGAAGAGGGATGTGATCATAGCCGTGTATGCGCAGCACCTCCTCCACCACATCGATGGGACGCTTCACATCCACCCGATAGGCGGGTACCTGCACACGGATACCGTGCGCGTTGCATTCCCGCACACGGAAGTCGAGCGACTCCAGCAGACGCACCACCTCATCATGTGCGATGTCCAGGCCTGAAACGCGCTTGAGCTCAGCGAAGGTGAGGTGCACCTCCACCCGATGGCGCAGTGAATGATCGATGTCAATGATGGGTGAACTGACATATGCACCAGCCACCTCCTTGAGCAGCAAGGCGGCGCGCTTCAACGCGTACACGGTGATCTCAGGATCCACCCCCCGCTCGAAGCGGAACGATGCATCGGTATTGAGGGCGTGCCGGCGCGCCGTGCGGCGCACCTGCCCGGCATCGAAACAGGCGCTCTCCAGGAACACCGTTGTGGTACCCTCGCCCACACCGCTCGCCGCCCCGCCGAACACCCCCGCGATGCAGGCGGGATGAACGGCATCGGCGATAACAAGATCGGAGGGATCGAGGGTGCGCTCCCTGCCGTCCAGTGTTACAAGGCCTTCATTCGCCTGGGCCATGCGGACCACGATGCGGCCACCTTCCAGCCGGTCCGCGTCGAAGGCATGCAGAGGCTGGCCCAGCTCGTGCTGCACGAAGTTGGTCACGTCCACAACATTGTTGACGGGCTTCAGACCAATGGCCGACAGGCGCTCCTGCAACCACTCCGGCGATGGACCCACCTTCACCCGGGTCAGGGTAAGACCGGCATAGCGCGGACATGCCATTGTATCGCGCACCTCCACGGCCACGGTCCGGGCAGCATCGTCCTGCGCGAAGGCCGACACATCGGGAAGGCGCAGGAGCTGGGTTGAGCCGAGGCGATGTTTCAAGGCGGCGAGGAGGTCGCGCGCCACGCCGACATGGCCCATGGCATCGGTGCGGTTGGGAGTGAGGCCGATCTCCAGCACATGATCGCTCTTCAGGCCAAGCTGGACCGCGGCGGGTGTTCCGGGAACAGCAGCGGGATCGAGCACCACGATGCCATCGTGGCCATGGCCAAGGCCCAGTTCATCCTCCGCACAGATCATGCCGTGGCTGTCCTGTCCGCGGATCCTGCTCTTCTTGATGATGATGCACGTTCCGTCGGCCATGCACAGGTTGGCCCCCACCGTGGCAACCAGCACCTTCTGTCCGGCCGCCACATTGGGCGCACCGCAGACGACCTGCACCGGATCACCGTTGCCGAGATCGACCTTGGTAACGCTGAGGCGGTCCGCATCCGGATGCTTCCGACACTCCAGCACATGGCCCACCACCACCCCTTCCAACATGCCCTTGATGGGCTCATGCAGCTCCACGCTCTCACACTCCAGGCCGGTGCTTGTGAGAATGTCGGCCGCCTGCCGGGGAGTAAGGCCGGCATCAGCATATTGTACGAGCCAGTTCCAGGATATGCGCATGTGATGGACGGAAGGAGCTGCGAAGATATCCCTCCGGACCCGAGCGGCATGGCCGCAAAGCCCGACAGGCACTGTAGCTTCGCACGACGTTCATGGACTATATCGCGCTCTCCATCCCCCTGTTCTTCCTGCTGATGGGCCTTGAGCTGGCGTGGAGCGCATGGAGCGGGCGTGCGGTATACCGCTTGAAGGACTTCGTGACCAACATCAGCTGTGGCATCGGCAGCCAGGTGGTGGGCGCCTTCAGCAAGACCGTGATCTTCGCCATCTATGCCTGGACCTACGAACAACTTCGGCTCTTCACCCTGCCAGCCAGCGCGCTCACCGCGGTTGTCACCTTCCTGTTGGTGGACCTGCTCTACTACTGGTTCCATCGCCTCAGCCACCAGGTGAACTTCCTCTGGGCCGCCCACATCGTGCATCACCAGAGCGAGGATTACAACCTGAGCGTTGCACTGCGCCAGAGTTGGTGGCAGGGGCTTTTCGGCTTCTGGTTCTACATCCCCATCGCCATGCTGGGTGTGGACCCCATCACTATCGTCACGGTGGCGGCCTTCGTCACCCTTTACCAGTTCTGGATCCATACCGAAGCGCTTGGCCGACTGGGACCGCTGGAGTGGATCCTCAACACCCCCAGCCACCACCGCGTGCACCATGGCAGCGACCCCAAATACATTGACCGTAACCATGCCGGCACCCTCATCATTTGGGACAAGCTCTTCGGAACCTACCAGCGGGAGGAGGAGCCACCGGTCTATGGCATCACCACACCGCTTGCTTCATGGAACCCGGTGCATGCCAACGTCCATTATTGGGGTGACCTCTTCCGCTGGGCTGCTCGCACGCGGCGCTGGAGCAATCGCATCCGGCTGTTCCTGAAGCCGCCCGGCTGGCTGCCTCCCGAGCTGGGCGGCTTCCAAGAGCCCGTGGCGAAGGACCGCACCACCTACCGTAAGTTCGATACGCACATCGCACCCGGCACCGCAGGTTACGTGGTGGCCCAGTTCACCCTGCTCCTGGTCACCACCACGATCTTCCTGTTCCGGCAGGACGAACTCGGGGGTCTGCACGGTGCCATGCTTGCCGGAGTGATCGTGCTGTGGCTCATGGACCTGGGCCTCCTCCTCGAGGGCAAGCGCTGGGCGCTGTGGCCGGAACTGCTGCGCATCGCCGCATTCACCGCCCTGGCAGTTTCTGTGGCGACGATGTGGAGGATGCCCCATGCCATCGCCGTATTCTCCTGCCTGGCCTTTATCAGTGTGGCACACCTTTGCATGGCCTTGAAACAGCGACCGGGAAACTCGGCAACGGGAGTGTTGATGTAATCTGGCACGATCAACTTTGCACCATCATGGATCCACGCAAGAGCCTTTACCTGAACATCGGCCTTTACATCCTGCTTCTGGCCGCGACCATTGTGGGTGAAACGAGCGGCCTGCACTGGGTGGTCTACTGCTGCAAACCACTGCTGATGGTGGTGCTGGGCAGCTGGTTCTTCTTCAACAGCCGCCGCATGGGCGACCGGTTCACGCTGCTGGTACAGGCGGGGCTGTTGTTCAGCCTGCTGGGCGATGTGGCCCTTATGGTGCAACACCTGGATGAGTTCAATTTCCTCATCGGGCTTGGGGCCTTCTTCCTCGCCCAGCTCTGTTACACGTTGGCATTCGGTGAACAGGTCTTTCGGGGCGGCGCAGGCCAGGGGCTGTTGACGGGTGCATTGCTCGCGCTGGGTATTGCGGCCTACGCGGTCTTTTTTGCATTGGAACTGGTCCCCAGGGTGGATGAGGCATTACGCCCCGCGGTCGGTCTCTATGCACTTGCCATCTGCTCAATGGGCGTGCTGGCGGCGCTCCGCCATGGGCGCACCTATCCGCAGAGCTTTTGGATGATCTTCATCGGTGCCGTCCTGTTCATCGCATCGGACAGCCTCCTTGCCATCAACCGGTTCGTGCGCCCGCTGGACCATGCGGCCTGGTCCGTGATGCTCACCTACGGCACGGCACAGGTGCTGATCGCCGCAGGAGCGTTACGACATGTACTTTCCCCCGATGAGGTGCGTCGGCGGGCGGCGCTCACCACTTAACTGATGCGCCCCCACAAGGGTTTGCCGCGAAGGTGCTCGGCAAGCGCTGCCGCAATGGGTGCATGACGAGGCTCCGCCAGGCCGGGATCGACGTCCAGGATGCGCATGGCCACCTGACGCGCCTGTTGAAGGAGCGCGGCATCCTGCACGAGATCGGCAATATGCATCTCTGGCAGACCGCTCTGCTGGGTGCCCATCAGGTCACCGGGACCACGCAACCGAAGGTCCGTCTCGGCGATCTCGAATCCATCGTTGGTGCGCACCATGGTCTCGATGCGCGCTCGGGCATCGTTGCCCAGCTTGTCGCCTGTCATCAGGATGCAGAAGCTCTGTTCGGCACCGCGACCCACACGCCCGCGCAATTGGTGCAGCTGTGACAGCCCGAAACGTTCCGCGTTCTCGATCACCATCACGCTGGCATTGGGCACGTCCACCCCCACTTCGATCACCGTGGTGGCCACCAGGATGTTCGTCTCCCCCTTCTTGAAGCGCGCCATCTCGTAGTCCTTGGTGGCTTGGTCCATGCGGCCATGCACCATGCTCACTGCGTACGTGGGGAGGGGGAAGCGACGTGTGATGCTCTCGAAGCCATCGGTCAGGTCCTTCAGCTCCACACCACGCATCTTCTCCGGATCGCCCTCCTCAATGAGCGGATACACCACGTAGACCTGCCGCCCCTTGGCGATCTCCTCCTCCATGAAACCGAACACGGCATTGCGTGCATGGTCGTATCGATGTACGGTACGGATCGGCTTGCGGCCCGGCGGCAGCTCATCGATCACGCTGGTGTCCAGATCACCATAGAGGGTCATGGCCAATGTGCGCGGAATGGGCGTGGCGGTCATCACCAGCACGTGCGGCGGCACGCTGGCCTTGCCCCACAGCCGTGCACGTTGCGCCACCCCGAAGCGGTGCTGCTCATCGATCACCACAAGGCCAAGTCGATGGAACTGCACACGGTCCTCAAGCAGGGCATGCGTACCCACGATGATGTGCACCTCGCCATGCTGCAGTGCGGTGAGGATGCTGCGACGCTCGGCGGTACGGGTATTGCCCGTGAGCGATCGAACCACCACGGGCATGCCCTCCAGGAAGCGGCTGATGGTGTTGAAATGCTGCTGGGCCAGTATCTCCGTGGGCGCCATCAACGCGCTCTGGAAGCCATTGTCAAGCGCAATGAGCATGGAGAGAAGTCCCACAAGGGTCTTTCCGCTGCCCACATCACCCTGCACCAGCCGGTTCATCTGCCGACCGGTACCCATATCCTTGCGGATCTCCTTCACCACGCGCTTCTGCGCGCCTGTCAGGGGAAAGGGCAGGTGCTGTTGGTAGAAGGTGTTGAAGTGGGTGCCCACCTGCGCGAAGACATTGCCACGCAGACTCTGTTGCA
>JBIJDX010000064.1:0-13332 GCA_044343855.1 Flavobacteriales bacterium
GCGACCCTCACATGGGTAGCTGCCGCCTTGTTGACCGCGGATGTGGTGAACACCTTGGCAACCGCTGCGCGCAGTTCGGGGAGCTGTTCACGTTGCGGCGCCCCGGATCAATGGCGAAGAGGTAGACGGGCGGGTCGCCTGTGTGCGTTGGAGGTCGGCCAGAACACAGGCGGGGCGCCTGTGTTACGCCACCTTCAACGCGTTCGCCACCTTCTCCTTCAGCAGGGCATGCTGCACCACGTCGATCATCTCGGTGACATACGTGAATCGCATGCCCTTGGTGTAACGCGCATCGATGTCCTCGATGTCCTTGCGGTTATCGCTGCTGAGGATGATCTCCTTGATGCCGGCGCGCTTGGCTGCAAGGATCTTCTCCTTGATGCCACCCACGGGCAGCACACGTCCGCGCAGGGTGATCTCGCCGGTCATGGCCACGAACTTGCGCACCTTCTGCTGGGTGAAGGCACTGGCGATGCTGGTGAGCATGGCGATGCCTGCACTGGGCCCGTCCTTGGGCGTGGCACCCTCCGGCACATGCACGTGCACGTTCCATCGCTTGAACACATCGGGATCGATGCCGATGATGTCGCTATGGGCCTTGAGATACTCGAGTGCGATCACGGCGCTCTCCTTCATCACATCGCCGAGGTTGCCGGTGAGTGTAAGCTTGCCCTCGCCCTTGGTGATGCTGGTCTCGATGAAAAGGATGTCACCGCCCGTGGGTGTCCAGGCCAGTCCGGTGACCACACCGGCCACATCATTGCCCTGGTACTTGTCGCGTGCATGGCTGGGGCCATAGATCCTGACAAGGTCCTCCTCACCGATGGTGATGGCATACCTTTCCTTCAGTGCGATCTGCTTGGCGCGGTAGCGTACGAGCTTGGCGATGCGCTTCTCCAGGGTGCGCACCCCGCTCTCGTCGGTATACTGGTCGATGATGGACTCGATGAGCCCCGGCGCGAGCTTGAGCTGTCTGGGCTTGATGCCGTTCTCGGAGAACTGCTTGGGCAGCAGGTGTCGGTTGGCGATCTCCACCTTCTCCTCCTGCGTGTAGCCGTTGACCTCGATGATCTCCATGCGGTCGCGCAGGGCCGGGTGGATGGTACTGAGGCTGTTGGCGGTGGCCACGAACATCACGCGGCTGAGGTCGTATTCCACTTCCACATAATTGTCATGGAAGGCATTGTTCTGCTCGGGATCGAGCACTTCGAGGAGGGCACTGGCCGGATCGCCCTGGTTACTTCGGCCCACCTTATCGATCTCGTCCAGCACGAAAAGCGGATTGCTGGTGCCGGCCTTCTTCATGCTCTGGATGAGGCGGCCGGGCATGGCACCGATATAGGTCTTGCGGTGACCGCGGACCTCGGCTTCATCATGCAGGCCACCGAGGCTCATGCGCACGTATTTGCGTCCGAGGGCTTCGGCCATGCTCCTGCCCAGACTGGTCTTGCCAACACCCGGAGGGCCGTACAGGCAGATGATGGGAGCCTTCATGTCGCCCTTCAGTTTGAGCACGGCAAGGTGTTCGATGATGCGCTCCTTCACCTTCTCCAGTCCGAAGTGGTCCCGGTCAAGGATCCGCTGCGCATTCTTCAGGTCGAAGCTATCCTTTGAATACTCACCCCAGGGCAGCTCGAGCAGCAGTTGGACGTAGTTGTGCTGCACACTGAACTCCGCTCCTGCCGGATTCATGCGCTGGAGCTTCATCAGTTCCTTCTCGAATGTCTCGCCCACCTTGTTCGACCACTTCTTGCGGGCGGCCTTGGCGCGCATCTCCTCGATCTCCTGCTCGATCGGATTGCCACCCAGCTCATCCTGGATGGTCTTCATCTGCTGGTGCAGGAAGTACTCGCGCTGTTGCTTGTCAACCTCGCTGCGCACCTTGCTCTGGATCTCGTTCTTCATCTGCAGCATCTGCAGCTCCCTGCTCAGATGGGCGAGCAGCATCTTGGCGCGTTCGTGCAGATCGGCCACCTCCAGCATGCGCTGTTTGTCGCCCACCTCGGCGTTCATGTTGCTGCTGATGAAGTTCACCAGGAAGCTGTGGCTGTCGATGTTCTTGAGTGCGAACTGGGCCTCTGTGGGGATGTTAGGGCTCTGCTTGATGATCTCCAAGGCGAGGTCCTTCAGGCTGCTGACAAGGGCATCGAAGGTTTTGTCATCCTTCCGTGGTCGGATCTCCTCGAATTCCTTGACCCGGGCTGTGTAGTAAGGCTCGGTGCGGATCATGTCCGTGATCTCGAAGCGTTTCTTGCCCTGGATGATGGCCGTGGTGCTTCCGTCCGGCATGCGGAGCATGCGGATGATGGTGGCGATGGTGCCGATGGTATTGAGGTCCTCCGGACGAGGCTCCTCCAACTGGCCATCCTTCTGGCTGACCACGCCGAGCGTTCGGGTACCACGGTACACATCCTGGATGAGGCGGATGCTCCGATCGCGGCCCACGGTGATGGGGATGACCACGCCGGGGAACAGGACCGTATTGCGCAGGGGCAGGATGGGCAGCTCCGGCGGGGTGCTTTCCGCGTTCATCTGCTCCTCATCCTCTGCGGTGATCAACGGGATGAGTTCGGTCTCACTCTCGATCTGATCACTGCTGAAAAGCTCGCTCGTATGGAAAATGTCGTTCATCGACAGGGTCGGTCAGGATGGCAGTTGCAAAGATACCTCAGCTGGCAGGGCTCACGAACGCATGCCCCATTGCAAGCATACCCTGTTCCCTGCCAAGTCCGTGCCGCAATACCCCGCCTGACAGATGGTCAGATGGTTGCATGGCAACGGACGAACACCTCCCGCAGAACGGCTTCATCCACGGCGTCCAAGGGAATGTTCCTGCGCGCCATGACACGGCGTGCCGTGATGATGGCCCGATCAACATCGTATGTATCGAAGCCTTCCGCCCCTCCCCACGAGAAGCAGGGAACATGCTTGGGCGGGAACCCGGCACCGAACACGTTCGCAGCCACACCGACCACGGTACCGGTGTTGAACATGGTGTTGATGCCGCTCTTGGCATGATCACCCATGATGAGGCCGCAGAACTGAAGGCCCGTGTCGACAGAACCGCCTTCGGCGTAACTGTGCGCCTTGACAGTTCCATAGGTGTTCTTGAGGTTGCTGTTGTTCGTATCGGCGCCCAGGTTGCACCACTCCCCCAGCACACTGTTCCCCAGGAATCCGTCGTGGCCCTTGTTGCTGTAGCCAAGCATAACGCTGTTGTTCACCTCGCCCCCCACCCGGCACTCCGGACCGAAGGCGCAGGGGCCGTAGACCTTGGCGCCCATTTTCAATTGGGCATGATCCCCCAGCACCATCGGACCTCGAATGATGCAGCCCTCCATGACCTCGGCGTCCTTGCCGATGTAGATGGGACCACCCTTGGTGTTGAGGATGCTTGCCTCCACCACCGCTCCCTCCTCAAGGAAGATGAGGCCGGGGTCGCCGATGACGGTGTTGTGGGCGCTCGATCGTTGTGAGCGGCGTCCTTCGGTGAGCAGGGCGAAATCCTGTGCAATGGCCTGTCCACAATGTTGGAACAGGTGCCACGGACGCTCGAATCGGATCACTTCTCCGGCGAAGGGGATGGCTTGCAGATGGGTGGGTGGTGCATGCCAATCGGCTTCGGCAGGTGCTGCCGCATTGCCCAGGGCGAAAGCCAGGGGACGACCACCGGCGGTGAGCACCTGTCCGGCACGCAGATCGAGCACGGCCGACACCAGGGCATCACTCGGATAGAGCGAACCATCCACCTCGTAGTGCGGTCCTTCACCCACAGGGATGGGAAAGGCGGCACTGAGGTAGGCCTCGGTGCGGTAGCCCACCGCGATGCCACTGCGCACATACCATCCTTCGCCCAGCCGCAGGATACCCGGACGAAGGCCACCCACGGGGCGGGTGAAGGTGAGCGGAAGCAGGTGCCGGTGCAAGCCGGCGTCGTTGAGGATGATGGCCATGGTCCTTCGCTGGGCCTTCAAAGGTAGCCCAAGTGCCCGGAGGCCTCAGTTGGGTCAGGCAATGAAGAACCCGCAGATCCAGTAGGCGATGGCCGCCAGCAAAGCGCTCACAGGAATGGTGAGGACCCATGCCCACAGCAGGCGCAGCGTCACGCCCCATCGCACCGCGCTCAGGCGCTTGGTGGCGCCCACACCGATGATGGCCCCGGTGATGGTGTGGGTGGTGCTCACGGGGATGCCGAGCTGCTCGGTCATGTAAAGCGTCATTGCGCCTGCGCTTTCGGCACAAACGCCCTCCAGCGGGGTCACCTTCGTGATCCGGGAACCCATGGTCTTCACGATCTTCCATCCCCCGCTCAGGGTTCCCAGCCCGATGGCGCCGTAGCAGGCCAAGGGGACCCAGAACGGCATCTCGTCCAGGGACCCGGCCTGCCCGCCTGCCACCAGGGCCACCATGATGATACCCATCACCTTCTGCGCATCGTTGCCGCCATGCCCGATGCTGAAGGCGGCTGAGCTCAGGAGTTGAAGGCGCTTGTAGAGATTCGCCGTCCGCATCGCGCTGGGCACCTTGGTCATGTCCCACATGTAGCTCAGCACAAAGACAAGCGCAAAAACCACCATGGCGATCCGCAGGTCCATGTTCTTCAGCACGAACATGGACGTGACCGCTGTGGCCATGCCGATGATGAGCACACGCAGCCAAAGTCGCTGGACGATGGTGACCAGCGTGATGAAGATGGATATGAGCATGCCCACCAGGGGGGCCAGGAAGATGAACAATGCGATGATGCCGATCTTCTCAAGGTTGATGCTTCCAAGGTCAAAGCCGGCACCGGCAAGGGCTGCACCGGCAAAGCCGCCGATGAGGGTGTGGGAGGAGCTGCTGGGGATGCCGTACCACCAGGTGAGCAGGTTCCAGGTGATGGCCGCAAGCAGGCCGGCCAGAACCACCCGCAGGGTGATGAACTCCTCGTGGACGGTCTTGGCCACGGTGTTGGCCACGTGGTGGTCGCTGAAGATGAAATAGGCCACGAAATTGAAGACCGCCGCCCACACGACTGCCTGAAAGGGGGTCAACACCTTGGTACTGACGATCGTGGCAATGGAGTTGGCCGCGTCGTGGAACCCGTTGATGTAGTCGAATATCAGCGCGAGCGCGATGATGACGATGAGCAGGGTCATGCGCTCAGGCGTACTTCAGCATGATGGACTCGATCACATTCCCCACATCCTCGCACTTGTCCGTGGCAAGCTCGAGCGTTGAATACGTGTCGCGCATGCGGATCAGCTGGATGGGATCCTTCTCCTGGGCGAACAGGCGCTGGATGGCACGGTCGTACACCTCGTCCGCCTGGTTCTCCATGCTGTTGATCTGGACCACGAACTCACTGTGGGCATTCGTCTTGTGCATGGTGCGAAGGCTCTGGACCGCCTTCTGCACGATCAGGGCCCCCTCGTTCACAAGTCTCGCCAGTTCACGGCAGGTCTCGTCAGGCTTCTCGATCCCGAAGAGCTCGAGGTTCTTCGCCGATGCCAGGATGAAATCAGCCACATCATCGAGGCTCGTGGCCAGGTAATGGATGTCCTCACGATCGATGGGCGTGATGAAATTACGGGCCAGGTCGGTGAAGATGGTATGCGTGAGGTCATCATTGGCGTGCTCGGCGATCTCCAGACGCTCCAGCAGGGCGGTGCGCTGCGAACCGGGCTCGGTGTTCATGATCGAGATGAGGTCCTCCGACATCTTCAGCACGTTGGCTGCGGATGCCTCGAAATGGAAGAAGAACACGCGATCCCGCGGCTTGAAAATATTGAGGATGCTCTCGAGCGACATAGGTGGGGGGGGTGCTGCGGTCAAAGGTATCCGGCACTTGCATCCCGCGTCATTTTCTTACAGAATATTAACCCAGAGTTAACATTGGAGCCCGCACCTTCCGATACTGCCATGCTCCTTCGCATCTTTGGAGGCATGCTCTACGCGTTCAATGGTTACCGCCCAGTGGTCCATCCTTCGGCCTTTGTGCACCCGCAGGCGGCGGTGACAGGCAACGTCATCATAGGACGTGATGTGTACATCGGCCCCGGAGCCGCGCTGCGGGGAGACTGGGGGGAGATCATCGTGTCCGATGGGTGCAACGTGCAGGAGAACTGCACTGTGCACATGTTCCCGGGAGTGACCGTGCTACTGGAGGAAGGTGCGCACATCGGTCATGGCGCGATCATCCATGGCGCGCAGGTGGGTCGCAACTGCCTGGTGGGCATGAACGCGGTGCTGATGGACAATGTGATACTGGGCGAAGAGTGCATCGTGGGAGCTCTTGCATTCGTGCCTGCAGATAGTGTGTGGCCACGCCGCCAGCTCATCGTGGGCAATCCGGCCAGGGCCATCAAGGAGGTGAGCGATGAGATGATCGCTTGGAAGACGGAGGGCACCCGGCTTTACCAGTCACTACCGGCCGAACTGCACGCCACGCTCATACCCTGCGAGCCGCTGCGCGAAGTTCCGACCGACCGGACACCCATTACCGTGCGCTACAGGACGTGGGGGCGGGGCAAGGATTGAGGATACTGCCACGGCGGCGTATCCATGGGACCGCCCCCCCACCCCGCATGGCTTGGCAGCGTATATCAGCATGCGTGCCATTGAACGGGGACCGGACCACTGCGTCAACAGGGCATCGTCGAATAACCGCGGAACACACCCTGTGGTGTGCGCCTTGCGGCCGCGATCTTTGGGGGCACCGCAAAGCCCATGAAAGCACTCGGCACCATTGGACTCCTGCTGTTATCGAACGTGTTCATGACACTTGCATGGTACGGACATCTTCGTTTCAAGGATCTCGAATGGTCACGCAGCCTGGGCCTGTTCAGCATCATACTGCTGAGCTGGGGCATGGCCTTCTTCGAGTACCTGCTGCAGGTGCCTGCCAACCGGCTGGGCCATGCGGAGCATGGAGGGCCGTTCACACTGGTTCAGTTGAAGGTCCTTCAGGAGGTCATCACGCTCGTGGTCTTTACCTTGTTCTCCATGATCGCCTTCCGGAACGAGGCGCTTCGATGGAACCATGCCCTCGCCGGGCTGCTCCTCGTTGGCGCCGTCTGGCTGGTGTTCAGGAAGTAGCCCATGCACGCCCCGCTCTTCGGTGAACTTGTCGTCATCCTTGGCCTTGCGGCGGGCATCCTGCTGCTGTTCAGGCGCATCCGACTTCCGGGCATCCTGGGCTTCATCGTTACGGGCGTCATCGCAGGACCCCATGGGTTGGGATGGGTGCATGAGGTGGAGAGCGTGGAGGCCATGGCGGAGATCGGCGTGATCCTGCTCCTGTTCGTCATCGGGATGGAATTCAGCCTGAAGAAGCTTGCCTCCCTGGGTCGCACCGTCTTCGTGGGCGGACTGCTGCAGGCGGGCCTCACCACGGCAGCCGTCACCTACGTGCTGGGTGCCTTCGGCATGCGCATCGAGGGCGCCGTCTTCATCGGTTTCCTTGTCACCCTCTCCAGCACCGCCATCGTACTCAGGGTACTGCAGGAGCAGGGCAGGATGGACGCCGCACACGGTCGTGCCGCAACGGCGGTGCTCATTTTCCAGGATATCATCGTGGTGCCCATGATGCTGGTGACCCCCATGCTGGCAGGCAGGAGCAATGACCTGAGCGGGGACCTTATGCTGCTGTTGGGCAAGATGCTCCTGCTCCTTGTGGCGGTGTTCGTGAGCGGCCGCTACATCGTGCCAAGGGTGCTCAAGCAGGCGGTGAAGGGCAAAGGGCATGAGTTGTTCATCATCACCATCGTCGTCATCTGCTTCGCCGCAGCCTACGCCACACAGGCATTGGGTCTATCCCTTGCACTTGGTGCGTTCTTCGCCGGCCTCATCATCAGTGAGACCGACCATGCCTATCACGCCACCGGCATCATCCTCCCATTCCATGAACTGTTCATGAGCTTCTTCTTCGTGAGCATCGGCATGCTG
This sequence comes from Flavobacteriales bacterium, assembly GCA_044343855.1. GTDB lineage: Bacteria > Bacteroidota > Bacteroidia > Flavobacteriales_F > PHOS-HE28 > PHOS-HE28. Next base: position 7,927 of record JBIJDX010000064.1, read on the forward strand.
GTGGACCTGGGCACCTTCCTCTCATCGCCGCTGCTCATCCTGGCGCTGTTCCTTGGCATGACGGTCCTCAAGGTCATTGCGACGGTGATCTCCATCCGGGTGCTTCGATATCCGCTCCGTACCGCCATGATGACGGCGCTGTCGCTTTTCCAGCTCGGCGAGTTCGGGTTCATCCTTGCCATGCCCGGCATGGAATACGGACTGCTTTCCGAGGAGCACTACCAACTCTTCCTGTCCGTGGCCATCCTGAGCATGGGTGCCACACCGTTCATGCTGGAATACGCGGAACGCATCGTAAGGCACTTCTTCCTTTCGTTCGTTCCAGCCCATGCGGCCAAGCGCCTGGACCGCATGGTGCGCGTGCGCAAGGAACAGGACCGAACCCATGCGCGGGCGCTCCGCGACCACCTGGTAATCGTCGGCTTCGGGCTGAACGGCCAGAACGTTGCGAGTTCCGCCATCAACAACGGTGTGAACTGTACGGTGATCGAGTCGGATACGGACCTCGCCGCCAAAGCGCGCAAGCTGGGCCTCCATGTGCTGGTGGGCGACGGCGCCAACACCCACCTGCTGGAGCGGGCCCATGTGGAGCGCGCCCGTGTGGTGGTCGTGGCCATCAGCGACCCCGCTGTCACACGCAACATCGTGGTGGCGGTGCGCAGCATGACCAGTGCCGCACACGTTATCGTGCGCACCCGCCATGTGCGCGAAATGCGCGCCCTGCTCGATGCCGGTGCGAACGACGTGATACCCGAGGAGTTCGAGACGAGCATACAGATCTTCCACCGCGTGCTGCGACGATACCTGGTCCCGGAGGACCGCATCCAGGAATTGATCGGCGGCGTACGACGCGACCATTACGGCATGCTGCGCGGCCAGGGCACGAACCGGCTGCGTGCACCGGCCCCGCTCGCGTCCGCTGACAGCATGGAACTGGTGACCATCTCGGTGACGCTGGGGCATAACAAGGTGGTGGGACATCAGCTCGGGGACCTCCAACTGCGGGAGCGGTGCGGCATACAGCTGCTCGCCATCCGGCGCAACGGACGATTCATATCCTCGCCACAGGCCTCGGAACGGATATTGACGGACGACACCCTGTACCTGCTCGGCACGCCCGACGACGTGGCCCGACTGGAGCAACAACTGCGCTGAGCGTCCGGCAACCCCGGACCCGGCATTTGCGTACAAGCGGCTCCATGGACCTTCCATACACCGTGCTGACGCATCCAGGCCATATCCTTGTGGTGGATGATGAGGACGACTGCAACTTCGTCACACGGCTTGTGCTGAAGAAAGCCGGTTACCACGGAAAACTCACATGCTACACCGCCCCGGAGGAGGCCATCGAACATCTGCGCCGCGGTGTTGACACGCCCGACCTGATGTTCGTGGACATCAACATGCCCCGCATGAACGGGTTCGAGCTGATGACCCGGTGCGAACTGGAGGGTTTGCTTCCGAGCGATCGCACCCACGTGTTCATGTTCTCCTCAAGCAACCGGCCGTTGGACCAGGCACAAGCGCTGGCCCTCACCTCTGTGAGCGGCTATGTGGAGAAGGCGCTTACGGTGGAAGGGTATGAACGGGTGGTACAGCAATGCATGCTGCACCGAAGCGTGTGACAACCAACAACTACTGCATGAAGAAAGCCATCATCATCGAGGACGAGACCATCATCTCCTTCGGGTACCGGCTGCAGCTGGAAAGCCTCGGGTACGATGTGCTCGGAACAGCCCGCAGCAGCGAGGAGGCTGAAACCCTGCTCAACGAGGTGCAGCCTGACATCATCATCATGGACGTCTACCTGAAAGGTGACAAGACGGGGCTGCAACTGGCACAGGAGATCCATGCCCGGCAGCAGATCCCCGTCCTTTTCCTGACAGCAAGCACGAAGCCGGACATCGTCACGGCCATCCGCCAGTTGAAGGGTTGCCACTACCTGACCAAGCCCATCAACTCCGACTCCCTGGAGGATGTGCTGGTACGTTTTGCCCAGAACTGACACCATGGACCGGCCGGACAAGTCCATGGGCAGAGAACAGCAGGAAGAGCGCCTGCATCGCTTCGCGCATGATATCCGCAACCGGATCGCGGGGATGCAGCAGGTCCTGCAACACCTTGCCGCCGATGCCGCCAGGCCCGATATGAGGGAACTGGTGGAATTCGGGGAACAGCAGCAATTCAAGGCGCTACGCGAAGTGGAGGAACTGTTGGACGACCTTGGGGTGCTGCGTGACACGCCCGAACTTCCCTGCACCAGCTTGAAGTTGGCGGCAGTGGTGAGGAACGCCCTCGGATCATTGAACCACCGCATTGACCGAAAACAACAACGGGTCGACCTGCAGCTGCGCGATGACCTCCCTGTGCTCGGGCATGAGGAGCAGCTTGTGGAACTCATATCGGCACTGTTGTCCAATGCCTCCAAGTTCTCCGCAGCGGGCAGCACCATCCATGTGAGCGTTCAACGGATCGATGGCCGGGTCATCCTGCAGATCCGGGACGAAGGCGTGGGCCTGACACCTGGTGACCTTGGAATGGTATTCAAGCGGTATGCGTGGCTCACATCGCGATCAACCTCCGGTGAGGCCCAGGGGCGCTCCACGCTGGCACGCGCCCGCCAGTGGGCACGCGCGATGGGCGGCGACCTGAACGCATCCAGCGAAGGCTCAGGAAAAGGCAGCACGTTCACCGTCACACTCCGCACGGCGGAGGTGCAATGACGAAGGCGCACAGCGGACTCAGGAAGGACGGGTGATGTTGCGCGCAACGCGCTGTCCCTTGGGATTCACCCCGATATTGAACTCGAGCTCGTCCTCCAGGGCCAGCTCGTCGAACGTGAGCCCCTGCAGGTCATTGGCACGGAAATAAAGGTTGTTGCCAGGGTACCTGATGAATCCATGGCCGTTCATGAGGCTCATGACGGTGCTGCGGTGGCGTTCCTCGTCCAGCAGAGTCACACCGGAATGCCGTTCATGGCCCTCCTGGTCGACATCCCTGTTCGGGTCACGTGCAACGAAGACATCGCGGATCACCTCATCGTCATCGCGCAGACCCTCCTCGATAAGGTCGTGCATGGGCAGTGGGTAGCTCACCTCGTTCCACAGATCGGTGCTGGTCTTGGTGGTCTGGAGCTCCCCACTTTCCTGATCGGAGAATTCGAAATCCCAACCGAGCAGCATGGTCTTGCAACCAAGCGCGTGCAGCTTTCGCACGAGGGGGACATGGTCACCGTCCGATGCCACCAAGGCCACCACATCATAGCGCTTCAGCATGCACAACTCGTAGGTCTCCAGCGCCATCAGCACATCGATCCCCTTTTCGCGCTTCCGGCCCAGCATGTCCCTTACGGGCAGGTAATGGGTCTGCACGTTGTTGTACATGAGGATATCATCGAACACGCGGTCGTAGTAAAGCTGGTTGGGCTTCTCATTCGCCTCCCGCGCGGTGAACCTTCCGCGGAACAGGTGCGCATCAATGATGTGGCACAGGTTGGCCGTTGTACCCTCCCGCTCGGCCACCATGTACTTGATGTACTCGTGCAAGCCGCCTATGTGAAGCCGTCTGCGGTGGGCGTGTACGTAGTTGTAATAGTTGCTGACGTGGGTGAAGTAGCTGCCGTCGTAAAAGACACCGACCTTGATGGCCCGATGGTTATTTCCTTGCATGTATGAGTGGAATCAATGGATGATAGGGCTGCAAAGGTAGTCGTTCCATGGTTGCATCTAACTTCGCCAGCATGCGCACCGTGCTTGCATCCCTGTCCATCGCACTTTGCCTTCCATCATGGTCACAGTCCACAGGCGATTCCGATCCGGGCGTTGAGCTGACCTATGCGCGGTCGGTCAGTGCAATGCTCACCAAAGGGCAACTACATGACCTTGCGCTTGATGCGTGGACATGGACCTTCGGAACACAGCCAGGGGCGAGGATCATTCGGGACGACAGGTCCAACGGCGCCATCGAAGCCACCGCGAGGTTCAATTTCCGCTCATCCATGCTCACCATGCGGGAGGAAACGATGGGAGTGGTGGAATACAAGGTGACCATACGAGCGGGGGACGGTGAGTGCCGGGTGCAGGTGACCGATGTCACCCATACCGGCAATCGCAGCACCACCATGGGCGGTATCCATGCCGGCGTGCTGACGCGGGAACAGGGTGGCCGCAGGATCAGGGGCATGAGCAGGGCTCACGGCGTGGAACTGCGCGGGGAATTGCTTGAGGCGGGCGACAGGAACATCGGCGCCTTGCTCGACGCTTTCGAGGCGCGGCTGCGCGCAAACGCGGGGGAATGAGCGCCACCGGAGCGATGCCCGCGCATTCCGGCATGGCATGCAACCCTCCGGGCCGTCCCCCGTTGAAAGGGTCGAACCATGTCCACCAACCGCACCCTCCATTGGCGCCATTGGCCCTTCCTGGTCACCCTTGTGGCGGTCGTGTTCATCTCCTACGGAGCCATCCTCGTATCACGCTCCGCGGAATTGCAACGAAGGATCACCGGTGATGTCAGGCTCCTGGAGGAGCTCAACGGCATCGGCCATGCCATCCATCAGTTGGGATTGGTGCATCGCGTGGACCTTGGAACGGACAGCGACCAATGGGCGGATGAACTTTCACGACTGCAGGGGAGGGTACACGATATAGCCTCGCGCCATGCCGATGCGCCCTGGATGGATGCCCTGCCAAACGCCTTGGATCGGTGCCTCCAGCATGCGGACTCACTCCACCGGCAGATCATTTCCGACCATTCAAAATGGAGCGACCTCCGATCCCATGAGGCTGTCATCCAACTGATGCTGCAGAAGGCAAGAAAGGAGACTGACAACGCCTCCCGCGTCGTGCATGAACAAGGACTCAGTGCACATACTGCAGCGCTCAGCGAGCGTTGGAGCGAGGCCCGTGTGCTGCTGGTGGCCGCATGCCTCATGGCCGTGGTGCTCGCATGGCTCACCGCGGTGCGCAACAGGCTGCTCAATGAAAGCCGCAACCGCTCCCGTGAACTGGAGGAGGCCCACCGGACCCTGGAGGCCATCAACCGGGAGCTTCGCGAGACGATGCTGAGCAAGGAGGAGAAGGAGGTGATGATCAAGGAGATCCACCACCGGGTGAAGAACAACCTGCAGATCGTGAAAAGCCTGATACGGTTCCAGATGGACCAGGTGAGCGACCCGCGCACGACCGAGTTGTTCAACGAATGCGTGAACAGGGTCAGCGCAATGGCCCTTGTGCATGAGCAGACCTACCTCAGCAAGGACCTGGCCAACATCGATGTGAACACGTATCTGGCCAGTCTCACACGCGACCTGTGCTATGCGTATGCCATCGACACCGAGCTCGATCCGGACATCCGCATCCATGTCCCCACCCTCAGCGTGGATACGCTCATACCACTTGGACTGCTGAT
>JBIJDX010000229.1:0-4324 GCA_044343855.1 Flavobacteriales bacterium
GGTGCCTGACCGTTATTGCCGCTTGCGATGCGCTGTTCGGGCCGGGCGGTGTTCACGCATGGAGCGGGCGCAGCCGCATCATGCCGTTCACCTGGAACTTCAGCCGCCGCAGCTCCTCCGCATCATGAGGGTGGCGCAGCGCCGAGTCCAACAGCTCCACCACCTGCCGGCAGTCGCCCTCCTTCAGCCCGCGGCTGGTGATGGCCGGTGTGCCGATGCGGATGCCGCTGGTGACGAACGGGCTCTTGTCATCGAAGGGTACCATGTTCTTGTTCACGGTGATGTGCACCTCGCCCAGCACTCGCTCGGCCTCCTTGCCGGTGATGCCCTTGTTGCGCAGGTCGATGAGCATGCTGTGGTTGTCCGTGCCGCCGCTCACCACATGGTATCCCTTGTCCAGCAGGGCCTCGGCCATCGCCCGTGCGTTGGCGATCACCTGGCGTCCGTAGTCCTGGAAGGCGGGGCTCAGGGCTTCGCCGAAGGCCACGGCCTTGGCGGCGATCACATGTTCCAGCGGGCCGCCCTGGGTGCCGGGGAAGACCGCGCTGTCCAGCAGGGCGCTCAGCATGCGCACCTCGCCCTTCGGGGTCTTCAGGCCCCACGGGTTCTCCATGTCACGGCCCACCATCATCAGCCCGCCACGGGGGCCGCGCAGTGTCTTGTGCGTGGTGGTGGTCACCACGTGGCAGTGCGGCAGCGGGTCGTTCAACAGCCTGGCGGCGATCAGTCCCGCAGGGTGGCTGATGTCCGCCAGCAGCAGGGCCCCCACCTCATCGGCGATGGCGCGGAAGGCCGCGTAGTCCCAATCACGGCTGTAGGCACTTGCCCCGCAGATGATCAGCTTGGGACGTTCCGCAAGGGCCTTCTCGCGCACCCGGTCCAAGTCCACACGGCCGCTGGCCTGCTCCACCCCGTAGAAGGTGGGGCGATAGAGCTTGCCGCTGAAGTTCACCGGACTGCCATGGGTGAGGTGTCCGCCATGGCTCAGGTCGAAGCCCAGGATGGTGTCGCCGGGTTGCAGGAAGGCCAGCATCACCGCAGCGTTGGCCTGTGCACCGCTGTGGGGCTGCACATTGGCCCAGGCGGCGCCGAACAAGCGCTTCACACGGTCGATGGCCAGCTGCTCCGCCGCGTCGACATGTTCACAGCCGCCATAGTAGCGCCTGCCCGGCAGGCCTTCGGCGTACTTGTTGGTGAGCACGGACCCCATCGCCTCCAGCACCTGGTCGCTCACGTAGTTCTCACTGGCGATGAGCTCGAGCCCGATCGTCTGTCGCCATTTTTCCTGTTCAATGATGTCGAAGACCGCTGTGTCGCGCTGTTGTCCCATGTGCTGCAGGGGTTCCGTTGATGGAGGCGGGTCAAAGGTAGCCGAAGCGGTCGGGAACGGTCGTCCCATCATGCACCTTCCTGTGTGCCCTGCGCTACCTCCTTGCCTCCGGCAGGAGCGATGCCCCCCAGATGAAGAAGAGCACCACCGGGTACTGCAGCAGGTGGAGCAGCTTCACCGACACGGCGTACAGCTGCGGTGCATCGCCGGCGAGCGCGTGAAGGCCAAAGGCGGCGGCACCGATCAGCACAAAGCCGGCCACCAGCGCAGCCCGGTAGCGGTGGTCACCGAACACGATGCGTGAGACCACCACGCTCAGCATCAGCATGAGGCCGATGAACAGGAGGGCGAGCATCCACTTCAACATCACCAGGGCCGCGAGGTCCATGCCCGCGGTCCACCCGCGGAACAGCGAATGGGCATAGGACACCGTGCGTTCGTGGGCCACGGCGTCAAGCTGGTAGTTGAGGTTGATGAACAGGAATTCGCGCACAGCCCCGAGGAGCACGGCGGCCAGCATGAGCAGTACAAGCGGTGCGCGGCGTCGCATGGTCACGCGGTGGCAGGCCTGCGCGGGAAGTACTTCACCCACGCCCACCAGAGCAGGAACACCCATCCGTAGACCACCACATAGAAGGTGTAGTCATGGTTGAAGTTGAGCAGTTCGTAGTCGATGGTGACCACGATGCACAAGGCCACGATGCGCAGCACATTGATGAAGTGGATGGTGAGCAGGCCCGCCGGAACGAACCATGCCTTGTGGCGCCATGGACCTGGGTAGGCAAGCACGAAAAGGCTGAACACGGCGAAGAGGCCCAGACCGTTGCAGGGGTCGCCGATCCAAAGAAGATGCCCTCCCTGCACCCCGATGGTGCGGATGTTCTCCGCGTTGGCAGGTTCGGGGATGAGGGTGTAGCCGAGCCCCTCAAGCAAGGTGCCACTGGACCGGATCAGGTGCCCGATGACAGCCGCATCCAACCAGCCAGACGGGTGCAACCAGAATTCGTAGAGGAGATACCAGGCCGCATAACCCAATGTCCCTGCGGCAAGGAAACGGATGACAGGGTCGCGCAAGGCCCCCTGGAAAGAGGGCAATGAGAACATCAGTGCTGACGCTTGGATGCGTGGCGGTTGTCGTGAACGCGTTTGGCACCGTACAGGGCACCGGCTGCGATGAGTGCGGAAAGACCGCCGTCAATCGGGATGCACGGAGGGGGCCAGCAGGGGGGAGGGCCGCCCAACGGCTGGGCCATCAGCACCGCTGCGAACGGGACGATGACGGCGGTGAGCGTGAGTATGAAGCGCAACATGTTCGCTCTACGGAGGTTTGCGTGCGCCTCAAAGGTATGCCATTCCGGATGATCGGTGCAAGCCCGGCCAGCATTCAGGGGGGCTGTGATACCCCCGTCTGGTGCCCGGCGGCCTTGGTCGGCTATATTTGCCCACCCTGCATGGGGTTTTCAGGGCCGTTCGTCGGATCCCCCGTTGGCCGGACAGATCTTCATGACACCCAACAAGAGTTCCCAACGCGGTGGCATCATCGATGCCAAGGACCTCCGCTCGTTCGCCAAGCTTGTCTCCAAGAGCTGGTACGTGGTGGTCATCACCCTGGTGCTGGCCCTCGTTCTATCCTATCTGTACACCTACAAGCTTCCCAACATCTACGGGGCCAGCACGCAGATCCTCCTCAAGGACCGGGAGTCCTACGACTACCAGTCCCAGATGTACAAGAACATCGGCTATGCGGGGCTCTACAGCGATGTGGTCAACCAGAAAAGGGTGCTCCTTTCCTACGACCTCATAGACGATGTGCTCGACCGGCTCGATTTCGATGCGAGCTACTTCATCGTGGGGCGCTTCAAGACGAGCCAGGTGCATGGGACCCTGCCGTTCACCGTACGCATGGAACCCCTGCAGCCGCAACTGTTCGAGCGTACGTTCGACCTGCGCGTGCTGGACAAGGACCGATACGAGCTCGGCTTCGAGTACAACGGCGTGGTGGAGAAGCGGGTGCACCGGTTCGATGAGGAGGTGCGTGACCCCCTGTACCTGCTGACCGTCGACCGCACGCCCTGGATGACCGATGCGAACGTGGCTACCATCGCCGCTTCGGATTACCAGTTCAAGCGCCACCACCGCAGCCGGCTGGTGGATCAGTACAAGAAGCGCATCCAGGTGGAGAACCAGGACTTCACCACCATCCTGGGCATCACGGTGGAGGACGAGGTGGAATCCCGCGCCAAGATGTTCCTGGACACCCTCTCCAAGGTGTACATCAGGTACTCCCTGCAAAGCGAGTTCGACATCAATGAGAACACGCTCGAGTTCATCGACAAGCAGCTTGATGAGGTCAGTGTCATCCTTGGGCAGCACGAGGACGAGATGCAGCAGTACCAGGAACAGAAGGACATCCTGGACATATCGAAGGAGGGGTCCATGTTCTTTGACGAACTGGTGGAGTACGAGCGCCAATTGCGCATGCTCGAGATGCGGATTCAGTCCTTCGATGCACTGGAGGACTACCTGCTCAACAGCGACGACCAGACCCTGCTGCCTCCGGCCCTGTACATCACGGAGGATGAATTCCTGCGGACCAGCCTGGAGCAGATCTACCAGCGGCAGATGGAGCGGAATGCGCTACTGTATCAGGCACGGCCAGCTCATGGTGCCATCCAGCAGCTCGATTCCGCCATGCGGATGGACCGACTGAACGTGCTCACCTACCTGGAGAACAGCCGTGGCGCGGTGCGCTCCAAGATGGCCGATGTGAAGGCCCAGATAGCCGACTACGAGGGCATGATCCGCAGGATGCCCAAGAGCGAGCGCGACCTGCTCAACATCCAGCGTCGCCTGCAGGTCAACGAGAAAATGTACCTCTTCCTGCTCGAGAAGCGGGCCACCACCGTCATCGCCCGCGCCGGCATCGTACCCCAGAGCAAGGTCATCGAGAGTGCCAGGAGCCTGGGCGTGGTGCGACCCGATAAGACCAAGGTG
>JBIJDX010000065.1:0-13294 GCA_044343855.1 Flavobacteriales bacterium
GATGGCGTGCGGCTTTCCGCTCTCGTCCTTCAGCAGGTAGGTGGTGCTCTCCATGGTGTGGCCCGGCGTGTGCAGCACGGTGATGGTCACCTTGCCCACCTTCAGCACCTCACCATCGGTGGCGATGTGCGCATCGAACTGCGGGTTGGCGTTGGGGCCGTACACGATGGGTGCACCGGTCTTCTTGGAGAGGTCCAGGTGGCCGCTCACGAAGTCGGCGTGGAAGTGGGTCTCCAGCACGTACTTGATGGTCGCACCCCCCTGTTGGGCGCGCTCCAGGTAGGGCTGTGTTTCGCGCAGCGGATCGATGATCACGGCCTCGCCGTTGCTCTCGATGTAGTATGCGCCCTGCGCCAGGCAGCCGGTGTAGATCTGTTCGATCTTCATGATGTGGGTTGTTTTGCGGGTTGGGTGGGTCCGGGCAATGCGTAGGTGGCCCGGGTGTTAACTGAGATGGGAGAGTTCGCGGGCGATGATGTACACGCCCATGACCAGCACGAACCAGCCGAAGGCCGGCTTCAGCTTCTCGTTCGGTATGTGTTTGCTGAGCAGGCTGCCGGCGATGATGCCCGCCACCGCGATGGAGGAGAACACCAGCAGGAAGTTCCAATCGATGAAGGCATGTCCGGCCAGGTCTCCGGTGAAGCCGATGAGGCTCTTGGCGGCGATGATCATCAGGGAGGTGCCCACAGCCTGCTTCATCGGCAGTTTGGCCAGCAGCACCAAGGCGGGGATGATCAGGAAGCCGCCTCCGGCGCCGACCGATCCGGTGATGATGCCCACCATCGCTCCTTCCGCCAGTATCAGCGGGTAGTTGAATTTCTCCTTGCCACCCTCGGGGACGTCCACCTTGGCGTTCGGCTTGCGGATCATGCTGTAGGCCGCGGCCACCATCAACAGCGCGAACAGGATGAGCATGCCGAGCGCCTTGCTCACCGCCAGGTCGCCCAAGTGGAAGAGCGGGTCGGGGAGGGCCGGCACCAGGAACGCGCGGGTGGCATACACCGTGAGGATGCTCGGGATGCCGAACACGATGGCCGTGCGCCAATGGATGTTCCCCATGCGCATGTGGCTGAAGGATCCGATGAGGCTGGTGAGTCCCACGATGAAGAGCGAATAGGCCGTGGCCAGCACCGTATCGATGCTGAACAGATAGACGAGGATGGGCACGGTGAGGATGCTTCCGCCACCACCGATGAGGCCGAGGGATACACCCATCAGGATGGCACCGATGTAACCGATGATCTCCATGTTCATCAAAGGGTGTCGCAGCAACTTTCGAGGCAACGGACGATCTTCAGGAATTCCGGTCGTTTCAGGTGCCAGAATGTGTACTTTCCATCCTTCTCGCATGCAAGGAGACCCTTGTCCCGCATCAGGTTCAAATGCTGGCTGAGGATGGCCTGTTCCATGTCGAGCATTTCCTGCAGTTCCCGGTTACACAGGCGCCCGTGGCCGCCCAACGCATCCAGTATCGCCAACCGCTGGGGATGAGCCGCGGTGCGCAGAAGTTCACTGGCCTTCGTGAGCTTGTCTGCACCCACGCGCTCATCCAGGGTCCTTGACGTTCGGGTCGCCATCATCGACCGCAAACATATAGCAGTATTACTATTCGACTATGTGACTCGCGTCACACAGGGATGGCGATGCCCGGTCCTCAGAGCGCGTGGAGCAGCGCCTCGCCGAAGTTGGCGACCTGATAGCGTCGTATCCCGGGCAGGGAACCAAGTGCATCCAGATCCCCTGGCAGCGCGCGTGCGATGTCGGTCAGCAGCTGGTTGCTGGCCACGATGCCCATGCGGAGATCATGCCGGGCGGTCAGTTCATCGCGGCATTGTTTCAACCGCTTGAACCGCGTCTCATAGTCCTCATCACGGGGCCAGCGTTTGGGGCGAGGCACCCGGGGCCATTGGTCCCTGGGGCTGTCAAGCCCGCGTTGCACCGCTTCCATCACCGAACGTCCATGCCGTTCGATGAGTTGCGACCCCACGCCCTTTCGTGCGGCCAGCGCCTGGACGTTCTGCGGTGGTTCCACCGCGATGCCCAGCAGCACATCGTTCCCCATGACCATGAACGGGGCACGGTCCATGCGCTCGGCAATGCCCTCACGCCACGCGTGCACCTCGCGCAGGATGGCCAGCTGGTGAGGCTTCAGGGCTTTGGCCCCCTTCATGCGCAGAAAGGCGGGCTCATCGCTGTCAGCGATGCGGAACGGCGCGTCACTGAGCAGGGCGAACTCCTCCTCGGCCCAGCTCCACCGCCCCTTCTGGTGCAATTGTTCCTTCAGGATGTCACGCACGGCAATGAGGTGGCTCGTATCGCCTGCGGCGTAGTCAAGCATCGGAGCGGGCAGCGGGCGCTTGCTCCAGTCGGCCTTCTGGAACTTCTTGTCCACCTGCAGCCCCTGGTATTTCCTCAGGAGTGAAGCCAGCCCGATCTCCGGTTCGTTCAATAGTTCCGCGGCGATAAGCGTATCGAACACATTCTCCACGCGGATGCCATGGTCGCGCGCAAGTATCCTGAGGTCGTAATCCGCATCATGGATGACCACCTCCATGCCGGGGTCGGAGAGCATGGGACCGAGGCTTCCCAGTTCCGGCAGGCTCAACGGATCGATGAGCCACGTGTTGTTCCGTGTGCTCAACTGCACCAGGCAAACACGTTCGCGGTACCGATGGAAGCTGGACGCTTCGGTATCCAGCGCGATGATCCTTTCCGGTGAGATCGCCGACACGGTCTGCTCCAGCGCTTCCGGATGGGTGATGAGCTGATAGTGGGCCAAAGTCCGTCGTGCGGTCAGATGTAACGGTCGCCACTGTCCGCCTTCAGGTCATTGACGAACTGGCGTATCTTCTGCTCGTCCTTCTTGCGGCATACCAGCAGCGCATCGGGCGTGCTCACCACGATGTGTTCCTGGAGGCCCTGGAGTACCAGCAGCCGCTCATCGTGAGCATGAACGACGCAATCCGCACAGTCATAGAGCCTCACCTTTCCGCCGACGGATGCGTTGCCATTATCGTCCTTCGGCAGATGGGTGTAAAGACTTCCCCAGGTGCCGAGGTCGCTCCAGCCGAAATCGCTCATCACGGTGAAGACGTTGTCCGCCTTCTCCATGATGCCGTAGTCGATGCTGACGTTCTCACAGGTGTTGTACATGCCCTCGATGAAGGCCTGCTCCCCGGTGGTGCCATAGATCCCTTCCCCCTCCGCGAACAGGGCGTCCATCTCGGGCAGGTGTTTCGCGAACGCCTTCGCTATGCTCGGCACCGACCAGATGAAGATACCTGCGTTCCACAGGAACTCCCCGCTTTCGAGGAAGCGTTCCGCTGTTTCCAGGTCGGGCTTCTCAGTGAAGGTGCGGACCGGCCGCACGCGTGCATGGCCGCCTGTGGCCTCCCCGAACTGGATGTATCCATAGCCCGTGTCGGGCCGGTTCGGAACTATGCCAAGGGTGACAAGGCAGTCGGATCCGCGGGCCTGCTCGAGGGCGAGCTGCACGGTGTGTGCGAATGCGGGCCGGTCCATGACGAGATGATCGCTCGGCGCCACGATGATGCACGCATCCTTGTCGCGTGCAGCGACGACGCGATTGGCGTAGGCGATGCACGGCGCTGTGTTGCGACGACCTGGTTCCTGCAGGATCTGGGAGGGCTCCAGCCCGGGCAGCTGCTCCCGCACGATGGAGGCGTACTGGGCATTGGTCACCACCAGGATGTTCTCCTTCGGGCAGATGTCCAGGAAGCGGTCATAGGTCTGTTGGAGCAGGGTGCGTCCGAGTCCGAGGAAGTCGAGGAACTGCTTGGGATATGCGCTCCGGCTCATGGGCCAGAAGCGGCTTCCGACGCCCCCGGCCATGATCACGCAATACGTATGTCTATCGGTCATTGGAGAACAGGTTCGAGGCGCCCCCCTCCGCGATCAGGAGGCCTTGCGTGCGATTAGCGGCCCGTTCACATGCACCTCGGCAAGCGGGTCGATCAGGTAGATGCGGCGGTCATTGAGGCAGTGGCAGCGATAGCGCTTGCGCAACTGCGGACCTTTCACGAAGATGCGGTCGTTGAAGCGGAACACCGTGCGGTCGGGAAGTTCATCCAGCATGGGGCGCGGGTCGCTGTCATACTTCCGCAGCACACGCATCAGCCGTTGGTCGGTGCAACTGCTCGCGGGTGCATCATGCAGGTGATGCTCGAGGGCCTGGAGCACGTCCGCCGGAAATACCGCGCGGCTCATGAACGGCCGCATCAGGCGGTGGTAATCCTCCTTCCAGGCACGGCCATGCGGGTCTTTCCACCTGCGTGTGCGTGCCACTGTGGTGTAGTGCGCGAACTCGTGCACCAGCGTCACCAGGAAGGCGTATTTGTTCAGGTCGTTGTTGACCGATACGCGATGCGGCAGGTTCCCTGTTGCGTTCCGGTAGTCGCCCAGTTTTGTCGCACGCGGCTTCACCACACGCACCTGAACCGGGTTGCGGCGCAACCATTGCAGGATCACGGGCCATGCTCCGGCGGGCACGTGGCGCCGAAGTAGCTCCAGGTCGTTGGAGAGCAGCACGGGAACAACAGGCATGGTTCAGCTGAAAGAGGACCACGGTGGTAAGACCGAGCCTACAGGGCGCAAATTAGCACGCATTGGCCGTTCCGCGGGCTTTGTGCGATGATTCCACTTGGGACAGTCGCAATCCTTGGCCCGTCGGTATTTCTTCGGTGTCGATGCGCATCCTGCCAAAATGGCAGCAATGTGCGCTGCGATCACCATCCTGAACAGCGGGCGACAGGCCATGCTGCAAAGATACGACCCCTGAAGGCCCCTCCACCCGTCGTTCATCCGGCGGCCAATGGCTACTTTCGCCCGTCATCATGGGTATCCTGTTGCACATCGGCCGATATTTCCTGCTGCTGCGTGATGTTCTGGCCCGTCCCGAGCGCCCCAAGCTCTACTGGCAGCGCACTCTGGAGGAGATGGACTTGCTGGGTGTCAAGAGCTTAGGTATCGTGGCGCTGCTTTCGGTGTTCATGGGTGCGGTCATCACCATCCAGACCAGCACCAACATCGATTCCGCATGGATACCCGCCTATGTGGTGGGCTTCACCACCCGCCAGAGCACCATCCTGGAGTTCAGCCCCACCATCATTTCCCTCATCCTCGCAGGCAAGGTGGGGTCGACCATCGCCGCTGAGATCGGTTCCATGCGGGTGAAGGAACAGATCGATGCCCTCGACATCATGGGTGTCAATTCGGCGGCCTACCTCATCCTGCCCAAGATCGTGGCAGCGGTCCTCATGAACCCGTTCCTGGTCACCATCAGCATGTTCCTGAGCGTTTTCGGGGGCTGGTTGGCCGGGGTGGGTACGGGCATCATCAGCACCGAAGCCTATGTGGAAGGCATCCAGTGGGATTTCGACCCGTTCACCATCACCTATGCACTCATCAAGACCGTCGTCTTTGCATTCATCATCACCACGGTTAGTGCCTACCAGGGGTACTACACGGTGGGTGGCACCCGGGAGGTGGGCATCAGCAGCACGCGGGCTGTGGTGTACAGTGATGTGGTGATCCTGATCGCCAACTACGCCCTCACCCAATTGCTCCTGATATGATCGAGGTGAAGGGCCTGAGCAAGCGCTTCGGTGATGTGCAGGTGCTCACCGACATCAGTGCCGTCTTCGCAAAGGGGCAGGTGAACCAGGTCATCGGGCAAAGCGGTTCGGGCAAGAGCGTGCTGGCCAAGTGCATCGTGGGTCTGCATGTGCCCGAAGAGGGTGAGGTGCTGTATGATGGACGTTCGTTCCACCAGCTGGGCAAGGAGGCCAAGAGGGGCGTAAGGCAGGAGATCGGCATGCTTTTCCAGAGCAGCGCACTGTTCGACTCGCTCACCGTGCTGGAGAACGTGCTTTTCCCGCTTCGCATGTTCGCCACCATGCCCCCCGATGAAATGCGTGAGCGCGCACTGCTGTGCCTGCGCCGTGTCAATATCGTGGGGAAGGACCACCTCCATCCAAGTGAGATCAGCGGTGGCATGCAGAAGCGCGTGGGCATCGCCCGCGCCATCGCCATGAACCCGAAGTACCTCTTCGTCGACGAGCCCAACAGCGGCCTGGATCCCCAGACGAGCATCGTCATTGACCGGCTCATCCAGGAGCTTACCGAGGAGTATTCAATGACCACCATCGTCATCACACACGATATGAACTCGGTGATGGAGACGGGCCAGAACATCGTCTTCATCCACCAGGGCCGCATGTGGTGGAGCGGTGACCGGCATGCATTGCTCAACAGCGACAACACCGAGCTCAACGCCTTCATCTTCGCCAGCGAGCTGATGCGACAGGCAAGGCGTGCACTGGGTGGGAGCTAGCTCCACACTGCCGGCGGCTGGCGCCGCAGGCGCATGGAATGAAGAAGCCCCCGATGGATCTCCATCGGGGGCTTCCGCCTGTTGCCGACCCGCTCCTTACTGCAGCGTCACGCGCTGGGTGAGGGTGCCGTTGTTGTTGAAGATGCGCACGGTGTACACACCCTTGGCAAGCTCGCTGATGTCCATGGTGCTGGTGCCGTTGATGCGCTCGCTGCGCACCAGTTCACCGGCCAGGCCGAACACCTCCACGTTGTACACCTCCAGGTCGCGGGTGCGGATGTTGATCACACCGTTGGTGGGGTTCGGGAAGAGGCTCACGCCCTCCAGGTCGCTGCTTTCGCTCACGCCCACGTTCAGCGGCTCGGTGATCAGGCGCACGGCGGAGGCGATGCCATTGGTGAACAGGTCGTCACCGGCGATGAAGATGAGGCTCACGAAACCGGGCTGGGGCACGGTCTGGTCGTCCAGCACACGGATGTGGCCTGCACCGGCATTGCTGTTCAGCACCACGTTGCCATAATAGCCGCCGGCAGGCAGTGTGTAGGCGTTGTCGAACATCAGGCGCAGCGCACCGTTGTCGAGGTCGGCCTCGGTCACATCATACGCCTGGGTCTCCACCAACGGGTTGTTGAGGTTGGTGGTGGCTGCGAACACGTCGGTGGTGTCCAGGATGTTGGCGATGGCAAAACCACCCACTTCGGTGCCGAAGGCCAAAGCCACTTCGATACCATAGACCGTGATGGGGTCGATCACTTCGTAGTAGGACATCACCTGCAGGCCGTCCTCCGCACCGGTGAAGCTGTTGGTGCCGAGCGAGTTCAGCACTTCATAGCCGGCGGGGTGGTTTCCGATGCCGTCGATGGAGTAACGGCCATTGGTCACCTCGAAGGCACGCAGGAACGTGTTGTTCGCAGGGTTCACGTCATCCGCGCTCTGGGCGCAGGTTGCAGTGAAGGTGGCGGTGTAGATGTCCTCGGAGCTGAAGGCGGACGTGTTGATCTCCGCTTCCAATGCGCTCGTGGCTCCCGATGCCAGGCTGGCCTCGGTGGTGCTGGCGGTGCTCACCACGGCATTGCTGCTGTTCCGCAGGGTCATGGTCACGGTCACGTTCGTCAGGGTGCTGGAGCCGTTGTTCACGAACGTTCCGCCCACGAGCATGGTGGGGTTGAGCTGATCCTGTGGGATACGTCCGTACTCCTCACCGGTGCCGGTATGGGTCAGGAAACCGTCAAGCATCACGAGGTCCACGGGAGCCTGTTCCACGATGCACACATCGTCAACCATCCATGCGTAGTCGCAGGCGCCCACATAGCGGAAGCGGACCCATACGGAGCTCTGGTTACCGGCGACCGAGGAAATGTTCACCTCCACCGTCTGGGGGTTGGCGGTGGCCGCGTTCACATTGAGCAGGTTCTGGGCACCCTCAGTGTTGCCATTGATCCAGAATTCGGTCCAGTTGGAACCGTCGATGCTCACGTCGAGGAAGCAGTTGCCGAGGAACTGGCGGTAGTATTGCTCGAACACGACCACCACATTGCTCACACCCTGACAATCGACCGGGCTGGCCATCTGCACGTAGCCGTTGTCCGTGGTGCAGAACAGGTCGCTGTCGAACAGCGCGTAACCATTGGCCGCGGTGGTGGACTGGATCGCAGCGATGGGGAAGTCACCGTCAGGGACAGCGGTGCCGATGACCCAGTTGTTCACCGTGCCATCGAGGGTTCCGAACTCCCAGTTGCTTGCATCGGAGAAATCATCGCACCAGATGGCGGCTCCGCGCTGGGTGCTGCTTGCGTTCACCCGGTCCAGGGTGGGCTTCACGCGGAACTCCCGGGGGAGTTGCGTCTTCGACTGGGCCATCACGCCGGTGCCGGCGATCAGAATGCCCAGAACGGTCGAGTAGATCTTGGTCATGGGTCGTAGGGTTTGATTGGACGTTCTTTCACGGCAAAGATACACCGCCCGGCCGTTCCGCTCCTCGTCCATGGCCTGCCTTTCCTTGGGTTCCAAGGCATGCATGGACCTGCGTCCGTGCCGGAACGACGGAGCCCCGTCCACTTGGCATGGACGGGGCTCCCTTGGGTCAGGCGGGGTCAGTGCAGGACCACGCGTTGCTGGCTCCTGCCAGCGCTGGTGTTGAGCTGCAGCGTGTACACGCCCTTCGCCAGATCGCTCAGGTCGATGTTGCTCGTGCGACCCAGCACAATGCTGCGCACGAGGCTGCCTGTGGCGTCGTACAGGTCGGCTTGGAACGTGCCATCCCTGCCGAGGTCGACCTGGATCCTGCCGGTGCTCGGATTGGGGAATACGGCCATCAACCCGCTCTCCGTGGCAGCGGCCACATTGTTCGTGCCTTCCGTCATCAAGCGCACGCTCATGGCATTGCCGTTGGTGAACACCTGGTCGCCCGGGATGTAGATGAGGCTGGTGAGCGAGGGCTGTGCGATGGTCAGGTCATCCTGCACACGGATGGTGCCCTGGCCTGCGTTGCTGTAAAGGGTCAATACGGCATAGTAGCCGCCGGGCTGAAGCACCACCGGATTGGCGAAGAGCACATTCACCAGACCGGCGCTGAGGTCACCCTCCACGAGGTCGTAGGCATCGCTTTCCACCACCGGCGAATTGAAATCAGGGGTTGCGGCCAGCACATCGCTGGTATCGTGTATCGCTGCGGTCACATATCCCCCGATGGCCGTGTTGGAGGTGATCAGGAATTCCAGACCCTGCACGGTGAGCGGGCTCCGCACTTCGTAGTACACCATGATCTTGAGGCCATCCTCGGCATCGGTGAACGAATTGGTGCCCAGGGATCCGATGGTGGAGCCGCCGGGGTGGATGCCGATGCCGTCGATCGCATAGCGGGAGTCGGTCACTTCAAACGCACGCACAACGCTGTTGTTGGCGGTGTTGGCATCACTTGCGGACTGGTCACTGGACACGCTGAGCGTGGCATCGTAGAGACCGTTCGCAAGTGCCGGTACGGTCGCGAACTCCTCCATGAAAACGGACGTGTTCGCTGCGAGCGAACCCAGGTTGCTCGTTGCGCTGAAGGCCTGGTTGTCACTGGCATCACGCACGGACATGGTCGCCACCACGCCGGTCTGCGCCAGGGAGCCGTCGTTCTTCACCTCGCCGCCCACCAGCATCGTGGGGTTCAGCTGGCTGGCCGGAATGCGATGGTACTCCTCGCCCGTGCCGGTATGGCTGAGGAACGAGCTCATGGCCACAAGGTCATACTGGAACTGCTCCACGATGGTGATGTTATCCACCTGCCAGCCATAGTCCCAGGTGGAGGTATAGCGGAAGCGCAGGCGAACGAACGAAGGATTTGCGGCTACCCACTCGGAGATGTTCACTTCGATCACCTCGGGATTGGGGCGGCCTTCACGGCCAACGCCAGCGTTGATCTCCACCTCGTTCCAGGTGGTGCCGTCGTCGGTGCTCACACCCACGAAGCAGGCGTCCGCCTGGAACTCCTGGAAGTATTGCTCGAATCGGACGCGCAGGTTGGCGGGCGCGGAGGATAGGTCGATCGCCGGGGAGATGAGCGAGGCATCCGAGGATTGCCCGCCCACACCGTCGAAGTCATCATCGATGATGGCCCAACCGCTCGGCGTGCTCGTTGCCAAGGGCGGAACAGGATAGGTGGAGGAGGTGGGGCCGGGGCCGGAGTTGGTCCATTTCCAGTCAACGATACCCACGGGGCTCACCGCTGTCCATCCGTTGAGGTTCGCATCGAACGTCTCGGTGTAGTAGCTGATGCCTTTGGTGTGTCCATCCAGGCGGGGTGCGCTCTGGAAGCGTGCCTGTTGAAGTTGTGCATCGGCCGCCAGCGGCGCCAACAGCACGAGGGCAGTGTACAAGTGCTTCATTCAATGAGGGATTGAGCCACGAATATAAGGCGGTTCAGTACACCCCGCCGATGATGCGACATCCTATGGAAAAGCCCCGGCGAACGCCGGGGCTTTTCCATGAAGATATGCGTGGTCACTCAATGGTGATACGCTCCACCATGCTGCCCGCCTCATTGAAGACGCGCACCATGTAAACGCCCTTGGAGAGTTCGGTGAGGTCCAGGGTGGTGCTGCCGGCGAAGGTGGTCTGACCGACCACTGCGCCGAGGATGTTGGTCACCTCCACACCGTGGGTTCCGGCGTTGTTGGTGCGCACGTTCACGATACCGTTGGTCGGGTTCGGGAACATGGTCACACCGGCGAGGGTCGTGTTCTCGTTCACGGCCACCGAGTTGGACAGCAGCAGGCGGATCGAGGTACCGTTGCCGTTCGTGTAGACCTGGTCACCGGGGATGTAGATGAGGGTCATGGCGTTCGGCTGGGGAACGGTGGCATCGTCCAGGATGCGGATACGGCCTGCGTTGTTGTTGCTGTACAGGGTCACAGCGGCGTAGTACGCATCGGGGTCCAGGGTCACCGGGCTGTTGAAAAGCACCCGCACGCGGCCGGCGGTCACGTCATCGGCGGTGAGGTCATAGGCATCGCTTTCGGCGATGGGGTTGGTCACGATGTCCAGGAACACATCCGCCGTATCCAGCAGGCTCACGGTGACATAGCCACCCACCTGGGTGTTGGCGGTGCTCAGGAACTCGATGCCATAGACATCAACGGGCTCGTTCACTTCGTAGTAGTTCATCACCACCAAGCCATCGGCTGCATCGGTGAAGCTGTTGGTGCCGATGGAGCTCAGGATCTCATAGCCGGCGGGGTGGTTGCCGATACCGTCCGCACCGTAGAGGTCCTGGTTGATCTCGAACACGCGGAGATAGGAATTGTCGGATGGGTCATTGTCCTCAGCGTCGCTGCTCACCGAGAAGGTGGCTGTGTACACATCATCGGGCAGATCGGCAGGCACAGTGACGAACTCCTCCAAGGCATCGGTTGCACCCGAGGCCAGGCTGGGGATGGTGCGTGAGGCGCTCATCACTTCCAAACCGGAACTGTTGGTCACGCTGACCCCGATGACCACGTTGGTCTGAGCCGCACTGCCGGCGTTGGTGATGGAGCCGCCCATCAGGATGGTCTCGAGCAATTGCGGGTAGGGCATGCGGCCATACTCTTCACCGGTACCCGTCTGGGTCACATAGCCGTCGTTCATGGTGAGGTTGTTCGGGAACAGCTCCACGATCTGGACGTCATCGATCTGCCAGTGGTAGTGCGATGCGGTGGGGTTGTGCTGGAAACGGAACTTCACGTTGCTCGCATTGCCGGCGATGTCATTGGAGATGTTCTGGCGGATCTGGGCCGAGTTGTTGTCGTCATTGGCGTTGAAGACACCGTTGATCGTGTAGCTCAGGGGCCAGGTGGCGCCGCCGTCAAGGCTCAGCTGCAGCGCATGGGGCGCAGCGGCCTGGCAGCACCAACGGAAGCGGTGCGTGAAGACGATCTCCACGAACGGGGAACCGCTCAGGTCCAGCACAGGGCTTTCCAAGGCGGCATCCCATTCCACAGGAGCAGGAACGATCACCGGGGGATCGGCTGTGAAGTTCGTGTTGGCGGAATCGCCGTTGAAGATCATGAAACCATTGGCGGCAGAGGGGGAGTTGATCCGCTGGGCGGGAGCGGAATAGGCGCCCACGGGGCCGGTGGTGGACCAACGCCACACCGAGGCATTGGGACCGGTAACCTCCCATGACCCGAAGCCGTTGTTGCCATCCAGTCCGTTGGCGAAGTCCTCCGAGAAGATGACATCGCGCTGAGCGCCTTGGGTCGCCGTTGATGCAGGACGGTTCACTTCGGCACCTGCCTTTTCCAAACGGATCGGCTTGGCCACTTGCTGTGCCATGCCCGACCCGGTGATGGCCGCAGCCATCAGAACGAGAAAGTAGCGTTGGTTCATTGTTCGCTGGTTTGTTTGTCTGAACAGGAAGTCGAAGTTAAGCATGAACTCGTCCCGTTCGTCACATCCCTCGAGAAAATGACGACCCGGGAACGCTTCAGAAGGGCTTCGATCCTTTGGGACCTACCGGATATTTGGTATTGCTATGCGCTGGGTGCCAGTGCCTTGGCCGTCCTGAAGCGATACCAGGAGGACTCCGTTCCACGCCGTTGAGAGCGGAATGCCGACAAGCTGCCGCCCGGCCGGGATGTTACGTTCGAAGAGGGTCCTGCCCAATGCGTCCCGCACCACCACCAGCGCGGCTTCACGTGTGTCATGTCGCTCAAGGACGAGCTCGTCGTGGACCTGTCGCAGTCGGAAGCCACCCTGTTCAGCCCCATTTTCATGCAGGCCCACTCCGACCTGTTCAAAATGCAATCGCAGCATCGGCGATACCGGCAGATAGTCCACATCGAGGAAGCTGCCCTGCAGCGTCAATGCGGCCCCCGATGCAGCGGGGCCTGCAACGCGTGCCACCAGTCGATCACCGGTTCCAACGCTTTGGATGCCGTAGTGGATGTCGCCGCGAAGAGCCACGGAACCGTCGAACGGCAGGAACAGAGGTACACCGGAGGCGATGCGCTGGATATCATCGCCGGTGAGGATGTGCCGTGCACTGCTGTCCAGGAAGCTCAGGTTGGCGTCGAGCAACAAGGCACGAACGGAGGTGCCTTCCGTGCAGCCAGTGCCAAGGAATGCGGTGATGCCTGTCGGGGTCCGTTCCTCTTGGAGAAGTTCGGCGCGTGCAAGCACCACGAACACCCCATCACCGCCCACATCGCCCTGCGCGGGTCCGAAGGCCGACCCCAACGCCCCATACCCATCCGCCCAACCCGGTCCGGTGATGCGCATGGTGGCCGAACCACCGTTGTCAAGCATGTCCTCGTCGGCAGCTTGTGCTTCCGCGCTGTATACGATCGAAAGCTCGCCCACCGAAGCAGGGATCCATCCGGTGGCCACGCGCAACACCGCCTCCCCACCGGGTGCCAAACTGTCCAACACCGCCGAAGTGTAGGGTCCCGCCGCATTGCCGTTCTGGGTGACGTT
>JBIJDX010000004.1:0-35311 GCA_044343855.1 Flavobacteriales bacterium
TGGAACTGCTGGACGCCACCGGACGCCTGGAGCATAGCCAGGGCAGCGCGGCGGGTCCGGGCATGATCGTGCTGCAGGGCAGCGACCTTGCCGCCGGCATCTGGTTCGTGCGCATCACCCATGCGGGCGAGCAGCATACCGTGCGTGTTCCGCTGATGCGCTGATCCCCGCCCGACGTTCGCCGATCGAAGCCCCGCCGGATGCCGGCGGGGCTTCTTTTTTCGTGCGGGTTGAGCGGTGCAGGTAACCAATGGGGGTCATGCATCGCGTGTCGGCATGGTCCATGTGACCATCTTTACGCCATGTACCGCTCCCACCTGCTCCTGACCGCCCTGATCATCACCGGACCAATGGCGCATGGACAGCAGCATCCGCTGGCGCTGGACACATTGCGCGTGACAGCAACCCGCATCGCCAGCACACTCCCACGCACCGCCCGGCACCTCCAGGTGATGGACAGCACCGTGCTCGCCAATGCACCGAACCCGGAGGTGAGCGAACTGCTGCGCGCCAACTCCCTGGTGGATGTGCGCCAACGCGGGCCCTTCGATGTGCAGACCGACCTGTCGATCCGCGGCGGCACCTTCGACCAAGCACTGGTGCTGGTGGACGGCATCCCCATGACGGACCCGCAGACAGGGCATCACCTGATGAACCTGCCCCTGATGGCGGATGCCCTGGAGCGCGTGGAAGTGCTTTATGGTGGCGCATCACGCACCTTCGGCGGAGGGGCCTTCAGCGGTGCCGTGAACCTGATCACCAGGGAACCGCGGGGAAACAGGGGATCCCTCACCCTGGAGGGCGGTTCATTCGGCAGCTTCCGCGGCCGCCTGGTGCAGGAGGTGGGAGGCACACGCGGAGGCCTGCGCATCACGGCGTTCCATGCACGCTCCGACGGCCATGTCCCCAACAGCGACTTCGACCGTACCGGAGCACACATAAGCGGGTTGAAACGCTTCCGGAAGGTCGTCCTGAAGGGCCAGCTCGGCGCGGAGCACAAGCGCTTCGGAGCGCAGAACTTCTACAGCTCCCTGTACCCCGACCAGCAGGAGATCACCGGGACCTACCTGGGCGCGGTGGAACTGCGCAACGATGCCAGCCTGTGGAACTGGAGCATCCGCGCCTACGCCCGCTGGCACGACGACCGGTTCCAACTCTTCCGCGAGGGCGATGGATATTACCGTTTCAGCGAGGGCTACTTCATCCGCAACGAGTCCGACACGGCACGCTTCACGCCCACCTTCTTCTACACCTTCCACAACCGCCACCGCACACAGGTGGGTGGTACGGAGGCGCGTGTGCAGCGACGCTGGAAGGCGGGCACCACGGCGTTCGGGGTCCACGCACGCGGTGAGCATATCCTGAGCAACGTGCTCGGCGAACCGCTGAACGAACCCATCGCAGCCCCCGGAGCGCGCGAACCCTTCACGCGCCGCGATGAGCGGCAGAACCTTGCGGTGCACATGGACCACCGCTGGGAACGCGGCCGGATGACCGTGGATGCCGGCGTTTTGCTCAACATGAACGCGCAGTTCATCCCCCAATGGGTTCCGGGGGCCGACCTCCTGTTCCGCTGGAACGAACGGCACGGGACATACGGCAGCGTGGGCCGCGCGTTCCGCCTGCCCACCTGGACGGACCTGTACTACAACCGCGGTGGTGCACAGGGCAGCATCGACCTGCTCCCGGAACGTGCCGTGAGCATGGAGGTGGGCCACCGCATCAACGGCGATCGCTGGCACCTGCAGACAGCCTTGTGGCGCCGGCAGGGATCCGACCTCATCGACTGGGTGCGCCTGCAGGGTGAGACCACCGTGCGCGCCGCCAACCTGACCCGGGTGGACCTGAACGGGGTGGAACTTGGCATTGGCCTCGTGTCCCGCGACAGCAGCGGTCAGGGCGGATTGCTCCTCGCCTACCAGTGGGCCGACCAGGAGGACTTCCCCTTCACCTCGCTCTATGTGCTCGACTACTTGCGGCACAATTTGGTCGGCTGGTGGCAGCAGGCCCTTGGGGGCGGCTTCAGTGCGCGGTTGAACGCGACGTGGCGCACACGCAACGGGACCTACAGGCGCTCCCCGGACAATGCCCAGGTGGACCACCCCACCCCCCTACGTATCGATGTGCGGCTGGACCGGGAGCTCGAACGTGTGGGCGTGTTCGTGAGCGTGTGCAACCTGCTGAACGCGGAGCAGATGGACCGCGGCAACGTACCTCTCCCGGGGCGATGGGTGAGCCTCGGCATACGCGTGAAGTGGGGCCATTGATCGACGAGCGGTCGGGAGCCTCCACGTGCGGCGCAGCGCTCCGTTGAAGGCCCGGCTATCTTCGCCACGTCCAACAGGGCTCTCCCCATGCTTCGCACTGAAGGCATCATAAAGCGGTACGGCGACCATACCGCCCTCAACGGCATCACCATGGATGTGCCTGCGGGGCAGGTCTTCGGACTGCTGGGCCCCAATGGCGCCGGCAAGACCACCCTCATCCGCATCATCACCCGGATCACCGGTCCGGACGAGGGCCGTGTGCTGCTGAACGGGCACCCCATGACCGACGAGGACGTGGCCCACATGGGCTACCTGCCGGAAGAACGTGGGCTCTACAAGAAGATGAAAGTGGGCGAACAGGCCCTCTACCTGGCCCAGCTCAAGGGGATGAAGAAGGCGGAGGCGCAACGCCGCCTGAAGGAATGGTTCGAGCGGTGGGACATGGCCGCCTGGTGGAACAGGAAGGTGGAGGAGCTGAGCAAGGGCATGGCCCAGAAGGTGCAGTTCATCACCACCGTGCTGCACGAGCCGCAGCTGCTCATCCTGGATGAACCCTTCAGCGGCTTCGACCCCATCAATGCCGAACTCATCCGGAGCGAGATCCTGCGCCTGCGGGATGCCGGTGTCACCATCATGCTCAGCACGCACAGCATGGCCAGCGTGGAGGAGCTTTGCGACAACATCGGGCTCATCCACCGCTCGGAACTGATGCTGCACGGCAATGTGAACGCCATCCGTCGGCAGTATGCCACCAATACCTACCGCATCGACTATGTGGGCAGCAGGGTGGCCCTCGCCAATTCGCTCTCCTTCATCGGCGAGTTGAAACAGGCGGACGAGCGCAATGGCAGGGGCACGGCGCTCATCACCCTGGGCAAGGGCAGCACACCGAACGACCTGCTGCGCCAGCTGCTGCCGGCCGTGGAGATCCACGGCATGCGCGAGGAGATCCCCGGCATGCACGACATCTTCATCCGCGTGGTGGGCGAAAAGGAACCCGAAGAGGTGGCCGCAGGGATGACGGAATGAGGGTTGGGGTTGAGAGTTGAGAGTTGAGAGTTGGGGGTTGGACATCACAGATCTGTTGGATCACGCACATGAACAAGATCAAGCTCATCATCTGGCGCGAGTTCATCACGCGGGTGCGCAAGCCCAGCTTCCTCATCATGACACTGCTTGCGCCCGTGCTCGTGGCGGCGGGCATCACCACGATCGTATACCTGAGCCTGCAGGACGGAGACACCCACCGCGTGCTGGTGGTGGACCAGGCGCAATTACTGGGAGGCAGGCTGCGCGACAGCGAGAAGCTCACCTACTTCGTGGACCATGCCAGCTGGAGCGACAGTGCGTTCAAGGCCAGTCCATACACGGTGATGGTGGAGGTGAACGCCGACATCCTCAACACCAACACGGTGCTCTTCTTCTACAAGGAACTGCCCAGCATGGCGGTGCAGCGCAGCATCAGCAACGAGCTGGAGAAGAACCTCGAGCTGGCCAAGTTGCAGGGTGAAGGGATCGACGAGGAGGCCTACCGGCGTGTACGGAAGCCCCTTGTGATGAAGCTGTTCGACATCGAGCGGATGGACCAGGAATCGTACGAGCAGGAACGCGCCGGCATCGGCTTCTTCTTCGGTTACTTCATGTTCATCTTCATCTTCATGTACGGCATGCAGGTGATGCGCGGTGTGATGGAGGAGAAGCAGAACCGCGTGGTGGAGGTGCTCATCAGCAGCGTGCGACCGTTCCAGCTGATGATGGGCAAGATCATCGGCATCGCCATGGTCGGCTTCGTACAGTTCATCCTGTGGATCGCCATCACCACCACGTTGGCCAGCGCAGGGTCCGCCATCCTGCTCAAGGACAAGCTGGACCCCAAGGCGATCGCCACCTCCCAACTGCCGGCCGATGCCGGCACCGGAACCGCGGAAACCTTGGCCATGGCGGACAAGGACGATGTGAAGCTGCTCGCCGCGTTGGGCATGATCAACCTGCCGCTGACCCTCGCCATGTTCCTGTTCTACTTCATCGGTGGCTACCTCCTCTACAGCTCGCTTCTGGCAGCGATCGGGTCCGCCGTGGACAGTGAGACCGACACACAACAGTTCATGCTGCCTGTCACCCTCCCCATGGTCATCGCCATCATCGTGGCCCAGACCGCCGTGTACAACCCGAACGCGACCATGGTGCTGTGGTGCAGCCTCATCCCCTTCACCAGTCCCATCGTGATGATGGTGCGCGTGGCCATGGGTAATGCGCCTGCCTGGCAGCTGGTCCTGAGCATGGCCCTGCTCATCGCCACGTTCATCACCACCACCTGGCTTGCCGGGAGGATCTACCGCACGGGGATCCTGATGTATGGCAAGAAGATCACCTGGAAGGAGCTGGGGAAGTGGTTGTTCTACAAGGGGTAGACTGTTGGGGGTTGGAGCGGTTGGGAGTTGGAGGGTTGGGAGTTGGAGGGTTGGGAGTTGGCCCTTCGGTATGTTCAGGGAGCGCAGGTGATCGAACAGCGAGTAGTTACCATGTACGAGCCACACGCCATCATCGACCTCGGCACCAACACCTTCAATTTGCTGGTCTACCGAACGGATGAACGAGGCCTGCAGGTAGTGCACAGCGTGGAGCAACCGGTATTCCTTGGGAAAGGAGGAATTGAGCAGGGGCGCATCACGGACGCCGCTTTTGCACGGGGCATGGAAGCACTTCGGCTGCACAAGGCGACCGCCTCTGCGCATGGCGTGAACGAAGTGTCGGGCTTCGGCACCTCCATGCTGCGGAACGCCACCAACGGGTCCGACTTTGTGGAGCGGGCCTTGAACGAGCTGGGCATCCGCATCACGATCATCCCGGGAGAACGCGAGGCGGAGCTGATCCTGGCCGGGGTACGACAAGCCGTGTCGTTGTCGAGCCGGCCCGCCCTGGTGATGGATATCGGCGGGGGCAGTACCGAGTTCATACTCGCCACGGACAAGGCATTGATGTGGAAGCAGAGCTTCGAACTGGGTGTGACCCGCCTGCGTGAACGCATTCCCGTGAGCGAACCCATCACCGTGGAGGAGGAAGCCCGCATCGCACAGCACTTGGACGACCGGCTGGAGAGCCTGTACGCCATCATCGAACGGCACGAGCCGCACCTGCTCATCGGCAGCGCAGGCAGCTTCGATACCCTCGCCCGCATGGTGAGCGCCGAACGCGGCGTCCCAGTTCCCGCTGATGCCACGACACTGGCGTTCACGGCTCAGGAGTTCGACACCCTCAAGGACCGCCTGTTGCGCATGGACCGCTCCCAGCGCTTGCAGGTCCCCGGCCTGCCGGAACACCGCGTGGATACCATCCCCTATGCCCTCGTGCAGATCGACCGGGTGCTGCTGGCGGGGGGCATCCGCGAACTGGCGTGGAGCAAGTACGCGCTGAAGGAGGGGGCTGCTGCACAGGCCCTTGCGTCATCGGGCAGGAACTGACACCTGTCGCGTCGCCTGGGTTCATCTACCTACGCATCATCACCGCCCGTCAGGGCAGCAATGTGGGCAAAGCACCCATCGGCACCATCTTTGTGCATCATCAAGCGCATCCCATGGCACACATCCTGCTCATCGACGACGAAAAAGCCATCCGCTATGCCCTGCGTGAGATCCTGGAGCACGAAGGGCACAAGGTGGAGGAGGCCGAGGATGGCGCAATGGGCCTGGACAAGGCGAAGAAGGGCCGCTTCGACCTGGTGCTCTGCGACATAAAGATGCCCAGGATGGACGGCATCGAAGTGCTGGAGAAGCTGCAGGCGCTTCACGCAGACCTGCCGGTGGTGATGATCAGCGGGCACGGCACCATCGATACCGCGGTGGACGCCCTGAAGAAGGGAGCCTTCGACTACATCCAGAAACCTCCGGACATCAACCGCATCCTGGTGAGCGTCAGGAACGCATTGGACCGCAGCGACCTGGTGCAGGAGACCAAGGTGCTGCGCAGCAAGGTGGGCAAGGCCAGGGGCGATGGTGTGCAGATGATCGGTGAGAGCAAGGCCCTCCAGGGGATACGTGACATGATCGAGAAGGTGGCGCCCAGCGATGCGCGCGTGCTGATAACCGGCGGCAACGGTGCCGGCAAGGAGGGTGTGGCGCGCACCATCCACCAGAAAAGCAACCGCGCCAGCGGCCCCTATGTCGAAGTGAACTGCGCGGCCATCCCCGGCGAGCTGATCGAGAGCGAGCTGTTCGGCCACATGAAGGGCAGCTTCACCAGTGCCATCAAGGACCGAAAAGGCAAGTTCGAGCTGGCCGATGGCGGCACCCTCTTCCTGGACGAGATCGGCGACATGGCGCTGGCAGCCCAGGCCAAGGTGCTGCGGGCCCTGCAGGAAGGGCGCATCACGCCTGTGGGTGGCGACAAGGACATCAGCGTGAACGTGCGGGTGATCGCCGCCACCAACAAGGACCTGAGGAAGGAGATCGCCGCCGGCAACTTCCGCGAGGACCTGTTCCACCGCCTGAGCGTGATCCCGATCCACGTGCCCAGCCTCAGCGAGCGCTTGGACGACATTCCGCTCCTGGCCGCCCATTTCATCGAGCAGGTGTGCGGCGAACAGGGCATCGCCCCCAAGAAGATCTCCGACAAGGCCTTGGCCGCCCTGCAGAAGCTGCCCTGGACCGGCAATGTCCGCGAACTGCGCAATGTGATCGAGCGACTTGTGATCCTCAGCGGCAAGGAGATCGGGGAGGGCGAGGTGAAGGCCTATGCCATCCCCCGGAGCTGAATTCGGCCATCCCATGGTGAAGGCCGTTGGTTGGCCGCATCGTGCCGTTGGTCGACAAGCACACATCGGTTGGTTGATGAACTGCGGCAACCAGGCAACCCCGCAGCCAACCGTGCGTCTTAATCTTGGAACGCCAGGCTGATCCCGCCTGGTGGACCCCTAAAACCCGCCCGCCATGGACATCCTCATCGGCATTCACGACATGCTCTACGCCAAGCTGGGCATGGTGCTGTATTATGTCATCATCCTGATGGTGGTGGTCGCAGCGCTTGCACAGTACCGCCTCTACATGAAGGCGGGCCAACCGGGCTACACAGCGCTGGTCCCCGTCACCAACGTGGTGGTGTTCCTGAAGCTGGTGGGCCGTCCCGCCAGTGATGGCTGGAAGTTCCTCATCCCGGTCTACGGCCAGTTGTACTTCCTGCCCAAGGTGTGGATCGAGGTGTGCAGGAGCTTCGGCAAGACCAGCACCTTGGACTACATTTTGGTGATCGCCCTGAACGGCCTCTACATCCTTAACCTGGCCTTGGACGATGACACCCGCTACATGGGTCCGCTCTACGGCCAGAAGGCCCCTCCCCCGGCGCGCAAGCTCACCCCCAGGCCAGCTACGAACCTAGCGGGCGGCGCAGCCACCGCGTGATCATCGCAAGGCCTCCGAAAGGGGGCCTTGTTCGTTACCCCAACAGCTCCGCCGCGCTTCTTCAGCGCCTCGGCCATGCCGCCTGGTTCCTTGCCGCCGGCCGTGGCCTGATCGGGTCAGCCGCAGCTCTGGGAACGGGCTTGGCTGTAACATGAAATATAGAAGTATATTTTCTATCTTTCGATCATGATCGAACGCAACCACCTGTTGCGAAGCGTAGAGAACGCGCTCCGGACCAACCCGGTGGTGATGCTTGGTGGACCTCGCCAGTCGGGCAAGACCACCCTGGCCCGTTCCCTTGCGCAACGGCGTGGCAGGGCCATCCATTTCGACCTGGAGGACCCGGCAGTTGCCCGGGTGATGGAGGAGCCCATGACCACGCTGAAGGACCTCAGAGGCCTCGTGGTGATCGATGAAGCACAGCGCTCGCCGCAGCTTTTCCCCGTGTTGCGCGTACTGGCGGACCGGCCGCGGACACCGGCGCGGTTCCTCCTGCTGGGCAGCGCTTCGCCGGAACTGTCACGACAATCCGCGGAATCCCTGGCGGGCAGAGTGGCCTACATCGAGCTCACCGGGTTCAAGACCCGCGAGGTGGGCATGGACAAGGCCGATCTGCTCTGGCTGCGCGGTGGCTTTCCCCGTTCGTTCCTGGCGCGCAGTGCGACGGCCAGCATGGACTGGCGCAACGCCTTCACGCGCACCTTTCTGGAGCGCGATCTCGGGATACTGGGCTTTGGTTTGTCGCCCAAGTTGATGGGGCGCTTTTGGGCCATGCTGGCCCATTACCACGGCGGCCTGTGGAACGCCTCGGAGATCGGAGCTTCGCTGGGTGTGTCCTACCACACCGCAGCCGCCTACCTCGACGCCTTGGAACAGACCTACATGGTTCGCAGGTTGCTCCCTTGGTGGGAGAACGCGGGCAAACGCGTGGTCAAGCGGCCCAAGATCTATCTGCGCGACAGTGGCCTCCTTCACGCGCTGCTGAGGATCGGATCACTGCGCGATCTGCTGCTGCACCCCAAGCTTGGCGCATCATGGGAAGGCTTTGTAATGGAAGAGGTCCTCGACCACTTCGCTCCGCAGGATGCTTACTTCTACAACGTACATGCCGGATCTGAACTGGACCTGTTCTTCCTGCATAAAGGGAAACGCATCGGCGTGGAGATCAAACGCGAGGATGCGCCGCGCATGACCCGCAGCATGCACGTGGCCATGGCCGACCTACAGCTCGACCGGCTGTTCGTGATCTACCCGGGCAACTTGCGCTACCCGCTCGCGGACCAAGTGGAATGTGTGCCGTTCAGCGACCTTCACACGCTGAACTAGGAGGACCCTCTACCCCAACAACTCCGCCGCCTTCCTCAGCGCCTCGGCCATGCCGCCGGGCTCCTTGCCGCCGGCCGTGGCGAAGTCGGACTGGCCACCACCGCCGCCCTTGATCAGCGGACCGATCTGCTTGATGATGTCCACCGCCTTCAGGCCAGAAGCTTCGAGGGCCTGCTTGCCCAGCGACACGGCGAGCAGGGGCTTGCCATCGATCACCGCACCGGCCACGAAGGCCAGGTCGGCGTGCTGCTCACGCAGGGCGAAGCCGAGGTCCTTCAGGCCCTGGGCATCGAGGTCGAGCTGCTCCACCAGCACCTTCACCCCCTTGCTGTTGACCGTGGCCTTGGCGGGGATGGACGCTGCGTAACGCTTCACCTTCTCGCGTGCGGCCTTCTCCAATTCCTTGGTGAGGCTGGCGTTGTGCTCGGCGAGCTTCTGCACGGCGGCCACCACATCGGCGGGGTTCTTCAGCAGGGCCTCGATGGCCTCCAGCTTCGCGAGCTTCCCGTTGATCATGCGCTCGGCCTCCACGCTGGTGATGGCCTCGATGCGGCGGATGCCCGCTGCCAGCGCGCTCTCGCTCACGATGCGGAAAGGCCCGATGACGCCGGTGCGCGGCACGTGCGTGCCCCCGCAGAGCTCGATGCTGGGACCGAACTTCACCACACGTACGTTGTCGCCGTACTTCTCGCCGAAGAGCGCCATGGCGCCCATGGTCTTCGCCTCGGCGATGGGCACGTTGCGCTTGTCCTCGAACACGATGTCGTCCGTGATCATGGCGTTCACCTCGCGCTCGATGGTGGCCAGCTCCTCGGGCGTCATCTTGGCGAAGTGACTAATGTCGAAGCGCAGGCGGTCGGGCGCCACGAGCGAGCCCTTCTGCTCCACGTGCGTGCCCAGGTGCTTGCGCAGGGCGTGGTGCAGTAGGTGCGTGGCCGTGTGGTTGCGTGCGGTGAGGCCGCGGCGCTGGGTGTTCACCTGCGCGGTGAGCGGCTTGCTCACATCCTTGGGCAACTCCTTGGTGAAGTGGACGATCAGCTGGTTCTCGCGCTTGGTGTCGATCACCTCCACTTGATCGGCGCCTTGGACCAACCAGCCCTGGTCGCCTACCTGGCCGCCGCCTTCCGCATAGAATGGCGTGCGGTCGAGCACGAGCTGGAACTGGTCGCCGCCCTTACCGCTCACCTTGCGATAGCGCAGGATGCGTGCTTCCGTGCTTAGTTCGTCGTAGCCGATGAAGGACGTCTCGCCCTTGCCGAGCTCCACCCAATCGCCGGTGGTGACGGCCGTTGCGGCGCGGCTGCGTTCCTTCTGCTTCTGCAGCTCGGCCTCGAAGCCCTTCATGTCCACGCTCATCCCCTGCTCGCGCGCCATGAGCTGCGTGAGGTCGATGGGAAAGCCGTAGGTGTCGAAGAGCTCGAAGGCGCGGTCGCCGGCCAGCGTTCCCTTCGACTCGGCGAGGGCCTGCTCCAGGCGCTTGGTGCCCTGCTCCAACGTACGCAGGAAGGCCTTTTCCTCCTCGAGCATCACGTTCTTCACGATGTCGTGCTGCTTCTTCAGTTCGGGGAACTGGTCACCCATCTGCGCCACCAGCACGGGAACGAGCTCGTGCATGAAGGGTGCATTGAAGCCGAGGAAGCTGTAGCCGTAGCGCACGGCACGGCGCAGGATGCGGCGGATCACATAGCCCGCGCCGGTGTTGCTGGGCAGCTGTCCGTCCGCGATGGCGAAGCTGATGGCGCGCAGGTGGTCGGCGATCACGCGCATGGCGATGTCGCTTTTCTCCTCCTTGCCGTACTCCTTACCGCAGCGCTTCGCCAACTCCTGGATCAGGGGCTGGAACACATCGGTGTCGTAGTTGCTGCGCTTGCCCTGCAGCACCATGCACAGGCGCTCGAAGCCCATGCCGGTGTCCACGTGCTGTGCGGGCAGCGTCACGAGCGAGCCATCGGCCTTGCGCTCGAACTGCATGAACACGTTGTTCCAGATCTCGATCACCTGCGGGTGGTCGTTGTTCACCAGCTCGCGGCCGGGCTTCTGCGCCTTCTCTTCAGCCGTGCGCACGTCCACGTGGATCTCGGTGCACGGCCCGCACGGACCGGTGTCGCCCATCTCCCAGAAGTTGTCCTTGCGGCTGAAGGGCAGGATGCGGTCCTCGGGCAGGTACTGCTTCCAGAGCTCTCGGGTCTCCTCATCGGCGGGCAGGCCATCCTTCTCATCGCCGCCGAAGTAGGTCACGTAGAGGTCGGCCGTGTTGATCTTGTACTCGTCCACCAGCAGTTCCCACGCCCACTGGATGGCCTCCTTCTTGAAGTAGTCGCCGAAGCTCCAGTTGCCGAGCATCTCGAACATCGTGTGGTGGTAGGTGTCGATGCCCACCTCCTCGAGGTCGTTGTGCTTGCCGGAGACGCGCAGGCACTTCTGGGTGTCGGCGATCCGCTTGTGCTTCGCCTCGCGGTTGCCCAGGAAGAGGTCCTTGAACTGGTTCATCCCCGCGTTGGTGAACATGAGCGTGGGGTCGTCCTTCACCACCATGGGGGCGCTGGGTACAATGGCGTGGCCGTGGCGGGCGAAATGGTCGAGGAACTTCTGGCGGATCTGCTGGCTGGTGAGCATGACGGGACGAAAGTGGCGGCAAAAGTACCGAGCGGCGACCTGTGGAGGCGCGGCGGTCGCGCTGCCGGATACACATTCTTTAACGGATGGACGGGAGCGAGACCGGGCAACTTGGGCTAATTTGGTCCATCCGCATTCCACCAGATGCCAGAGCACAAGTACCGATTCAACCCGCAGACGCTCAATTTCGAGCGTATCAGGCTCACCGCCTGGCAGAAGTTGCGGCGGACCGCGTTGGCACTGCTTCCCGGCCTCATCGTGGGCTTGTTCGGCATCTTCCTTGTGTACCAGTTCGTGGACAGCCCCAAGGAAGCCACCATGCGGCGTGAGAACCAGCAGCTGCAACTGCAGTACGAGTTGTTGAACAAGCAGCTGGAGCAGGTGCAGGTGGTCCTTTCGGACGTGCAGCGGCGCGATGACAACATATACCGGGTGATCTTCGAGGCGGACCCCATACCGGCCACCGTGCGGCAGGCAGGGGTGGGCGGCTTGAACCGCTACCGCGACCTGGAAGGTTATGCCGGCAGTGAACTGGTGATCGACACACGGCGACGGCTCGATGAGCTCAGCCGCAAATTGGTGGTGCAATCGCGCTCGTTCGACGAGGTGGCGCAGCTTGTGATGCGGAAAAAGGAGCTGCTGGCCAGCATCCCTGCGATACAGCCCATCCCGAACGAGGACCTGACCAAAATGGCGAGCGGTTACGGGATGCGCATCCACCCCATCCACAAGATCCCCAAGTTCCATGCGGGGATGGATTTCACGGCCAAGACGGGCACCGAGATCCACTCCACCGGTGATGGGCGCGTGACATACGCTGACTATGGCAGCAACGGCTACGGCATGCACGTGGTGATCGACCACGGCTTCGATTACGAGACCCTCTATGCACACCTGAGCGGGTTGAAGGTGCGCGTCGGGCAGCGGGTGAAGAGGGGCGATATTATCGGACTTGTGGGCAA
This sequence comes from Flavobacteriales bacterium, assembly GCA_044343855.1. Classification (GTDB taxonomy): domain Bacteria; phylum Bacteroidota; class Bacteroidia; order Flavobacteriales_F; family PHOS-HE28; genus PHOS-HE28. The sequence goes on from JBIJDX010000004.1 coordinate 12,565, forward strand.
CACGGGCCTGAGCTCCGGGCCGCACCTGCACTATGAGGTGCGCCGCAAGGGAGAGCCTGTCGATCCGGCCAACTACTACTTCAACGACCTGACCGCTGAGGAATACGCGCGCCTGATCGAATTGTCGCGCAATGCTGGCCAGTCGTTGGACTGATCGGTACCTTTGCCGTACGCATGCCTTACAAGGAGAAGACCGTGGAGCGCCTGTACTGGTCCATTGGCGAAGTGGCCGATGAGATGGGCGTGAACACGTCACTCATCCGCCATTGGGAGAAGGAGTTCGGCATGATACGGCCCAAGCGCACAGGGCGGGGCGACCGGCAGTACACGCGCAGGGAGATCGCGCTGCTAAAACGTATCCAGCAGCTGGTGAAGGAGCAGGGGTACACCCTGCAGGGTGCGCGCGAATACCTGCGCCGCTCAGAACCTGTTCCGCAACCTTTCGACCCGCACCGGGAGCTGCGCCAGAGACTGCATCAGGTGCGGGCACAACTGATCGCCCTCGCGGCCTCCACGGCTACAGGTGGCGGTGTGGAATAAGGTAGTTCCGCACGTAGTCGCCTACACCCTCCTCCAGCGTGTGGAACGGTGCCTCATAGCCGATGCCCTTCAACTTTGACATGTCCGCCTCGGTGAAGTACTGGTACTTGTCGCGAATATCGGCGGGAGTGTCGATGAAGGAAATGTGCTCCTCCCTTCCCATCGCCCCGAAGGTGCTACGCGCCAGGTCGATAAATGTGCGGGCGGTGCCGCTGCCGAGGTTGTAGAGCCCACTGTGCTTCCTGTGCTCCATGAGGAACAGGCACACGTTGCAGACGTCCTTCACGTAGACGAAATCGCGGAGCTGCCCCCCGTCCTTGTAATCGGACCGGTGGCTGCGGAAGAGTTTCATGCCCCCGGTGGCACCTATCTGGTTGAATGCGTGGAACACCACGCTGGCCATGCGACCCTTGTGATACTCATTGGGGCCGTAAACGTTGAAGAACTTGAGGCCTGCCCAGAAGAAGGGCTTGCGCTCCCGGGACAGCGCCCACTTGTCGAAGTCGTTCTTGCTGTCACCGTAGGGGTTGAGCGGCCTCAGCTGGTACGGTAGCGCATCGTCCCGATCGCTGTAGCCATGCTCGCCACCGCCGTACGTGGCCGCGCTGGATGCATACACCAGGGGGATGCCGTACTTCACACAGGCCTCCCACATGCGCTGGCTGTAATGCAGGTTCAACTCGTCGAAGATGGCGGTGTTGAACTCGGTGGTATCCGTGCGGGCGCCGAGGTGGAAGATGAACTGCACGAGCTGTTCATTGGCTTCGAGCCAGGTGAAGAAGTCCTTTCGGTCCACCTTCGCCGTGAGCTCCTTGCCTGCCAGGTTGGGGGCCTTTTCGGGACGGGAGAAGTCATCCACGGCCACAATGTCCTGCCACCCTTGGCGCAGCAATTCGCCCACAAGGGCGCTACCAATGAAGCCAGCCGCGCCGGTCACTACGATCATGAGCAAGGCCGGGGTTCCCTGATGCCATCGGTATCGGTTCCGCGGTATCGGGAGCGCCGGGCGGGCGAAGATACCGGTGAAGAGCCGGCACATCAAAGGGTTGCGGACCAACGAATGTCGGTGCCGCCGCTGCGATCGACCCTACCTTTGCACCATCATTCGGCCCCACAGCTGCCAACCGGACCATGCCCATCGTACACATCACACGCAGGGAGCGTTTCTGTGCATCGCACCGCCTGGCCCGGGCCGACTGGAGCGATGCGCGCAACCTGGAGGTGTTCGGAAAGTGCTCGAACCCCAACGGACACGGGCACAACTATGTGCTTTGGGTGACCGTCAGCGGCCAGCAGGACCCTGATACCAGTTTCGTGACCGACCTCAGCGTATTGAGCCGGATCATCAAGGAGCACGTCATCGATCACCTGGACCACAAGAACATCGACGCCGATGTCCCTTTCATGCGTGGACGGCACAGCAGTACGGAGAACCTCTGCGTGGCCATCTGGGAGCAACTGGCAGCCCCGGTGCATGCCTTGGGCGTGCACCTGCGCAGCGTGAAGGTGGAGGAGACCGAGAACAACTACGCTGAGTACCATGGGGAGTGAGCACGAGACCGGCGGCGAGGGTTACGAGCGCATCGACCAATACGACGCCGGGCGCATCGCGGAGATCGGGCTGCATTATGGCCATATCCTGAAGGCCATCGGCGAGGATCCCGCGCGTGAGGGGTTGATAAAGACACCTGAGCGCGTGGCCAAGGCGCTGCAGTATCTGACACATGGTTACGACATCGATCCAGCCGCCATCCTCCGCAGTGCCATCTTCACGGAGGCTTACAGCCAGATGGTGCTGGTCAAGGACATCGAGGTGTACAGCATGTGCGAGCACCATATGCTTCCCTTCTTCGGCAAGGCACATGTGGCCTACATCCCCAATGGACGCATCGTGGGGCTGAGCAAGGTGCCCCGTGTGGTGGACGCCTACGCCCGTCGCCTGCAGGTGCAGGAGCGCCTCACCAACCAGATCCGTGACTGCATCCACGAAACCCTTCAACCGCTGGGTGTGGCCGTTGTGCTCGAATGCAGCCATCTGTGCATGCAGATGCGCGGTGTGCAGAAACAGAATTCGGTGACCACCACAAGCGCCTTCACCGGAGTCTTCCTTGAGGATCACCGGACCCGTGAGGAGTTCATCAAGCTCATCAGTGCCACGTTGCACTGAACGGGACGCTCAAGGCATTACCTTCGAACCCCGACACAAGTACATGGAACATAGCAATTATCCCTCCCAGCAGACCGGACAGGTGATCCACGGACCCGACGCCTACGCAGCCGCCAGCGTGCGCACCTTCCTCGCCCAAGTGTTCAGCTACATGGCCCTGGCCCTGGTGGTCAGCGGAGTGATGGCATGGTGGTTCGGCACTGACATGGACAAGCTTTCCTACCTGATCGACCTCGAGACCGGCAGCAACACCATCCTCGGCTGGGTGGTGATGTTCGCCCCGCTCGGCCTGGTGTTCCTCATGGGCGGCCTCGTTGAGAGGATGAGCGGCACGGCGCTGCTCGTCACCTTCATCGCCTTCGCCACGATCATGGGGATCAGCCTCAGTTACATCTTCCTCATCTATTCCATCGGCTCCATCACCAACGTGTTCTTCATCACGGCGGGGGTGTTCGGTATCATGGCCGTGGCGGGCTACACCACCAGGACCGACCTCACAAAGCTGGGCAGCATCCTCATGATAGGGCTGATCGGCATCGTGCTCGCATCGCTGGTGAACATGTTCCTGAAAAGCGATACCATGAGCTATGTGGTGAGCATCATCAGCGTGGTGGTCTTCACCGGGCTGACGGCCTACGATGTGCAGAAGTTGAAGCGCATGGGTGAAGTGGTGGCGAGCGGCACCGAGGCCGCCCAGAAAATGGCCCTGATGGGTGCATTGAGCCTGTACCTCGACTTCATCAACCTGTTCCTTTCGCTGCTGCGCCTGTTCGGCCGGCGCGACTGACAGTGACCACCACCTGTTGATGCGCACGATCGTCCCGGCCCAAACCCGGGACCTTGATACCCAACGACCGACAACCGACCCAACACGAACATGACCGCCTACGTGTTCCCCGGGCAGGGAAGCCAGTTCCCCGGCATGGGCAAGGACCTGTACGATGCCGACAGCAATGCGCGCATCTGGTTCGAGCATGCCAACGACATCCTTGGGTTCAACCTCACCAACGTGATGTTCACGGGCAGTGAAGCCGACCTGAAGCAGACCAATGTGACGCAGCCGGCCATCTTCCTGCACAGCGTGGTGAAGGCCAAGGTGATGGGCGATGCGTTCCAGCCCGCCATGGTGGCCGGTCACAGCCTGGGCGAGTTCAGTGCGCTGGTGGCCGCCGGGGCCATGGAGTTCAGCGACGGCCTTAAGCTGGTGGCCGCGCGTGCCAATGCCATGCAGAAGGCCTGCGAACTGCAGCCGAGCACCATGGCAGCGATCCTGGGTCTGGAGGATGACAAGGTGGAGGAGGGTTGCAAGGGCATTCCGGGCGTGGTGGTGCCCGCCAACTACAACTGCCCCGGCCAGCTTGTGATCAGCGGCTCCATGGAAGCCGTGAACGCCGCCTGCGAGGCCCTGAAGGCTGCCGGTGCGAAGCGTGCCTTGGTGCTGCAGGTGGGTGGTGCCTTCCACAGCCCGCTGATGGAGCCCGCCCGCGTGGAGCTGGAGACCGCGATCGCCTTCACCCCCATCGTGAACCCACGCTGCCCGGTGTACCAGAACGTGGATGCCCGACCGCACACCGATCCCGCCCGCATCAAGGCCAACCTGATCGCGCAGCTCACCGCCCCCGTGCGCTGGACCCAGACCATGCAGCACATGCTCGCCGATGGGTGCACCAAGGTGGTGGAGGTGGGGCCCGGCAACGTGCTGCAAGGCCTGTTCAAGAAGGTGAGCAAGGAGCTGGAGACGAGCGCGGCGTAGGTGCTGCTGCGGTCCCTGTACCTTCGCGCCGCCCATGCGCCCGCGCGGCTCCCCTCCTGCTTTCGCCGCCCAGCGAACGGCCTACCCGGTCCTGATCGCCATCGCTTTCTCGCACCTGCTGAACGATACGGTGCAGGCCTTGGTGCCGGCGATCTACCCGCTGGTGAAGGCCTCCTTCCAGCTCAGCTACGCGCAGATCGGCCTGATCACGCTCACCTTCCAGCTCACCGCGTCCATCCTGCAGCCGCTGGTGGGCCACTGGACGGACAAGCACCCCCGCCCCTTCGCCCTGGTGGGCGGCATGGGCTCCACGCTCATCGGACTGGTGCTGCTCTCGCAGGCGCGCAGCTTTCCGATGATCCTGGGGTCGGTGGCCTTGGTGGGCGTGGGCTCCAGCATCTTCCACCCCGAGGCCTCGCGCATGGCCTACATGGCCTCCGGCGGCAGGCGCTCCCTGGCCCAATCCGTGTTCCAACTGGGCGGCAATGCCGGTTCCGCACTGGGGCCCCTGCTGGCCGCGGCCGTGGTGGTGCCCTTCGGACAGGCCACCGTGGGCTGGTTCGTGGTGCTGCCGCTGATCGCCATGGTGGTGCTGTGGCGCGTGGGGCGCTGGTACCTGCGCATCCTGGCCATCCGCGAGCGCCGACCGGTCACCGGCTCCGGGCACGCACGGTCCGTTCTGCCGCGCCGCAAGGTGGTGCTCATCATCGCCACGCTCCTGCTGCTCATCTTCTCCAAGCAGTTCTACGTGGCCAGCATGACCAGCTACTACACCTTCTACCTCATCGGCCGCTTCGGGCTCAGCGTGCAGGAGGCGCAGGTGCAACTGTTCCTCTTCCTTTTCGCGGCCGCCATCGGCACCTTGCTCGGCGGCTTCCTGGGCGACCGCATCGGCTACAAGCGCATCGTGTGGGCCTCCATCCTGGGTGCGGCGCCCTTCACCCTGGCCCTGCCCCATGCCGACCTCTTCTGGACCGGCGTGCTGGCCTTCCTGGCCGGCTTCATCCTGGCCTCGGCCTTTTCCGCCATCCTGGTGTATGCCCAGCTGCTGATCCCGGGTCGCGTGGGGCTCGTGTCCGGACTGTTCTTCGGCTTCGCGTTCGGCATGGCCGGACTGGGAAGTGCGCTGCTGGGCCGCCTCGCCGATGCCAGCGACATCGATACCGTGTTCCGGGTCTGCTCCTTCCTGCCGCTGCTGGGGCTGCTGTGCTGGTACCTGCCGGACCAGAAGCGCTTCGCCCCCTGATCAGAGCGTGCTGTTCAACAACCTGCCACTGCCGATGAGCTTGTGCAGGTGGGGCCGCGTGAGGGTGTTCCTGATGGCCTCCACGTGGTTCATGTTGTGGCAGTCGCTGCCCAGCAACTCATAGTAACCGGCATCGATCATGCGCTCCGCAAGCTGACGGGCCTGGGGCCCGTAGGCGCCGGAAAGGGCCACCAGGTTCAACTGGAAGAGCACCCCGCGGTCCTTCAGCTCGGTGAAGCGCGAGAAATCGTTGTACCAGAACGCATATCGTTCCGGATGGGCCAGCACGGGGCGATAGCCCTGGGTCTGCATCTGGAAGACCACCTGCCTGAGCATGGCCGGCTCACCGATGAACGGAAGCTCGAACAGCAGGAGGCTGTTGCCGAAGGTGAGCACCGTGCCCTTGACCACCTGCTCTTCCAACGCGTGATCCAGGTAGTATTCCGCAGCGGCATGCACCTCCATGTCCAGGCCCACCCTGCGCACCTCCCTGCGCAGTTTCTCCAGCCCTCCCAGGATGATCTCCGGGGTATTGCGGTAGCCATCGGCCATGCTGTGGGGTGTGGTGATCACCTTGCGGTAGCCCAGTTCATGCATGGCAGTGAGCAGCTCGATGCTCTGCCCAAGGGTCTGGGCGCCATCATCGATACCCGGAATGAAATGTGAGTGCACATCACAGCCCAATCCGGAAAGATCCGCCGGACCGAGGACAGGTTCCTTCTTGCCGAAGAGGTTGGAGAGGATGCCCATCACCGGTCCGCGTAATGCTCCGTGTAATACTGCTTGTATGCGCCACTGGTCACATGCTCAAGCCATTCGGTGTTGGCCAGGTACCAGTCCACGGTGCGCTCGAGCCCCTCTTCGAAGGTGATGCCCGGCCTCCACCCCAGCTCACGTTCGATCTTGGAGGCGTCGATGGCGTAACGCAGGTCGTGCCCTGCGCGGTCGGTGACGTAGGTAATGAGCTTTGCGCTCTCCCCTTCGGCACGTCCCAGCTTGCGGTCCATGATGGCGCAGAGCAGATGCACCAGGTCGATGTTCTTCCACTCGTTGTGGCCGCCGATGTTGTAGGTCTCGCCGTTCAGGCCCGTGTGGAAGATGGTGTCGATGGCAGCGGCATGGTCCTCCACCCACAACCAGTCGCGCACGTTCTCACCCTTGCCGTACACCGGCAGCGGCTTGTTCGTGCGGATGTTGTTGATCATGAGCGGTATCAACTTCTCCGGGAAGTGGTGGCTGCCGTAGTTGTTGCTGCAGTTGCTCACCACGAAGGGCAGCTTGTAGGTATTGCCGTATGCCCGGACGAAGTGATCGCTGGCAGCCTTGCTGGCGCTGTAGGGGCTCTGCGGATCGTAGGGCGTGGTCTCGGTGAAGAGGCCGTCATCGTGCAGGGATCCGTACACCTCGTCGGTGCTCACATGGTAGAAGCGCCTGCCCCCGAAGTTGCCTTTCCATGCCTCCTTGGCAGCGTTCAACAGCGTGACGGTGCCGAACACGTTGGTGCGCACGAAGGCCAGCGGATCGGTGATGCTGCGGTCCACGTGGCTCTCGGCGGCGAGGTGGATGACGCCATCGATATCATACTCCTTGAACACCTTGGCAACCGCCTCCGCATCGCAGATGTCGGCCTTCACGAAGGTGTAGTTCGGCGCGTTCTCGATGTCGCGCAGGTTCTCCAGGTTGCCGGCGTAGGTGAGCGCATCCAGGTTGATGATGCGGTAGTGCGGGTACCTGCTGACGAAGCGGCGCACCACATGGCTGCCGATGAAGCCGGCACCGCCAGTGATGAGGATGGAACGGTGGCTCATGCGACCACGGATGGCTGTGTGGCTCGCCTTACAGCCATCTTAAGTTCTTTCAACCACGGATGGACGCGGATGGACACGAATAACTCACCTGCGCTTCCAGCAGGCCATCCGCATGGATCCGTGTGCATCCGTGGTTCCATTACAAGCTCCAGTACCGCAGCTCCTTCACCTTGTTCCGGAACACCCCCTTCAGGTCCACCAGCACGCCCTTGGGCTTCAGCATGCCCTTGAACCAGGCCTCGTCCTTGCCGGCGTATTCGGCATGGTTCACAGCCACGATGATGGCATCGTAGGGACCTTTCATTTCCGGAGCCAGTTCGTAGCCGTACTCGTGCTTCACCTCGGCGGCATCGGCATGCGGGTCGGTCACGTCCACGCTACAACTGAAGCTCTTCAGCTCCTTGATCACATCGGCCACCTTGCTGTTGCGGATGTCGGTGACGTTCTCCTTGAAGGTGGCGCCCATCACCAGCACGCGGGCATCGGCGGGGTTGGTACCGGCGCTGATGATCTTCTTCACGGTCTGCTTGGCCACGTAGCCGCCCATGCTGTCGTTCACGAAACGGCCGGCATCGATGATCTGCGCATGGTAGCCCAGTTCCTTGGCCTTGTACACCAGGTAGTACGGGTCCACGCCGATGCAGTGACCGCCCACGAGGCCGGGCTGGAACTTGAGGAAGTTCCACTTGGTGCCCGCGGCTTCCAGCACGTCGTAGGTGTTGATGCCCATGCGGTTGAAGATGATCGAGAGCTCGTTGATCAACGCAATGTTGACGTCGCGCTGGGTGTTCTCGATGATCTTGGCGGCCTCGGCCACCTTGATGCTGCTGGCGCGGTGTACGCCGGCCGCAACCACCAACTCGTACACTTTGGCGATGGTCTCGGCGCTTTCGGGATCGCAGCCGCTGCTCACCTTCACGATGCTGCTCAGCGTGTGCTCCTTGTCGCCGGGGTTGATGCGCTCCGGGCTGTAGCCCACCTTGAAGTCCTCCACGAACTTCAGCTTGCTGAGCTCCTCCAGGATGGGCACGCAGTCCTCCTCGGTGCAGCCGGGATACACAGTGCTTTCGTACACCACGTAGTCGCCCTTCTTCAGCACCTGGCCCACGGTCCTGGAGGCGCCGATCAGCGGGGCGAGGTCGGGGATGTTCTGGCTGTCGATCGGCGTGGGCACCGCCACGATGAAGAACTCCACGTCCTTCAGGTCGGCGAGGTCGGCGGTGAAGTGGATGTCACAGCCTTCGAACTCCTCGGGACCGAGTTCGTTGCTGGGGTCCTCGCCGCGCCGCATCATGTCCACGCGCTGCTGGTTGATGTCGAAGCCCACCACCTTGATCCTTCGGGCGAAGGCCAGTGCGATCGGCAGGCCCACGTAGCCCAGGCCGATCACGGCGAGTTTGGCGTCCTTCTTCAGGAGCCGGTCATACAGACTGTTGCTCATCCCTCTTCTGGTAAATGCGTTCGATGATCTCCACCACCTTGAGGCCCTCCAGGGCGTTGGTGGTTAGGGTGGAGCGGCCCTTGAGGGTGTCCACCACGTTGTCGATGATGTAGCCGTGGTTGTTGGCGCTGCCCTTGTAGTGGCCGTAGTCGTTGGCCGGGTTGGTGGGCGCCAGTTGGGGCATGGTGTATCCGTCGATGTGGCAGTACTCCACCTGGTCCATGTACTGCCCGCCCACCTTCACGCTGCCCTTGGAGCCGATGATGGTCATGCTGCTCTCCAGGTTCTTGTCCCACACGGCGGTGCTGTAGTTGAGACAGCCCATGCCGCCGTTGCGGAAGCGGAATGTCACCAGGCCACTGTCCTCGAAGGTGGTGAGGTCCTTGTGGTTGAAGTCGGCGAACTTGCCCTGGATGTCGTTGATGTCGCCGAACAGCCAGTACATGATGTCGATGAAATGGCTGAACTGGGTGAAGAGCGTGCCGCCGTCCAGGTCGGTCGTGCCTTTCCAGCTGCCGGGCTTGTAGTAGCGCTCGTCCCTGTTCCAGTAACAGTTCACCTGCACGAGGTGGATGTCCCCGAGCACGCCATTCTCCACCACGTCCTTCAGCCACATGCTGGGGGGGCTGTACCGGTTCTGCATCACACCGAAGACGGTGCGGTGGACCTGCAGGGCCTTGTAGATCACCGCCTCGCAATCGGCCTTTGTCAGCGCCATGGGCTTCTCGCACACCACATGCTTGCGGTGCTCCAGTGCCTTCAGGCTGTGGGGCGCGTGCAGCCCATTGGGCGTGCATACGTTCACCACGTCGATGCCGGGCACCTCCCTGATCATGGTGTCCATATCCTGGAACACGGGCACCTTCAGATGATCAACCCCGAGCTCCTGGGCGGACCTGATATCACAAAGCGCCACCAGTTCACCCTCGGGGTGGCGGCTCACCATTTCTGCGTGACGCTTGCCGATGTGGCCGCAGCCAACGACAGCGAACTTGATCTTGTGTTCCGGGGGGAGAGCCATGTCGATCGGGCGATCAGAAGATCAGAAGATCAGAAAATTGGCATGCCTTGGAAGCGATGAAGCGACGTCGATCATGACCATGGATGGTTTCGATGTCGGGAGCATTGGATCGTCTTATCATCTGATCGTCTGATTTTCTGATCATGCAACGCGTGTTACCCGCCCACCGGCCAGCTTGTACCGCTGCCCGCTCTCCGGGCAATCGGCCTCCCCCACCTCGTTGAACTTCAGCTTGTGGCCGTACTCGCTCATCCAGCCGGTCTGCCGGGCGGGATTGCCCACCACCAGCGCATAGGCCGGCACTTCCCTGGTAACCACCGCGCCGGCGCCGATGAAGGCGAACTCACCGATGTCGTGCCCGCAAACGATGGTGGCGTTGGCACCGATGCTGGCTCCGCGCCCCACCCGCGTCTTCGCATACTGCTCGCGGCGGTTCACGGCGCTGCGAGGGTTGATCACGTTGGTGAACACCATGCTGGGGCCAAGGAACACATCGTCACCGCACTCCACCCCGGTGTAGATGCTCACGTTGTTCTGCACTTTCACGTTGCGGCCCAGCTTCACACCGGGGCTCACCACCACGTTCTGGCCGATGTTGCAGCCCTCGCCGATCTCGCAGCCCGGCATTATGTGCGAAAAGTGCCAGATGCGGGTGCCTGCACCGATGGCGCAGCCCTCGTCGATGACGGCGGTGGGGTGGGCGGAAAAGCTCATGCGTTCAGATGGTCATGCGCCCAAGTGATCATGGACCCATGGCATCAGGGCTGCGAAGGTATTGAAGGTGCCGGAAATGGTTGAGATCCCGGGTCGCGCTCCACGAATTGGACCGCCCCGCATGACCAACGGCTGACACAGGCCATCGGATACAAGGGAACAGCAACCACACCGCGTCGCCCGCCCTGGCAGTGGCCTTGCGCTCACTTCCTCACATACCCCTCGAACGAGAAGTGCTCCTTCTCGTTGAGCTCCTCCGCTGTCAGGCTCTTGAAATAATCATAGGTGATCTTCAGCCCCTCGGCACGGCTCACCTTGGGCTCCCAGCCCAGCAGCTTGCGGGCCAGGGTGATGTCCGGCTGTCGCTGCATGGGATCGTCCTTGGGCAGCGGCTTGTACACCACCTTCTGCGTGGTGCCCGTGAGCTTGATGATCTCCTCGGCGAACTGCGCGATGGTGATCTCGCCGGGGTTGCCCACGTTCACGGGGCCAGCATAGTCGCTGAGCAGCAGGCGGTGGATACCCTCCACGAGATCGTCCACATAACAGAAGCTGCGCGTCTGTGAGCCATCGCCGAACACGGTGAGGTCCTCGCCGCGCAGGGCCTGGCCGATGAAGGCGGGAAGCACGCGGCCGTCGTTGAGGCGCATGCGCGGGCCGTAGGTGTTGAAGATGCGCACGATGCGCGTCTCCAGCCCATGATAGGTGTGATAAGCCATGGTGATGGCCTCCTGGAAGCGCTTGGCCTCATCGTACACGCCGCGAGGACCGATGGGGTTCACGTGCCCCCAATAGTCCTCGGTCTGCGGATGCACTTGCGGATCGCCGTAGACCTCGCTGGTACTTGCCACCAGGATGCGCGCGCCCTTGGCCTTGGCCAGGCCGAGCAGGTTGTGCGTGCCAAGACTGCCCACCTTCAAGGTCTGGATGGGGATCTTCAGGTAGTCGATCGGACTGGCCGGACTGGCGAAGTGCAGGATGTACTTCAGTTCACCGGGCACATGCACGAAGGTGCTTACATCGTGGTGGTAGAACTCGAACTGCTCCAGCTTGAAGAGGTGCTCGATGTTCTTGAGCCGGCCGGTGATGAGGTTGTCCATGCCGATGACATGGTACCCTTCCCTGATGAACCGGTCGCACAGGTGGGACCCGAGGAAACCGGCGGCACCGGTGATGAGGACTCGTTCGCGTTTCATGCGGAGGTGGGAATGGTGCGGGTGGTGCAAGTGGAGAGAAAGTGGGACTCTTCGTGGGTGGCGCGAGGGGTCACTTTCTCACCGTTCTTTCCCTTCTCACCACCTTCACCGCATTCATGAATTCACCGGTTTTTTCGCTCCCACGGGCTGACGGCCCACGCTCATGTAGGTGAAGCCCTGCTTCTCCATCTCGTCCAGCTCGTAGAGGTTGCGTCCATCGAAGATCACCTTACCCTTGAGCAGTTCACCCACTCGCTTGAAGTCGGGCGTGCGGAAGAGCGCCCATTCCGTGGCGATGACGAGTGCATCGGCACCCTTCAGCGCCTCGTACTCATCGTTGGCGAAGGCACATTTGTCGCCCTTCACCTTCTTCACGTTCGGCATGGCCTCGGGATCGAAGGCGGTGACGGTGGCGCCGGCCTTCACCAGTTCATCGATCACGTACAGGGCGGGTGCCTCCCGGATGTCGTCCGTATCGGGCTTGAAGGCCAGGCCCCATAGGGCGAAGTGCCTGCCCTTGAGGTCCCCGAAGTGGGACTTGATCTTGGGGATGATGGAGGTCTTCTGCTGCTCGTTGACCTCCATCACGCTCTTGATGATCTGGAACTCGTAGCCGGAATCGTTGCCGCTCTTGGCCAATGCCTGGACATCCTTGGGGAAGCAGCTGCCGCCATAACCGATGCCGGGAAAGAGGAAGCGCTTGCCGATGCGGCTGTCCGTGCCGATGCCGATGCGCACCTTGTCCACGTCGGCACCCACCTTCTCGCAGAAGTTCGCGATCTCGTTCATGAACGTGATCTTGGTGGCGAGGAAGGCGTTGGCGGCGTACTTGGTGAGCTCCGCGCTGCGCTCGTCCATGAAGATGATGGGGTTGCCCTGGCGCACGAAGGGCTTGTAGAGGTCCTCCATCACCTTGCGGGCACGCTCACTGCTGGTGCCCACCACCACACGATCGGGTTTCAGGAAGTCATCCACCGCGAAGCCCTCGCGCAGGAACTCGGGGTTGCTCACCACGTCGAAGAGCTCCTCCTTGGCGTTCTTCGCCAACGCGGCATGCACCTTCTCGGCGGTACCCACGGGCACGGTGCTCTTGTCCACGATCACCTTGTAGTCGGTGATGATCCTGCCCAGGTCGTCGGCCACGCCCAACACATACTTCAGGTCGGCGCTGCCGTCCTCGCCGGGTGGCGTGGGCAGGGCCAGGAAGATGATCTGCGCGTCCTTGATGGCGCTCTTCAGGTCGGTGGTGAAGTGAAGGCGGCCCTGGCGGATGTTGCGCTCGAAGAGCACATCGAGGTGCGGCTCATAGATGGGCACCTTCCCATCCTTCATCATCTGCACCTTGTTGGCGTCGATGTCCACACAGATCACGTGGTTGCCGGTCTCGGCGAAGCAGGTGCCTGTCACGAGGCCCACGTATCCGGTGCCTACTACTGCGATGTTCATTCGGTGCGGATATTGGGGCCGATGATCATCGGCCCGTGCGTTCAATTGAAGAAAGCCTTCACCGTGTCGGTGATGTGCATGAGTTGTTCGTGGTCGAGTTCGGTGCTCATGGGCAGGCTGAGCACCTCCTCCATGAGGCGTTCGGTCACCGGCAGGTCGCCGCGCTTGATGCCGTATCCCTCATAGGCCTTCTGCAGGTGCAGGGGCACGGGGTAGTAGATCATGGCAGGCACGCCGTGCTTTTCCAAATGGGCGCGCAGCGCATCACGATGGCCGCCGGTGATACGCAGCGTATACTGGTGGAACACATGGGTGCTGTTGCTGCTGCGCTCCGGGGTATGCACATGCTCCATGCCTGCGAAGGCCTCGTCATAGAAGGCAGCCGCCTGCTGACGGGCCTTGCCGTACCCGTCCAGGTGGCGCAGCTTGATGCGCAGGATGGCCGCCTGCATGCTATCTAGGCGACTGTTCACGCCCACCACGTCATGGTAGTAGCGCACCTCACTGCCGTGGTTGCACACCTGGCGCAGCCGTTTGGCCAGGGCATCGTCGTTGGTGAAGATGGCCCCGCCATCGCCATAGCAGCCGAGGTTCTTGCTGGGGAAGAAACTGGTGGTGCCGATGGTGCCGATGGTACCGGCCTTCCTCACCGTGCCATCGGGGAAGGTGTAGTCGCTGCCGACGGCCTGGCAGTTGTCCTCAATGACGTGCAGGCCGTGCTCACGTGCGATGGCCATGATACCGGCCATGTCCGCGGTCTGCCCGAAGAGGTGCACCGGCACGATGGCCTTGGTGCGTGATGTGATCTTTCGGCGTACGTCCTCCGGATCGATGTTGAAGGTGCCCGGCAGCACCTCGGCGAACACCGGCTTCAAGCCCAGCAGCGCCACAACCTCCACCGTGGCCACGAAGGTGAAACTGGGCGTGATGACCTCGTCGCCCGGCTTAAGGTCCAGGGCCATCATGGCGATCTGAAGTGCATCGGTTCCGTTCGCACAGCCGATGGAATGCTTCACACCCAGGTATGCCGCCAACTCCTGCTCGAAGGACCTGACCTCGGGTCCGTTGATGAACGCGGCCGTACGAATGACCCCAAGGACCGCTTCATCCACCTCCGGCTTGATCTTTTCGTACTGGCCGACCAGGTCGACCATCTGGATGGGTTTCATGTCTGTGTTGCTCCCTGCCGTATGCAGTTCGTTCCTGGCGCGGGTAAGCGCGGCGAAGATAGCCCACCGCCTTCGCATGTGCCAAGGCCCCGGGTCACCGTCCCCGGGTTCACCGCTTCCGCTGTTCAGGACTACTTTTGACGTTGCATGTTCCGACCATCGTTCTGGAGCCTCCTGACCATCCTTGCGACAGCGGGTCCTTCCTACGCCCAAGAAGCGCGAATGGATACCAGCGGACACCGCATGGTGCTCATCACCGCGAGCTACGCGCACCAGTTCCCCGGGGGCGACCTGGCCGACCGTTTCGGACACAACAGCAACCTGGGGTTGAGCATCGTGCGGCGCACCAACGCCAACTGGCTGCCCGGTGTGAAGGGAGGATTCCTGTTCGGCAACAAGGTCACCGAACCGGGGATCATCGCCAATGTGATCAACAGTGCCGGCCAGGTGGTGGACCAGGACGGCGCCATGGCCGATGTGTTCCTGTTCCAGCGGGGATGGAACGCGTTCATCACCTTCGGCCGGATGTTCCCCACCACACGCAGCAAGGGCCGCAGCGGCATCACCACCGAGGCGGGGGCCGGCTACCTGCGGCACAAGGTGCGCGTGCAGACCCAGAAGAACGTGGTCCCCCAACTTGAGGGAGACATGCTCCGTGGCTATGACCGGCTCACCGCCGGGCCGGCCGCCCTCCTGCAGGTGGGCTATCAGTACCTGGGACCGCGGCGCAGGGCCAACTTCCATGTCGCCCTGGAGCTGGTCGCCGGTTTCACAGAGCCACTGCGGGCCTTCAATTTCGACACGGAAACCTACAACCGCACAGGGCGGCTTGACCTGCTCACCGGCATCCGGATCGGGTGGACCCTGCCCATCGACCGAAGCGAGGATGAACGCTACTTCCTGTACTGATGTCCCTTGAACCGACCGGGCGGCTGGACACCGGCAGCCTGCTTGCCAACGTGGTCGCGCGTTGCTGGGCGCTGGGGCTGCGGATGGCAGCGCCCTTCCACACCAAGGCAAAGGCCGCCGTTGAAGGGCGCAGGGGCCTGTGGGAGCGTCTTGAGGAACGGGCCGGGCAGCTTCGCGGATGCATCTGGATGCACTGCGCCAGCGTGGGCGAGTTCGAACAGGGCCTTCCGGTGCTGGAGGCCATCAGGACGCAGCACCCGAACCTACCCGTTCTGCTCACCTTCTACAGCCCCAGCGGGTATGAGGCACGCAGATCACATCCATTGGCCACCCATGTGGAGTACCTGCCCTTCGACACACCCGGCAACGCGCGCCGGATGTGCTCCCTGTTGCAGCCACGTGCAGCGCTCTGGGTGCGTTATGAGTTCTGGCCCAACCACCTCATGACATTGCATCGCGCTGGCGTGCCCACCTACCTGCTGAGCGCCACCTTTCGCAGCGACCAACCCTTCTTCCGCTGGTACGGGGGACACATGCGCAGACTGCTTCATGGTTTCGATCGCATTTTCGTCCAGGACGAGGCATCGCACAACCTGCTTGAAGGCATCGGGGTGGAGCGGGTGACCCGGTCGGGTGATACACGCTTCGATCGTGTGCTGCGCATCGTGGACGAAGGACGTGGCATCCCCCTGGCCAATGCGTTCCACCGGGCCTACGATGCTCCCGTTCTCATTGCAGGCAGCACCTGGCCGGAGGACGAGGCCCTGCTGGCCACGGCGTTGAAGGGGCTTACCAACGCCCCGCGCCTGCTGCTGGTACCGCATGAACCATCGGAGGAACACGTACACCGCAGCATGCTTGGAATGCCCGCACCGGTGGCAAGATGGACGGAAGTGGCGGAACTCCTCGATCGGGGGGGAGCGCCCGCGACAGGTCCCAACGATGATGACCCGCTCTTCGCACGCACCCTTGTGATGGACACCATGGGCCTGTTGTCACGCGCCTATCAGCACGCCGACATGGCCTACGTTGGTGGCGGCTTTGGTAATGGGATCCACAGTGTGCTTGAGGCTGCGGCATGGGGCAGGCCTGTGATCATCGGTCCCCGGCATCACAAATTCCCCGAGGTGCAGGGCCTGATCGATGCCGGCGCGGCCGTGGAGGTGCGCACGGCCGAGGAACTCAGGCGCACCCTGGCGCTGTGGATGGAGCGACCCGAGGAACGCCAACTGGCGGGCGTGGCCGCTGCGCGGTATGTGCGGTCCATGGCAGGTGCCACCGACCGAACGCTGCCTCCCATCCTCGCGGCCCTGTCAGGGAGCGCCCGCTGATATCCGACACATCCGCCTGTGCTTGCATCAATCCTTGTCCATGCCGGCGAAGCGGTCCTTGTCACGCGCGGTCTTCAGGCGCATCCGTTCCTCCCAGGACCGCTGCAGGTCGGTGCCGGTCTGATTGGCCAGGCATAGCACCACGAAGAGCACGTCGCTCAGCTCTTCCCCGAGGTCCCGGTTCCTATCGCTCTCCTTTTCGGTCTGCTCGCCGTAGCGACGGGCCATGATGCGCGCCACCTCGCCGACCTCCTCGCTCAGGATGGCCATGTTGGTGAGGGGGGAGAAGTAACGCACCCCCACCTGCCGGATCCACGCATCCACCTCGGCACCGAGGTCGGACAACGGTCCTGGCGTGGTTTGACCGGGCGTTGGCAACCCGTGGAGATCCTTGCGTCTTGGTCCTGAAGATATTTTTTTAGGTTTGATCATCTCAAGGACCGCAAAATTATGAACAAGGGTGTGTGCAAGCCGACATGTCTGATACGGTGGACGCGTCCGGCGGCTCTGCTGGCCTGCTTGATGCTTGGGGTTCCCGTGTTCGCCCAGGAGCTGTTGCGGTTGCAGGGGCTTGTGGATGGGATCACGGTGCCTGAGCACATGGTCGCCGTCAGGCAGGTTATCGGTGGTTTGCCCCTTGTGGGCATGGTGCGCGTGGACCCCAACACGCACACCGTGATGATCCAGGCAAAGAACGGTCACGGCCTCACCATGGCTGGCATG
Source organism: Flavobacteriales bacterium (assembly GCA_044343855.1). GTDB lineage: Bacteria > Bacteroidota > Bacteroidia > Flavobacteriales_F > PHOS-HE28 > PHOS-HE28. The sequence goes on from JBIJDX010000004.1 coordinate 30,029, forward strand.
AACTCACTGCTGGGTGCCAAGGGGCTTCGGATACGATGCCTGCGCACCCTGGGGCCCAACGAAGAGTTCGGGCCGGTCGATCCGGCCACGTGCAACGACGGTCCACGCCCCCACCCGCATCGCTGACCCCACCGCTCGCCATGAACCACCGCTGCAGCAAGCCGGGCGTACGTCGATCCCTGACCCTGGGGTCTCTCCTGCTGTATTCGGCCACCGCCATGCCCTGTGTGAACCCCACGGCCTTCGGGACCGTGGCGGCACCCACCACCGGGACCGCGGTCACCATCAGCACCTGCACGTTCCAGAGCGAGTATAACACCATCACGGGGGTGGTGGCCGGCGCCACCTACCAGATCACCAGTTCCTGTGGAGGTTATGTGACGGTGAGGCGAACCACGCCGGGGGGGGTGATCGCGGCTCAGGGCAATGCCCCGCTGAGCTTCACAGCCCCTGGGGCCGGCACCTACTATATCCATTACACGACCAATGCCGCATGTGGCACGGCATCCACCTGCTGCACCACGGCCATCACCTGCACCTCATGCGGAGGCGGTGGTGGAGGGGGCGGCTGCACCAACCTCACGGCCTTCGGTTCCATCGCGGCGCCGACAACGAACACCTCGGCCACCATCAACACCTGCACCTACCAGAGCGAGTACAACACCATCACCGGTGTCGTCACGGGTGCTTCCTACCAGGTCACCAGCACCTGTGGCGGCTATGTCACGGTACGCCATACCACTCCAGGGGGTGTCATCGTTGCACAGGGCAACGCCCCGCTGACCTTCACGGCCACGGTGGCCGGGACCTATTACATCCATTACAACACCAATGCGGCGTGCGGCACGGCGTCCATCTGCTGCACCACCGCCATCTCCTGCACCTCCTGTGGGGGGGGCGGGGGTGGTGGCTGCACGAACACAACGCCCTTCGGATCGCTGATAGCCCCCAACACCAGCACGCCGACAACCATCAGCGCCTGTAACTTCCAAAGTGAGTACAGCACCATCACCGGGGTGGTCGCGGGAAGCACGTACCAGGTCTCCGCCGGCACATGCGGTGGTTACATCACGGTGCGCCAGAACACGTTCAACGGACCGGTGGTGGCGCAGGGTGCATCACCGCTCTCATTCGTTGCCCCGGCAGCAGGCACCTACTTCGTGCACTACAATACCAATGCGGCGTGCGGCACGGCGTCCATCTGCTGCAACACCACCATCGCCTGCACGTCATGCTCCGGACCGGTGGGGTGCGTGAATTCCATCGCCTACGCCACGGTGCTGGCCCCCGGCTCCAATACGCCGGTCACCATCGACGGATGCAGTTTCCAGACCGAGTACAGCACCATCAACGGAGTGGTGGCAGGCCGGTCCTACAGCATCGGAAGCAGCTGCGGCGGATACATCACGGTGCGCCAGAACACCTTCAACGGACCGGTGGCCGCACAGGGCGCTGCTCCGCTCACCTTCGTTGCACCAGCATCCGGAACGTTCTATGTCCATTGGAACACGAACGCCGCCTGCGGAACGGCCACGACCTGCTGCATCACCACCATGACCTGCACGAATTGCACCGCTGACGGCTGTGTGAACAGCATCCCCTTCGCCACGGCGGCTGCACCGAACAATTCAACGCCCGTCACCATCAGCAACTGCAACTACCAGACCGAGTACAGCACGATCACCGGCATGGTGGCGGGTGAGACCTACATCTTCGGCAGTTCATGCGGCGGTTATGTGACCATCCGTTCAACCGCCCCCGGGGGGCCGCTGGTGGCCTCGGGCAATTCACCGCTTTCGTTCACGCCGCTCGTGGGTGGAACCTATTACGTGCACTGGAACACGGATGATGCCTGCGGCACTGATGTCACCTGCTGCATCACCACCGTGGTGTGTCCCACCTGCCTGGGTACCGGCGTGGGGGGCATCCAGGTCCAGCAGAACCTGACCCCTGTGCAGCTCATCACCGAACGTTTCCTGGGTGAGTGCCTGTCCGCCTCCAATGTGACCTTCACCGGATCCAGTACCGCCGTTGGCACCTTCAGCAATGGCTGGGCCATCGGCATCCAGGACGGGATCATCATCACCACCGGGTCGGCCAACGCGGCACTGGGACCGAACAACTCAGGCAGCATCAGCACCTCGAACATTTCCGGTGGCAACGCCCTGCTCACCGCCCTTGCGGGGCAGCCTACGGATGACGCGGCCGTCTTCCAGTTCACCTTCGTGCCTGAGACGGACGAGGTCACCTTCACGTACGTCTTCGCTTCGGACGAGTACCCTGAATTCGTGTGCTCCACCTTCAACGATGTGTTCGGCTTCTTCATCTCCGGTCCCGGATATGCCGCCAACACCAATGTGGCACTGATACCGGGAAGCACCCTGCCCGTGGCCATCAACACCGTGAACCCGGGTGCGGTCGGTACTTCCGGCACCCCCGCAGGCTGCACTTCGCTTGCGTACCCCGGACTTTATGTTAACAATGTGGGGGGCACCCACAACCAGTACGATGGGTTCACCGTTCCCCTCACGGTAACCATCACCACCGTACCGTGCCAGGCCTACACCATCACCATCGCGGTGGCCGATGCGGGCGATACCGCCTACGATTCCGCGGTATTCCTGAAGGCCCAGAGCTTTTCCGCAGGCGTTGACCTGGCGATAGAAACGGACACCGAGGGTGCGGCGAGCTCACCGGTGAACTGCGCCACCGAGGGGGCCTTCGTCTTCACCATCGACCAGCCCCTGACGCAGGCGCTCACCCTCACCTACCTGGTCACCCAGGCCGGCAGTGCCACCTTCTCCCCGCCTGTGCCCATCCAGGTAACGTTCCCAGTGGGGAGCACATCGGTCTCGGTGCCGGTCAGTGCGCTCCCAGCAAGCCTCGGGACCAACCTCAGCACCCTGACCATCACCCTGGACACCTCGCCCTACGAGGAATTCGGATGCACATGCACACCGGGCGCCCAGGTATTGGATGCCACACTGTACTTCTGCGACCCCATTCAGTTGCCTGTTCGCTGGCTCGGCTTTAATGCCCTGCCCGACCCTGTTGCCAGGCGCGTGGAATGCCAATGGAGCACCGCAGCCGAAATGAACAGTGCCTCGTTCACCTTGGAACGGTCCACGGACCGGACCAACTGGATGGAGCTTGGGTCCCTGCCCGGACAGGGCAGCAGCAACCATGCCAGCTCATACAGGCTGTTCGATCATGCGCCGCCGCGGGGCACCATCTACTACAGGGTCCGCCAGAACGACCTGGATGGCCAGGTGAGCCACTCTGAGATAAGGACCGTCCACCTGGACATTCCCGCATTGGGCGCCTTCCCCAACCCGAGCCAGGGAGCGTTCCTACTGCAGGGACATGCCGGTGGTGAGGTGCGTGTGCTGGACATGAGCGGCAGGCAGGTGGCGCACCGGCTTGAAGGCGGCGGACGCCTCATCCTGAACGATGCATTGCCAGGATGTTACGTTCTGGAGGTGGCATGGCCATCAGGCCCGGTTCCGGAGCGTGTCCGCCTGGTGGTCGAGTAGGCGATCGGCCCAGTTTCCGGAACTGCTTGGCCGGATCCGCGGAAATGGTTATCCTTGTACCGCAGGGTGTGGGGGTGATGGTGCGAGGACAAGATCCCCTGGTCTTCATGCATGCGACACATCCTGCTCCTGCTCTCGGCATTGCTGCTCTCCACCGGCCTGCAGGCCCAGGAGCAGCGCATCCACCGCTTCGTGGCGGTGAACGGTCTTCCGCAGGGGGCCGAGAAGCGACTGATCACCGCCCTGGTGCAGGTCGATCCCGATGCGCGCATCTCCACGGACAACGCCGAGTTCAAGGTCCGCACCCGCGTGTCACTGAACACCCTGCTGCACCTCTTCAGCACCGCAGGCATTGGCGAGGTGCGTGTGCTCGATCGACACCCTGATGCGGATGCCGCACCCCTTGGTGCGGAGTAGTGATGCACACCACCATGAACGCACCCATCCCCTTCCTGTTCCAGTGGCTCTGCATCGCGGCCTGTGTGCTGGCCGGTGTGCCTGTGCTGGCGCAGCCTGCCAACGACAATCCCTGCGGTGCCACCCTGCTCACAGTGAATGCAGGGTGCGCTTTCACCGCCACCAACAATACGGCCGCCACAGCCACCACCGGGCCACCGGCACCGACCTGTGCCAGCTACGGCGGCGCTGATGTCTGGTTCAGGCTGGTGGTCCCGGCGAGCGGCCAGATCACCATCGACTCCAACACGGGTACCATCACGGACAGCGGCATGGCCCTGTACACGGCCGCCTCGTGCGCCGGTCCGTTCACCCAGGTGGACTGTGATGACGATGACAGTCCGAACGGACTGATGTCGCTTATCACCGCCACGGGCCTCACCCCGGGAAGCAGTGTTTACGTGCGGTTCTGGCGGTATGGGGGGGGCACGGGGACCTTCACCATTTGCGCATACGGGCCGGCATCGGCACCTGCCAACGACAACTGCGCCACCGCCACCACGCTTGTTCCGGGGGCCGCCTGCACCCCCACCGCAGGCACCACCGCGGGGGCCACACAGCAGCTGCCGCCCACCATCTGCAGCGGCGCCACCAGTACCACCGCCAACGAGGTGTGGTACAGCTTCACGGCAACCGCCACGACCCATGCCGTGAACGTGCAGGGTGCCGGGACCTTCGACGCAGTGGTGGCGGCCTACTCGGGCGCCTGCCCGGGAACGCTCATCTCCTGCGTGGACGCAACCGCGGGCGGGGCTGCCGAGACCTTGACACTGAACGGGCTCACGACAGGCGTCACCTACCGGGTGAGGGTGTACCCCTATGGCGCCACATCAGGCACCTTCACCATCTGCGTCACCACGGCCGCATCGGCCTGTGCAGCCGTGAACATCCCGACCCTGCCGGTGACCAACCAGGCTGTGACATGCCATGCGGCGAACCTCATCACTGCGGCCAATGTGGCGAACCTTTGCGGCTCCGGCAGCACGCTCTACCTGGGTGGCAACGAGGCCCTCTACACGGTGACACCGACCACCACCGGGCCGCATACCATCACCTACAACGGCCAGACCTACAGTTCCATCTGGGTCTACACGGCATCCTGTCCCGCAGCAGGTGGGACCTGCGTGGGTTCGGTGAGCGGAACCGGGGCTTCGCAGGCGCTTACCGTGAACATGACGGCAGGGGTCCAGTACTGGGTGATGTTCGATACGTGGCCCGCCCCCCCCAGCCCCTGTCCGGGCACCTTCTCCATCAGTGCCCCGCCCGTGCCTCCGCCGGGGGGCTGCCTCTACAC
>JBIJDX010000230.1:0-4276 GCA_044343855.1 Flavobacteriales bacterium
GACACGAAACTGCTGCTGGCCTATCGTTTCGGCGGCAAGGGCAACTGGAACGCGCAGCTGAACGGGGAGTATGAGAGCCCTGATATCCAGCCACAGGGACGCACGCTGGCCCAATACGGAATGGACGTCTCAGTGGGCCACGACATCACGCGCAAGCTCTCCGCCGTGATCTCGGTGAACGATGTGTTCTTCACCCGGCAATGGGGCAATGTGCTCGAAACACCGCGGCTGTACCAGGAGAATTTCCGCCGTCGCGAGATGCGCTTCGTACGGTTCACCCTCACGTGGAAGTTCGGAGAACAGAACACCTCGCTCTTCCGCCGCAAAGGCGAGCAGCAGCGGCGCGAACCCGGCAGCACCGGGGGCGGGGACATGGACATGTAAGTGCCGGGCAGGCAGGGCCGGGACCGTGCATCATGCCTTCAACGGCACATCCTCGCTGAACCCCTACAAGGGAGCCACCTGCATGAGCGGGCATCCCACCTGGCCCTGCGCACCATAGAAATCGAGGAAATTGAGCTTGAAGAAGTACCCGTCCCCATCCTGGACAATGTACACCGTGCGGGGTTCAACCGTGTAGGCCGCCTCCTCGAAGGAGTAATCCTTCCAATCATAGCCTATGGCGTCACGATGAGCATTGAAGGGATGCTGCAACGTATCCGTGAGTTGCACCGCGTCGAACGAGCGATCGTCCAGCTGCGCCACACGGACATCCGGTGCGGAGAGCAGACCCACCACCAGATAGGGTATGACGGGGTCATAGAATTGATGTGTGTAGTGGGTGAGCACGAGGTCCCATGACCTGCTCTGCGGCTCAATATGCACCGCGCCGACGCCGATCCTGTAGCAGGACCGGTGGCGATCGGGGTCCTTGGGGACGACCACCGTCCCGACCTGGGATCCGTCCAGTGATGCAACGTCCATGACATACTCCAGGGAGGATACCTGGCGGAAGCGGAACTTGCGGAATCCCAGCGACTGGCCCTGCGAGTTGTAGCCCATATCCACCAGGAACACCGCATTGCGCCCACGCCAATCGCCTATCGCCGTGCTGTCCGGATGCCCGCTTGGTGCATCGATCCGCCGACCGGCGAACATGCCCACCGTATCGTGCGCGGCGGCGATGTCCACAGTGCCAAGGTCCCAAGCGGTCATCAATCGCGCCCCGTTCAACCATACCCTCCATGCATCGGGTCCACTCTCGAACGCAAGATCCCATGCCTCCTTGGTGTTCGAGCCGACCACCGATCCGCTCCCAAGATCGATCCACAGCTGGTTCTGGTAACCCGGTCCCAGGCACTCCTGCAACGTGACCGTTGCGCCACGTGTGGCGGCAGGAACAGGCAGTTCCTCCTTCATGCAAGCGGTGAGGTGCAAGCCCAGCATGAGCAGGTAGGCGTTCTTCATCTCAGGCGCTTCAAGTCCAACTCCACGCGTACAAATGCCAGTCGGCCCGTGGCCATGGGCACGCTGGCACCGCCTCCAACGTGGGCCCCGCCGCCGCTCATGGTGGCCGCGACATCCCTCACATTGAACAGGTTCTTCGCACCGCCGGAGAGGGAAAGACGGCCGTTCCAGAACCGCTTGGTGAGTGTGGCATCGGCCATGTGGAACGCGCCGATGAAGGACCGTGTGATGCTGCCGTCCTCCTGCTGGGTGTAGTTCACCTGGCGATCCTGCCATTTCCAGAAGAGCGACGCACTCCACCCCTTGCGGAGCCATTGCCTGGTGAGCGACGCACGCACCTCTGTGGTGAAGAGGTACGGTTCATCGGCACCCTGCGCAATGGCATCATACCGCCCGGTGACCGCCACGCCGGTGGAGACCGCCCAATGGTCGTCATCCCAGCCAGCCCCCACGCTGCCGCCGGTGGTCTGGAAGGCCTCGATGTTGGCATACGTGAACCGGGCACCGGAGACCTGCAGCAGGGCGATGAGGTCGGTCATGCGGTTGTGGAAGAGCGATAGTTCACTGGTGTGGACACCCTTGTCCCTGGCGTGGCGATAGCTGAGCGTGGAGGACCAGTGATGGGAGCGTTCGGCAGCCAGATCGGGGTTGCCCTGGATGTCGTGGTTCACATCCACGAAGAAGAGGTATAGCTCTTTGAGCGAGGGTGCGCGGAAGCCGTTGGCATAGGACGCACGCAGCGTGAAGCCCCGGCTCAACCGCCAGCGCAGGTTGAAGGAAGGAACCACGGGAGCCCCATAGCGTGTATTGTAAGCGTAGCGGATGCCTGGACGAAGGGTAAGGGAGCGATGAGCGCGCACCTCCGCGCTGGCCAGCAGTGCGTAGTCACCGATGTCCTCCTGACCATCGCCAATGCGGGGGCCTGTGCCCGTCTCGAGGTTGAGGTCGATGCCCACTTCGTAATTGATGCGGGCGCTGTCGCGTGCTTGGATGAGGTTGGCGCGCACATTGGTGAGCGTAAAGCCCGATGTATCCTGCTCGGAAGGTCCGTCGACCAATTGCTCACTGAGGGTGGTGAGGTTGCGGAACCAGCGGTTGCTGTGGCGTACATACCGGTTATGGGCCACGAGTCCGGTGATCCTGCGGCCCTTGTTGAGGCGGTGTTCGGCGGTCAGCGCATGATCGAGGCGGAGCGTGGTGTAGCGTTCATCGAACGCCGTCTCGTGATAGGGCGCGCGGGGCAGTCCGCGGTTGAGGATCACGTCGTGCATGCCCTCGGCCTTGTAGCCAAGGTCCCATCGGTCGGTGGAATGACGGTAGCTGAAACGCCCGAAGAACTGCTCCCGGGGCTTCCACTGCTGGAATCGGTTGGAATCCGCGGGCGCTGGCGAGAGATCCACCAGGCCGGCATGGCGTGGATCCCAGCCCGCGAAGAAATTACGTCCTGCGTTGAACACCACATCATGGCGGTCCCATTGGCGTGAAGCGGTCACGGTGGTATTGAGCCGGCCGATGTGTTCGGCATACCCGGAGGCGCGCAAAGTGGCCGGAGCCCCCCCCCGCTTTCGGGTGATGAGGTTGATGGTACCGGCAAGGGCGTTGGTGCCGAAATTGACGCTCAGCGGACCTTCGACCACCTCCACGCGTTCAATGCCGGTCAGGTCGAGCTGGGCCAGGTCGATGTTCCCATCCTGCCGACCGATGACGGGCACGCCATCCACCAGGATCTTCACGTTCTGGCCGCCCAGCCCCTGCATGGACAGGGAAGTCCCGAGCATGTTGTCCTGCGCCAGGCGGATGTTGAGCTCGTTGCGCAGCACATCCGCGAGGTTGTTGGCGGCCATGCGTTGGATGGTGGTGGCATCGAGGACCCGAACCCGATGAACCGCCTTGTCGGGCGATGCGGGTGCATACTGACCGGTGACAACGAACTCGGGCAGTGCCTGGGCATCGGGGACCAAGGTGTAGGTACGCAAGCCAGCGGCTGCCGGAATGGTATCACTGATGGTGCGATACCCCACGAATGAAATGCGGATGGCGATGCGCCGGGCACCCGCGGGTACCTGAATGCCGCCCCGGCCGCCGATATCCAACACTTCCATGCCACCGCCAACCGGTCCATCGAGCGCCTGCCATAGCACGTGCACGTTGGGTAAAGGCCCTGCGTTGGCCGTGCGCACATCAAGCTCGATCTGCGCGAACACCGCACAGGGTAGGAGCACTGCCGCAATGCCAGCGCCCGCCCTCATGATGCTGTTGGCCACATTCATGCCCGTTGCACGGCGCAGTGTCATTCCACCACGACGCGCGCTGTGCGAAGGACGCCGGGGGACTGGAGGCGAACCAGGTAGATGCCAGCGGGCATCCCGTTCATGTCCACAGTGGCAAAGGAACCGGACCGCTGATCGGCCAAGGTGGTTGTGCGGATGGAGCGGCCACTGGCATCGACCAACTCCACACGCGCTCCGCGGAGCTCCTCATCCGACAGGATATGGAGCACGCCGCTCGTGACCGGAACCGGGAACACACGGAGCGCGGATGCACCGGGCTCATCCACGGAGGTTGCGCTCACCAGCTCCTGGGTGAAGGTCATGGTGCCTGTGGAAGAGCCACCGTATCCGATGAACACGAGCTTCCATACGTTGCCGGACCTGTCTGAAACGAAGTACGTGCGATCCTGGGCATAGGTGTATGAAGCCGTGGGTTGGTTGTAGGTCTTCCAATCGTAACCGATGATGTTCATGGCACTATCGAGCTCTCCCCCACCCCACTGGGCTTCGGCCACCGGCACGCCATCGATCTGGAGGGCACGTACGCTCTTGTTCTGGAGCACGCCAGCGACCGCGTATGCGGTTGGCGCCGGTGAGGG
>JBIJDX010000231.1:0-4275 GCA_044343855.1 Flavobacteriales bacterium
TAATAACTGTGCGGGTCGAGGCGCTGGAGCAGGTCCTGGAGCACCTCATCCACCAGTGCCTGCTTCTCCACACTGTCCACATACTGGCGGTCGATCAGCTCAAGTACTTCGCCGATCTTGGTGGCTGCGGAAGGCTGGCGCAGCATGAAAATGGGTGTCACGGCAGTACCACCGCCCATGTCCCGCCCGATGAACAACCCCGCCACCAGGGCCAGGGACAGCCCCAATGGGTACAACGCTGAAATGGTGCTGCGGCGTGCCATGGTTCAGGGCAGTTCCAATTTACGCACCATCAACCCTCCGTTCTCCAGCAGTTGCAGCCCATCGGTATCCTTGTAGGCGTCCAGGTAGACGAGTCGTTGAATTCCCGCCTGGAGGATGAGCTTGCTGCACTCCTTGCAGGGCGAGTGTGTCAGGTATAACGTTGCTCCGCGTGCGTTGTTGGTGCTGCGGGCCACTTTCAGGATGGCATTGGCCTCGGCGTGGAGCACGTACCAATGGGTGAGGCCCTGGGCATCCTCGCACTCATTGGGGGCGCCGGTGGGTGTGCCGTTGTAGCCGTCGCTGATGATCATCCCCTCCTTCACGATGAGGGCGCCCACCTTCTTGCGTTTGCAGTGGCTGAGCTTGGCCCACTCCAAGGCCATCCGCATGTAGGCCCGGTCGTAGCGGTCCTGCTTGGCGGGGTCGGGGTAGACGAGGTTGTCCTGTTGCATCGGGTGGGCATTCTGCCCATGTGTTCATCTGCCCATGAACGCACGTTCCGGGTTCCCGGGGACCCCACGTGCCCATGGTCGCATGTTTACATGACCACATGCCTTTCGACCGGTACCCAGGGCGGGACTCGAACCCGCACGAATTGCTTCACTGGTGTTTGAGACCAGCGCGTCTACCGATTCCGCCACCTGGGTATGGTGTTGGGGCTGCGAAGATACCGCGTTAAAGCTTCCCCAACAGCCCACGCAGGTCCACCTTCTCGCCCACGATGCGCTCCACTTCGCTGATGGGCACGCGTTCCTGCTTCATGCTGTCGCGCTCGCGGATGGTGACGGCGTTGTCGGTGAGGGTCTCGTGGTCCACCGTGATGCAGTAGGGCGTGCCGATGGCATCCTGCCTGCGGTAGCGCTTGCCGATGGAGTCCTTCTCGTCGTACTGGCAGTTGTGGTCAAGCTTCAGGCGGTCCATGATGGCGCGGGCCTTCTCGGGCAGGCCGTCCTTCTTGATCAGGGGCAGCACGGCCACCTTCACGGGCGCCAGCGGGGCGGGGATGCGCAGCACCTCACGCACCTCGCCGTTCTCCAGCTTCTCCTCGTCGTAGGCCGCGCTGAGGATGGCCAGGAACATGCGGTCCAGGCCGATGCTGGTCTCCAGCACGTAGGGCACGTAGCTCTCGTTGGCCTCGGGGTCGAAGTAGGTGAGCTTGCGGCCGCTGTGCTTCTCGTGGTTGCCCAGGTCGAAGTCGGTGCGGCTGTGGATGCCCTCCAGCTCCTTGAAGCCCATGGGGAACTTGAATTCGATGTCGCAGGCCGCGTCGGCGTAGTGCGCCAGCTTGATGTGGTCGTGGTAGCGGTAGTTGTCCGCCGGCAGGCCCAGGGCGCGGTGCCAGGCCATCCGCTTGGCCTTCCAGTGCTCGTACCACTCCTGTTGGGTGCCGGGCTTGATGAAGAACTGCATCTCCATCTGCTCGAACTCGCGCATGCGGAAGATGAACTGGCGCGCCACGATCTCGTTGCGGAAGGCCTTGCCGGTCTGCGCGATGCCGAAGGGGATCTTCATCCGCGCGCTCTTCTGCACGTTGAGGAAGTTCACGAAGATGCCCTGTGCCGTTTCGGGCCGCAGGTAGATGGTGCTGCTCTCGCCGCTCACGCTGCCCAGTTCGGTGGCGAACATCAGGTTGAACTGGCGCACATCGGTCCAGTTGCCGGTGCCGCTGATGGGGCACTTGATCTCCTCATCGATGATCAGCTGGCGCAGGGCGGCCAGGTCGTTGGCTTCCAGTGCGGCCTTCATGCGGCCTTCCACGGCGTCGATGCGCTCCTGGCTGCGCTTCACGTTGGGGTTGGTGGCGCGGAACTGCGCTTCGTCGAAGGCATCGCCGAACTTGTTCCTCGCCTTCTCCACCTCCTTGGCGATCTTCTGCTCGTACTTCGCCATGTGCTCTTCCAGGAGCACGTCCGCGCGGTAGCGTTTCTTGCTGTCCTTGTTGTCGATCAGTGGATCATTGAAGGCGTCCACGTGGCCGCTGGCCTTCCAGGTGGTGGGGTGCATGAAGATGGCCGCGTCGATGCCCACGATGTTCTCGTGGAGCTTGGTCATGGCCTCCCACCAGTAGCGGCGGATGTTGTTCTTCAGTTCCACGCCGTACGGCCCGTAGTCGTACGTGGCGCTGAGGCCGTCGTAGATCTCGCTGCTGGGGAACACGAAGCCATACTCCTTGGCATGGCCGATGAGGGTCTTTAGGCGGTCTTCTGGATTGCTCATGGTGTGTTGCGAACGCCTTGGAAAGCTTTGGCGACGCGGGCGCAAAGATGGCGACCGGCGCCGAACCGCCCTAACTTTGGAGCATGTCCAAGCCCCTGCCCGTCTTCGCCCGCCGCATCTTCTGGGATGTGGACTTCGACAAGCTGGACTACGACGGCAAGGCCAGCTTCATCATCGAGCGGGTCTTCGATCGCGGTGATGTGGAGGATATCCGCCAATGCAGACGGTACTATGGGGATGAACGGGTGATCGAAGCCTTGCTGAAGGCGAAGTTCCTGCGAAAGGGCACGCACCATTTCGTCAGTTCGATCTTCGATATGCCACTAGACGCGTTCCGATGCTACACTACGAGACGGTCGAACCCGGAACGCTTGCCTTACTGAAGCGACTAATGGGGTTGAAGGCCCTGGAGCAATTCGCTCTGGTCGGCGGAACAGCGCTTGCTCTTCGCTACGGACATCGAGTGTCCGTTGACCTGGATCTGTTCACGGATGGTGATCTGGATGTGTCTACCATAAGGGCTGCGCTGGCCGAGGAATTCGGCGGAGAGTTCGTCTTTGAGGATGATCAGCAGGCGAAGTGGGCGGTATTCTGCTTCATCCAGGGGGTCAAAGTGGATATCGTGAAGTTTCCGCATGCACGAATTGCAGACCTGGTGGTGGAGGACGGTATTCGAATGTATGATGATGTGGACATTGGTCCGATGAAGATCGAGGCCATGCTGCACCGTGCGCAGAAGAAGGACTTTTGGGACCTTGAGCAGTTGCTTCGGGTGCATGGTCTCCAGAAACTTCTGGACAACCATCGGAGGAAGTATCCCAAGAACACCATCATGATCAGCATTCCTCGTGCCCTCGGTTTTTTTGAGGACGCTGAGGAGAGCGAGGAGCCAAAGGCATTGAATGGCCTCACATGGCAGGATGTCAAACGATCCATTTCGCGTATCGTGAACAGCTTTCTGCTCTAGCGCCCTTCCTTTACGCCCCCGAATGATCGAACACCGCGGCACCCTCCTCTCCGAAGACCTCTTCGAGCAGCGCTTCGTCTGCGACCTCAACGCCTGCAAGGGCGAGTGCTGCGTGGCCGGCGAGAGCGGTGCCCCCTTGGAGGCCGATGAGGAAGCCCTGCTCAAGGAGCTGTGGCCCAGGATCCGGCCCTACATCCCCGAGAAGGGCCGGCGCGCCATCGACCAGCATGGCGTGAGCGAGGTGGACGAGGATGGTGACCTGGTGACCACCCTGGTGGAAGGGCGTGGTGAGTGCGCCTTCACCGTGTTCGATGAGAAGGGCATCGCGCTGTGCGGCATCGAGAGGGCCTGGAAGGACGGTGCCGTTCCCTTCCGCAAGCCCATCAGCTGCCACCTGTACCCCATCCGCATCACCAAGCTGAAGTTCCACGAGGGGCTCAACTACCACCGCTGGCCCATCTGCAAGCCGGCATGCAGCTGCGGCAGGAAACTCGATGTCCCCGTGTTCCGCTTCCTGAAGGATGCCCTCATCCGCAAGTACGGCGCCGAATGGTACGCCGAGTTGGAGGAGGTCCATGCGGCTTGGAAGGAGCGGTCCGCCAAACATCCTTGACCGGTTCCAGGTGCGGAGCGCCGGCCACACCGGATGGCCGCCTCCATGGCGATAAAGGCGATGGTCGGCCCTCTGAAAGGCAGGCGGTGCAGGAGTCTGCATGCTTCCATGCGGGGGAAGCCCAATGGTTCGTGCTTGGCTTCCCTGGGTGGGGCCGATGGAACGTAGGCAGGGTGCGGTCCCGTTGGTGTTGGAAGTCCGCAACATCGCGTCC
>JBIJDX010000066.1:0-13208 GCA_044343855.1 Flavobacteriales bacterium
CGACGCCTTCGTCATGGTCAATGGGTTCCTGTCCCACCCACGCCCCATCGACGCCGGCTGGGTGACCACGATGTTCATCCTCACGGCGTTCTCCTTTGAGGAATACTACCGGATACCCGGACTGGCACGGGGTCTGTTCAACGATGAGCAATACGAACTGGCCAGGCGGGTGTACATGAAGGACCCGTCGGTGCAGGAAAAGGACTTCCCGCTCGACCTGCGCAAGCTGATCCGCCCGGAGTACTTCGATCCGCAGTATTTCGCACGCTCGGCATACGGCAAGCTGGCGCTTGAGGTGCACCCGTACCGGTGGGACATCAGGACCCCGGTGCGCATGTACTACGGCGATGTGGACCAGTGCCTGACGATCGGGCTGGCGCGCCTTCCCATGGAGTGGCAGAAGGCCATGGGCAACGACAAGGTCCAGGCCATCTCCGTGGGGGCTGATGGCACCCACCGCCTGGCCTTCGGCAGGGCGGTGCCCGAATGGAAGACCTGGTTCGACACGATGCTGAAGTGACCCCTGTGAGGGAGAGGGCGGCGACCCCTCCTGGTGCACCGTGTTGCCGCAACGCCACCCGACATGCCACGCACAATGGGCATGGAACGCCTGCGCCAGAGCTGTTGACGGCCCGCCGATCGTCCACTTCCCCGCGGCTGCGTATCTTCGTTGCGTCCACTTCCCCGGCACCTAGGGCCAGCGCCGACTTCCATTCCGGAACCGGCCGTACGGGTCCTTCGCCGCACCGGTCGTGACGCACCGCACACCCATGGCCGAATCGTTCAACAAACGCGAGCAGGAGAAGCGCCGCCAGCAGAAGCAGGAGGAGAAGGAGCGCCGGAAGGCCGAACGCAAGGCCAACAGTGCCGGCGGCGGGCTGGACAACATGATCGCGTACGTGGACGAGTTCGGTCGCATCACCGACACACCACCCGACCCCACCAAGCGCCAGGAGATCAAGGCGGAGGACATCGAGATCGGTGTGCCCAAGCGCGTGGAGGAGGTGATCACCGAACGCACCGGTCGCGTGGACTTCTTCGATGCTTCGCGTGGATTCGGGTTCATCGTGGAGGAGGGCGGACGCGACCGCTATTTCGTGCACGTCAGCGGCACACTGGAGGACATCAAGGACAACGACCGTGTCACCTTCGAGCTCGAGCGCGGCCCCAAGGGCCTGAACGCCGTGCAGGTGAAGAAGGTCTGAGCGAACTTCCGGACCTTCGCGTCAGCGCGGTCACAACGCGCAGCGCACGCCCATGCCCTTCAACACCGGTCGGGGATCGCCACATCGGGCTCCGCGGGGAACCACCTGGTGCATGTCCCGGACCGGTTGCCGGGAACCCCTGCTGCCCTGGCTGTTGCTGCTCGCGTTGGTGCTGCGCTCCGGGTTCGTGCTGTACCACGCGCAGGTGGGCTGGCACCTTCAACACGATGCGGGTTACTACCTCACCCTGGCACGGCATCTCAAGCACGGGGTCTACAGCCTCTTCCATCCGCTGGACATTCCCGACACCACACGGATGCCGGGATACCCCTGGTTGATCCACCTGCTCGGCTGCTCGGTGCCGGCGGTGCTCGCGGTGCAGGTGCTGCTCTCCTCGGCCAAGGTGCTGCTGGTGCACCGCCTTGCCCGGGCGATCGGCCTCTCGCGGCAAGGAGCGTTGCTGGCTGCGGCCCTCATGGCGCTTGAACCCGTGGACATCGTGCTCACCGGCAGCCTGCTCACCGAGGCGTGCTTCACCACCGCGCTGCTGGGCGGCATCCTTTTGCTGGCGCGGCCGGGTCATCCGTGGAGGGCTGTCATGGCCGCGGCCGTGTGCTTCGGAGCGGCGGCCTGGTTCCGCGCCAATGGCCTCCCGCTGGCACTGATGGGTGCAGGCATCGCTGTTGCATTGCTGCGCATGGAGCTGCGCATGGCCGGGGCCTTCGTTGCCTTGGTGATGCTGCTGGTGGCCCCGTGGGTGCTGCGCAACAGGGTGGAGACGGGGCGCCTGGTGCTGTCAGACAGTGGTGCGGTGGCCGCGGCACATTTTCACCTGCCCGAGGTACTTGCTGCAGCAGGTGATCCGCGCGCGGCGGTTTACAAGCAGGAGCTGCACGGGCGCGCAGCGCGCACGGACTGGGAGGAACCCGGCGCAGCATCAGCCTATTTCAACGGGTTGCGCGACGACCTTCGGCACACGTTCGTGGCGCATCCGCTGACATGGGCCGGTGTGCAGCTGAGAACGACCGCGGGCATCCTCCTCGCACCTGGCCGCGGGCACATCGCGGGCTTCTTCGGTAGGGGGGGGGTGGCATGGGCGATCACATGTGTGGCCTTGCTATACACCGGGCTGCTTGTGTTCGCACTGGTCTTCTGGGTGTGGCACGCACGCCGGTTGCCGGCGGTGTTGGTGGTGGTGCTCCTGTTGGCGGGCGCGGTGCTTTTCAGTGGTGGCATCTCCACCACCGATGCGCGGTTCAAGTCGCCCGCCATGCCACTGCTGCTGGTGGGTGCGGCCTGGGCGGTGGAACAGGCCCGGGGACTCCTGCGGCAACGCACCGACGCGCGGGATCGAAGCACCTGTCACTCGTCCAGCACGGCGTTCGCACCTTCGCGCACCTCGCCCACCGCCCACTGCACCCACTTGGTATCGCCCAATGCCGGCACCAGCAACGGGGCGAAGCCGCGCATCGGCCCGTACATGGCAGAGGCATTCCTCGCCGCGGCCGGAGGCATCGCACCCTCGGTGTAGCCCACCAACAGGTTGAGCATGACGCTGAGGACGAAGGCCGATCGCACGATCCCGAACGCGATGCCCGCGAGCTTGTTGGGAAGTCCCAGCTGCGCCAGGTCGATCAGCGTGGTAAGCAGGCGCGCCATGAGGTGCACCAGCAGCAGCACGCCCAGGAACGTGACCAGAAAGGCTAGGGCGGCATTCTCTTCACCGATGCCGAGGGCCGCCGCCACGCGGTCGCTTACCCGGGTCGCAGCCCAGATGCCAAGCACCAGGGCCAGCAGGGCCGCAAGTTCGATGATGAAACCTCGTTGGAACCCCCTGAAGGCGGCAAGTCCCAGGAGCAGCATGAGCGACCAGTCGAGCCAGTTCATGGGGGACAAGTTGTGCGATCCCCGCGCACGCCGCTCAGCAACGAAAGGCGATCTTTGCACAGGCGTCGGTACAACACTGCGCCCACCATCCAGTGGACCTGCAATTCGAGAAGCGTTGGCGGGGTTTGGTCAACGACCTCAGTACGCGGTTCCAGGCGGGCACCCTGGACCTCAACGCCATCCTGTTCCTGATCGGTGTACAGGAACTGGGGCAGCATGCGCGCGAGTTCAGGAAGGATGAGAAGGTCGCCCTGATGCACATCGCCATCTGCGTGCTGCTGCGCCCCTATGGCTATTACCGCGAACTGGGGCGCGATGCCGATGGCTGGCCCCATTTCGAGCGCGTGAAGGACCTTCCGGCGCTGGGTCCTGAGGAACAGGAACGGCTGATGAAGGAGGCCGTGCTGACCTACTTCGAGCAATGAGGAGCGTATGGCGGGCCCCTATTGGGCGGACTCCATCACCACGGTCTCCTCGCTGGTCTCCTCCTCCACGATCTTGATGATGCCCTCACCGAGCAGGGTATCCTTGGTGGCGCGGATGTCAAGGACGGCGAACCCGCTCTGCCCCTGCTCATAGAAGTCAGTGTAGTCAAAGGTGGCCGCACCGTCCGAGTCCGTCACCGCCTCCTTATCCAGCCGGTTGGGGTCACCCAAGGGGAAGGTGGGGTCGGCGAACAACTTCACGGTCGCACCAACAACAGGCAGCCCCTGCGGATCCGTCACGCGTACCACACCGATGGTGGGTTCCTCTTCGTTGCAGGCGGTGGCGAAGGGAAGCAGGATGGCCACGACCAGGGCGTTGGCGGGAACGCGGAGGAGAGTGGGAATGCGCATTGGTTTACTTTTGGTCGCCCTTCCAGGTCGGGCGTAGCGGATGTCAAATGTAATGAACCGGTCCATGCCAAGGCTCATGCTACGCGCAACGGTGCTGGCCATACTCTGTGGAACGCTACTGAAAGGCACGGCTGTTGCGCAGGACACGGGCGCTGACAAGCGGGTGCGGGTGGAGATCCGCAGCACCGCAGGCACCATGGTGGTGGAGCTCTTCAACGAAACGCCCCGGCACCGTGACAACTTCATCAAGCTGGTGAAGGACGGTGCCTACGACAGTCTGCTCTTCCATCGGGTGATCCCCGGCTTCATGATACAGGGCGGTGATCCCGACAGCAGGCGCGCCGCGGCCGGCACGGCATTGGGCAATGGCGGTCCGGGGTACACCGTACCGGCCGAGATCGTGCCGGGCCTGATCCATCGCCGTGGCGCGCTGGCCGCCGCCCGACAGGGAGACCCGGTGAACCCCGAGCGCAACTCCAGCGGCAGCCAGTTCTACATCGTGCAGGGCAAGACCTTCCAGCCCCGGGAGCTGGAAATGCTCGTCCAGCGCAGCGCACGCCTGGGCACCCCTGTCAGCTACACCCCCGAACAGCAGGCTGCATACGCCAGCGAGGGCGGGGCTCCCCACCTGGATGGCGCCTACACCGTGTTCGGCCAGTTGGTCGAGGGATCCGAGGTGCTTGATGCCATCGCGGCGCAGCCGTGCGACCCCCTCGACCGACCCCTGACCGACATCCGCCACTTCATGCGGGTACTGCCATGAGCCTGCAGCAACACATCGCCGAACTGGAGCAGCAGGTGCGCTCCGCCACTGCCGCGAATGCCGATGAACTCGAGCGCCTGCGTGTGGCCCTGCTGGGTCGCAACGGAAGCATCACCGCCCTGTTCGATGCCTTCAAGGCGGTGGCCCCGGAGGAGAAGCGCAGCCTAGGCCCGCTGATGAACGGCCTCAAGCAGCTGGCCCAACAGCGGCTCGAGGAGCTGCGCACCGCCACGGAGGAGGCACCCGCCCAGCGCGGTCCGTCAATCGACCTCAGCGCACCGGCGCTCACCACCGGCACCGGAAGCCTCCACCCCCTCACCGTGGTGCGGCGGCGCATCGTGGACATCTTCGCCCGACTGGGATACACCGTGAGCCACGGACCCGAAGTGGAGGATGACCGCCACAACTTCAGCGCGCTCAACTTCCCCCCGGACCACCCTGCGCGCGACATGCAGGACACGTTCTTCGTGAAGGGGGGCGGTCTGGCGCTGCGCACGCACACCAGCAGCGTGCAGGTGCGCGTGATGGAGGCGGGCAAGCCCCCGTTCCGCACCATCAGCCCCGGTCGCGTGTACCGCAACGAGGCCATCAGCGCCCGCGCACATTGCATGTTCCACCAGGTGGAGGCGCTGTATGTGGACGAGTGCGTGAGCTTCGCCGACCTCAAGGGCACGCTGGACCACTTCACCAAGAGCCTCTTCGGGCCGGAGGTCACCATCCGAATGCGGCCCAGCTACTTCCCCTTCACGGAGCCCAGCGCCGAAGTGGACATGAGCTGCACGGTGTGCGGCGGGAATGGCTGCAACCTATGCAAGCAAAGCGGCTGGGTGGAGATCATGGGCTGCGGCATGGTGGACCCGGCGGTGCTGGCCAACTGCGGCATCGACGCGGAACGCTACAGCGGCTTCGCGCTCGGCATGGGCATAGAGCGCATCACGCAGCTCATCTATCGGGTGCCCGACCTCAGGATGTACTGGGAGAACGACGTGCGCTTCCTGGATCAGTTCAAGGCGGCCCCCTTCCGCGGATAGCGGCACATGGAGGAAGAGCTGCACAGCGGGGTATGCGTGCTGGGCGGCGGTCCGGGCGGCAGCACCGTGGCCCTGCGCCTGAGCCAGCTGGAGGTTCCCTGCGTCCTGGTGGAGAAGGGCCGGTTCCCGCGCGACAAGGTGTGCGGCGACGCGCTCAGCGGAAAGGTGATGCGCAGCCTGGAACGGCTGGACCCCACGCTCGCTGCACAGGTGAAGGCACACGGCAAGGGAATGCCCAGCTGGGGCGTCACCTTCGTGGCTCCGAGCGGACGTTCGTTGCGGGTGCCCTTCTCGCGGGCCACCGGCGTGGGCGATGCTCCCGGGGTGATCCTGCCGCGCCTGCACTTCGATGCACTCCTGTTCCAGCATGCCCGCAATGCACCGCATGTGCAGGTGCTGGAGGGGCATGCCGCCGGGCGCTGCACGCGCACCGCGGAAGGCTGGCGTGTGGAGCTGCATGGAGGTGGCAGCCTGCACTGCCGCATGATCATCGATGCCAGCGGGGCCAACTCCGGCTTCGCGCGGCATGTGGCCGGCCTGCCCATGGAACCCCGCCACCACGCGGCCGGTGTGCGCGCCTATTACAGCGGTGTGCGGGACCTCGACCCCCAGGGCTTCATCGAACTGCACTTCCTCAAGGACCTGCTGCCGGGCTATCTGTGGGTGTTCCCGCTGCCGGATGGACGCGCCAACGTGGGCCTGGGCCTGCGCAGCGATGTGGTGCGCAGGCGCCGCTCGGACCTCAAGGCACTGATGCTCGAACTGTTGGCCACGCACCCGGCATTCAAGGAACGCTTCGGGAGCGCCACACTGGAAGGACCCGTACAGGGAATGGGGCTCCCATTGGCAAGTAAGCGCCACCCATTGAGCGGCGATGGATACCTGCTGGTGGGCGATGCCGGACACCTCATCGACCCCTTCACCGGCGAAGGCATCAGCCACGCCATGATCAGCGGGGTGCACGCCGCAGAGGTGGCGGCGGACCTGTTGAAGCGCGGTACGGTCACGGCGAACGAGACGAGGCAGTACGATGCCCGCGTGTGGCGCCGCCTGGGGAAGGAGCTGGCCATCAGCACACGGCTGCAACAGCTTGCCAACAAGGCCTGGCTGTTCGACTTCGTGGTGGACCGCGCCAACAAGAACCCCGCGCTGGCGGACACCATCAGCAGCATGTTCACCGACCTGGACCTGCGGGAACGGCTGAAGAAGCCGGGGTTCTACATGGACCTGGTGCTGGGCCGATGAGGAGAGCGGGGGGCCTTCCTCCGGCGTCTTCAGCCGATCAACAAGGATAGCGCTCCGGTTGCCCGCGATGTCAGATTAACTTGCCTGTAACGTTTCGCGCACAGGCGCATATCCTTTTCGGGTTGCGCTTGTGCGCTGTTAGCGTTTCGTTGGTTTTTCTTTTAGACAAAAATTACATTTCACAGGGAAATACACAAGCCTGCAGTAAGCATGTATGTAACACCCCGATTGATCATATATGTCCAGTTGTCAGTAGGCGCATGATCTGTGTATTTGGTGCTACCAAAAATGAAATTTCCCTTATTCCGGTACATGCCACGAGCATCGATTTGTAGGGCAACCTTTTGTAGCAGTTGGATTTTTGCGCCGAAGCGAAATTGACCGATCATGAGATTATTCGAGGCATCTGGTTGGCTGTTAAAATGATTCACGATACCGCCACCATTATCGTTTGTTGTTTCGTATCCCGGATCTGCCGGAGCAGGACTTGATTGAAAACTTTTTGCTTCTCTTAATTTAACTGCAGAGAAACCAATCCCTAATCCACCATTTACAGAAATTTTTGTCGAAAAATCATACGACAAAGTAAAGTTAGTGGCGGCATTCCAACTGTTCATTGTCATGGTATTCGAAAATTTATGATGACCTGCACCATAATGCTCTTCTACAAGGGCATGAACAGCATTGGCATTTGAGCCAGCCAAAATTGTAACTTCCTCATTATTTTGGTTTGACAATTTACTTTCGTGTGAAGTACTGTTATGAAATATATCTATTTCAAAGCCAGGATTTAATTTACGTCCACTTTTACTCCACATACTTCCATAGGTAAACCCATAAGTATAACCCACAGTGCTTTTGCTCTCACCTGTAACTTTGACATGAAGGTCAAAATCAGTGTCAAACTCATTATTTATACCTCGTTTATGTGCAGTCCCAGTTTGTTCGACATTACTGACTCCTTGTAGAGTTAGTCCCCCGTAAGGAATAATATAGGTTTGTGCTGAGAGTGAGCATGGCAACAAAACAAGAGTCATTTTGAAAAGAATTTTGATTAATTTATTCATTTTTTCAAAATCTATTTTTATCGTCTCAGTTTAAAGGTCGTGACATTCACCTGTAAAACTTATGCATATTATATTTATGTTGTCTTTTTTCCAATGAACGCTAACTAGGGGGTTGTTCCAGGTGTTAGGGTTATTTTGCCTGTAGGGGGTGGTACTATTCCACTATTGCGGCACGTAAACCCTAGATCGAGGTCAGAGGTCGAGGTCATCGAGGGGACTTCGGATCTTGCCAAGAGCCTTGGTGCTGACATGGGTGTACAGTTCGACGGGCTCAGTGTGACGGTCCACTTGGGCTTGCTGGAATTGTGTCCCGAATACAATACAAATTAAACGCAGTTCCCTGGGCCTTTCCAAACGCTGGTCGCAAACTTTTTGGAAAGTTATGAACAGTGGTCGCGTTGTTGATGGTTGTTCCCTGCGCGCAGCCTGCTGCGGCTCCCGCCTGACGATGACCGGGGCCGGGGCCTGTGCTGTTGCGCGTAGCCGCAGGCAACGCTGGGCCGGCAGCTGCGCTGAACCAACGCTACGCCGGGCTCAGCTTCAGCATGTTGGCCATGCCCTGTTCGGCAATGGGCATGCTGGCCACGTTCACCACCAGGTCGCCCTTCTCCACGAACTTCCTGCTGCGCAGGATGTGCTTGATGTCGGCGATGGTATGGTCGGTGCTCACGGTCTTGTCGTAGTACTCCGCCCGCACCCCCCAGACCAGGTTCAGCATGTTGAGGATGCGCTTGTTGCTGGTGAATGCGTAGATGTTCGCCTTGGGGCGCATGCTGCTGATCTTGAAGGCCGTGTAGCCGCTGTGCGTCATTGTCACGATGGCCTTGATGTCGATGGCGGCGGCCATGCGCACGCTGGCCATGCAGATGGTGTCGGTCACCATGCGGTCGTTGTCCTCCAGGCCTGGCTGATCCACATTGAACATGGCCTCGCTGGTCTCCATCTCCAGGAGGATCCGGTTCATGGCCTGCACCACCTCAACGGGGAACCTGCCCACGCTGGTCTCGGCGCTGAGCATGACGGCATCGGCATGGTCGAGTACGGCGTTGGCCACGTCGTTCACCTCCGCACGGGTGGGCGTGATGCTGGTGATCATGCTCTCCATCATCTGGGTGGCGACGATCACCGGGCGGTGCTGCGCGAGGCAGCGACGCACGATGTCCTTCTGCACCAGCGGAACGCGCTCCATGGGGATCTCCACCCCCAGGTCGCCACGGGCCACCATGAGGGCATCGCTTTCGCGGATGATCTCGTCGATCTCATCCAGGGCTTCGGGCTTCTCGATCTTGGCCACCACCCGCGCATGCTTCTCACGCGCATTGATGATGCCCTTGAGCTCGATGATGTCGCGTGCGCTGCGCACGAAGCTCAACCCGATCCAATCCAGATCATGGTCCAGGGCGAAGTCCAGGTCCTGTTTGTCCTTCTCCGTGAGGCAGGGCAGGCTGATCCTGGTGTTGGGCAGGTTGAGGCCCTTGTTGGCACTGAGCTTCCCACCGTGGATAACGCGGGTGGTCACGTTGGTGTGCCCGTCGGTGGCCACCACCTCCAGGCGCAGCTTGCCATCATCCAGCAGCACCAGTTCGCCCTTCTTCACGTCCCTGGGGAACTGCACATAGCTGGTGCTCACCATTCCGGGACGGCCCTTCACGGGCTCCACGGTGATCACCAGCTCCGACCCGTCGAGCAGCTCGATGGGGCCGTCCTGCATTTCACCAACGCGCATCTTGGGACCTTGCAGATCGGCCAGGATGGCGGTGTGCTTGCCCAGCTCCTCGCTCACCTCACGGATGTTGCGGATGAGCTCGGCATAGAAGACATAATTGCCATGGCTGAAGTTGAGCCGACAGACATCCATGCCGCTCTGCATCATTCGGCGAAGGACCTCGGGCGATGCGGAGGCTGGGCCGATGGTGGCCACGATCTTGGTCTTGGCGTCGTTCATGCGTGCTTGTTGCAGCAGTTTGTAGCTCTTTGCAGCAGTTTGTAGCCCTCCTTGAGCTGTTCGTAAGGCACCAGGAAGGCGGTGAGGACATGGTCCGTGGCGCGCAGGCGGTCAAGCAGGTCAGGCTGCTGTTGTGCGAGTTCCCGATCCACCACCAGGAAGTAATCGGTCTGTCGTTGTTCCTTCAGGAGACAGCCATCCGCACAATGGTTGTTCACCAAGGTGAACCGGGCGGCGCTTCCTTCCACCACATGGTCGTAAGCCTTGTAGCTGAGGGTGCGCCCTGCCACCACCTCGCTCAGGGGTGTGCGGCGGCGCGTGAGGAGAAGGCCGAGGTTGCGGTTGATGGACCAGCAAAGGCGATGATCCCTCACGTGGCTGCTGATGCCAACGACCACCACTTCGGGATCGGGCTGCAGATCGAGCTTGTACCTGGCCATGCCGTATGGTCCAAAGGTAGTCCGCCGTGGCACGCCGATCACCTGCCGGCATCAGGCACCGGGCTGTTGGCGGGGTCGCCTGCGCGGGGTGCGGCTGGGTGCCTCCTGGTTGCCGGGCGCAGTGCCGGATGCCGCTCCTTGACGCGAACGCATGCGCTGGAAGGCGCTTTGTGCGGCCTCCTGCTCGGCGCTCTTCTTGCTAACCCCCCTGCCGGTGCCCTTGACATCTCCCGCGATGAGCACCTCCGCCACATAGATCCTGCCACGCGGACCGCCGTGCTCCTCCCGCACCACGAACTCCACCTTCCTGCGGCGCTTCTGCCCCCATTCCAGCAGCCGGCTCTTTCCGTCCTTGTCCTCCTTCTCGATCTCCTTCAGGTCGAAGTGCCGGAGGATGAGCCTGACCACGACCTTGCGGGTGCGCTCGAACCCCTTGTCCAGGAAAATGGCACCGATCAAAGCCTCCAGGGCGTTGCCGGGAACGGAGCTTTCATGGCTGCGGGCAAGGTTGCTCTCCAACACCCGGTCAATGTGGATGTGTTTGGCCAGCGTGTTCAACTGGCTGCGGCTCACGAGCTTGCTGCGCATGCGGGTGAGGAAGCCCTCGCCCTTGTCGGGATAGGTGTTGAACAACAATCCACCGATGATGGCATCGAGCACCGCATCGCCCAGGAACTCCAGGCGTTCGTTGTCCGGCAGGTCGGGCCGGTCCTCGGCCACCGCGCTCACGTGGCGCAGCGCCTGGCGGTAGAGCGGGAGGTCGCCCGGGGTGATACCCAAGACCTCCCTGGACCAGGCCCGCACCCGGCGTTCCTCGGGGTTGCGTGCCCGGCTGAAAAGACCGCTTAGCAAGGGCTCAACTGTACTTGCGGAAGATCACCGAGGTATTGTGACCGCCGAAGCCGAACGTGTTGCTCAGGGCGGCGTTCACGGTGCGCTTCTGGGCCACATTGAAGGTGAAGTTCAGTTTCGGATCGATCTCGGGGTCGTCCGTGAAGTGATTGATCGTGGGGGGGATGGTATCCGTATGCACGGCCATGATGGCGGCCACTCCCTCCACCGCGCCGGCGCCGCCCAGCAGGTGGCCCGTCATGCTCTTGGTGGCGCTGATGTTCAGGTTGTAGGCGTGTTCGCCGAACAGGCGCTGGATGGCCTTCACCTCCTGCGGATCGCCGATGGGGGTGCTGGTGCCGTGCGTGTTGATGTAGTCGATGTCGGCAGGAGATATGCCGGCATCGCGAAGGGCGTGCTTCATGCACAGTTCCGCTCCGAGCCCTTCGGGGTGGGGGGCGGTGATGTGGAAGGCGTCGCTGCTCATGCCACCGCCGATCACCTCGGCATAGATCCTGGCACCGCGCGCAAGGGCATGCTCCAAGTCCTCCAGGATGATGGCGGCGCCCCCCTCACCCAGCACGAACCCGTCACGGTCCTTGTCGTAGGGGCGGCTGGCGGTGGCGGGGTCATCGTTGCGGGTGCTCATGGCGTGCAGGGCATTGAAGCCCCCGACACCCGCCTCGTAGATCGCCGCCTCGCTGCCACCCGTGACCACGGCCACACAGGTGCCCAGGCGGATGTAGTTGAAGGCATCGATCATGGCGTTGTTGCTGCTCGCGCAGGCGCTGGCCGTGACGTAGCTGGGGCCGTGCAGGACATGGCGCATGCTGATGAGCCCTGCCGCACTGTCGGCGATCATCTTGGGGATGAAGAAGGGGTTGAAGCGCGGCGTGCCATCCCCCCGCCCGTAGCCGATGCACTCGTCCTGGAAGGTCTTCAGGCCACCGATGCCGCTGCCCCAGATCACCCCGAAACGCTCACGATCGACCTTTTCCAGGTCGAGGCCGGAGTCCTTGATCGCCTCATCGGCGCAGACCACGGCGAATTGCGTGTAGGGGTCCATCTTCCGCGCTTCCTTGCGGTCGATGAAGTCCTCTGGAACGAAGCCCTTGACCTCGCAGGCGAACCGGGTCTTGAACTTCGACGCATCGAACCGCGTGATGGGCGCGGCACCGCTGCGGCCGCCCACAAGGCCCTCCCAATACGCCTGGAGCGTGTTGCCGAGGGGGGTGAGCGCACCCAGACCGGTTACAACGACGCGTCTGAGCTGCATGCGTGGGGACCCTTCACAGGGCCGGGATCACTTCGCGTTCTTCTCCACGTATTCCACGGCCTGACCCACGGTCTGGATCTTCTCGGCCTGGTCGTCCGGGATGGCGATGTTGAACTCCTTCTCGAACTCCATGATGAGCTCGACCGTATCGAGGCTGTCAGCGCCAAGGTCGTTCGTGAAGCTCGCCTCGTGCGTTACTTCGGCCTGGTCCACACCAAGCTTGTCCACGATGATGGCGATGACCCTTGACTTGATATCCGACATAGCAGTTCGTTGTTGGTTGAACAGGGTGCAAAGGAAAGACATTTTCCACTTGTGCAAGCCCCCCCTTGCCGGAAGCACCCCGCGCGACGAAGAAGTGCCTGCGGTCCAAGGACGGGATGCGGGTGGGGGCTGATACGCGCACCTTCCGACCTGCCAGGCCAGTGCTGGGTGCCAGGCGCTGGGACCAAGGCCGGAACATCGCACCTTCGCAGCGTGAAGCGCATCGCCATACTTGCCAGCGGATCGGGATCCAACGCCCAGCGCATCATCGAACACTTCGCCACCTCAGCTGTGGCGCAGGTGGCTCTGGTGGGCTGCGACCAGCCTTCCGCAGGTGTGCTGCAGCGCGCCTGGGACCTGGGTGTGCCCAGCTACCTGTTCTCCGGCGGTGAGCTGCGCAATGGCACCGTGCAGCGCG